>JAXDJC010000044.1:0-22541 GCA_034663685.1 Thermoleophilaceae bacterium
CGCCGCGTCGTGCGGCTCGGTCTCTCATTCCCCCTGCCTGGGGTCCGAGAAACCATTAAATCAGAGGGCGGCTATACGCAAGCCGGGTGGCACATTAGCCAGGAACCCGGCGGTTGTGCGCCGGTTCTAGCCGTCGTCGGCCGACGCCTCCCACGCGCGCAGGAACGGCCCGGCCAGGGTCTGGCGGAAGACGGTGTCGGCGCTCCCCCACACGCGCGGGCCGAGGAAGGGGAACGAGCGCGGGACGAAGCGCGCGAGCCTGGCGCCGCGACCGCGGGCCGGGGGCTGCGCGGCGGCCTTCGAGAACAGCGCGTGGAAGTACGGCTCGAAGCCCGGGTGCATCTTCGCGAACTGCCGCTCCGAGATCGCGATGCGCGACGCGCGGCGCTTCCAGAACTCGATGTCCATCGGGTGCACGTGCTCGGCCACCGCTGCCCGGTTGTAGAGGAGGCGGAATCCGTGCTCGTGCATCCGCTTGGCCACGTCGAGGTCCTCGTACCCGAACGGGAGACGCTCCTCCTCGAAGCCGTCAACCCGCTCGATCAGCGACCGCTTGACCGACGCGTTGGCCGTGTAGAAGCGGCCCCAGCCGGCCTCGATGCCGTCGATGTTCGGGTAGTCGAACTGGATCCCGTACTCGAGCCAGCGCATGAACGGGGTGACCTTGAGCTCGTCGGCCCAGCGAACGTGCCCGAGCACCCCCACCTCTTCCTCCGGATGGCGGTCGTGCCAGTCGAGGTGCTCGGCCACGAGCGCGGGCTCGGGCAGGATGTCGTCGTCCAGGAAGAGGACCAGGGGCGTGCCGGCCCCGCGCCAGCCGGTGTTCCGCGCGGCCGACGCGCCAGGGCGCTCGGCGCGGAGCACGCGACCCGCGTAGGGCCTGCCGGCCACGGCCTCCTCCAGCACGTCGGGCCGCGCCTCCTTGGCGTCGGCCACCACCAGCAACTCGAACGCGTCGGGCGGCGCCGTCTGGCGGTCGAGGCGATCGAGCACGCGGCGCAGCAACTCCGGGCGCCCGAGCGTGGGGATCACGATCGCGACCCGGCTCACAGCTCCACCAGCCGCTCGAACTCCGCCTCGGACGACGGCAGCAGCGGGCGCCCGTCCAGCTCGACCCAGGCGTGGGCCCCGAAGTCGTCGCCCGGTCGCACCCCGATCACGATCGACGATTGCACGCCGCGGCGCGCCAGCAGCGAGCACAGGACCAGCGACAGCTGGAGGCAGCCGGACTCCACGGGCAGCGGGCCCAGCACGCTCGCGGCCGCCTTGCCGAGCCGCACGCCGGAGGCGTACCCGAGGGCGCCGGACGCGGCGCTCGGCGGGCGAGCGAGGGCGGGAGCGCGCAGCCGGGCAATGGCCGCGCGGATGTCGGTGCGGCGCAGCTCGCGGCGCACCCGCGCGTACACGCCGAGGATCTCCGCGCTCAGCGCCAGCCGGCTGAGCGGCCCGAGCCGGCCGGGTGCAGCCAGCGGCTCGAGCCCCGCCGGGCCGCTCACGGACTCGCCGCCTCGGGGGTGGCGGGGCTCGCCGCCTCGCGAGCCGAGGCGGCATCGAGGATCTCCCCCGCGAGCGCGGGCGCCTCCACCTCGGGCGGGCAGCCGACCCTGAACACCGCCACCGTCTCCGCAATCTGCGCGCACACGTCGAGCTGGCGGGTGAGCCGGTCCGGCGAACGCAGGGCGAGGTTGAAGGTCGCCGCGAGCAGCACGCGGGGCTCGACGGGCGCGAGGCGCTCGATCTCGAGCGTGCCGCCGGCCCCGGTTCGATCCAGCAGGAAGAGCGCCCCGAGCGGCACCGCGCACGGGTGCCGGCGGACGGCCACGCGCGTTTCGCCGTCCGCCGTGCCCAGCGGGCGACCGAGGCCGGCGGACACGAGCCGCTCGGCCAGCCAGCGGCCGTCCTCGCGCACGTTGGCCAGCGCGCTGCCCGGGTGGGCGATCAGGCCTCCCCCGGCCGACGACTCCACCACGAGCACGTCGTCGTCGAGGAAGGGCCGTTCCCGCAACAGGAGCTCGAGGGCCAGGGTCGTCTTGCCGTGGCCGCTGCGCGCCACGATCCCGATCGCCCGGCCATCGGCCACCACCGCGCTCGCGTGGAACGCCTCGAGCCCGCGCAGGACCGCCACGAATGGGATCACCTGCCCGGTCAGGAAGCGCTGCCAGCGCCAGCTCGGCAGGTCCGCCGGCGCGCACAGCACCTCGGTGCCGGCGGCGTCGACCCAGGCGCTGCCGAAGCCCTCAGCCCACAGTGCGAATCCCGCTTTGCCGAAAGAGTCGATCGTGGCCGCGGCCCGGCCATCCGGCCCCGCCACCTCCGCGATCCGCTCGCCCGCCGCCCCGGCGCTCAGCGCCCGCAGCCGCTCGTGGCTCGCCAGCTCGAGCAGCACGCGGGGGGCGGGATTCGCGGCCGCCCGGTCGCCCACGCCTGGGGCCGCGCGGCCCTCGCCGGGGTCGACCGCCTCCTCCACGCCGGGGATTTCGAAGCGCGCGTCGAGCTCGAGCCCGAACGCGCGCGCCCCGCCGGGGGTCACTTCGGCGACACCTCAAGCAGGCCGCGCTCGGCCAGCTCGGCGCAGAACTCGGCCAGCTCGGGCGCCACCTCGGCTGCGGCCACGCCGCACTCCGCGGCCAGGCGCTCCACGGCCGCGCGCACGTCGCCGTCGCCCTCGCCCAGCAACTCGAGCAGCCGTCCGCCGGTGGGGTTCAGGCCGTGGTAGCTGCCGGTGCCGAGGTTGAGGAGCAGCGTCTCGGCCTCGAACGCGCGGTAGACGACCCCGTCGGGCACCACCGCGCGCGAGTCGAGGATCTGCTCGGGTGTGGTCATCTGCTGGAGTGAACCCGGCGCTCGCCGCGCGGTCAAGTCCCACCCGCCGTGCAATGCGGGGCGGGGATAGTGTTCGCCGCGATGCGGACGCCCGCCGCCGCGCGCAGCTTCTTGAGGCGCATCCGACTGTCACTCCAGCGCACCGAGACGACTCCGCGCGACGTGTACCTGGCGCTGACCGAGCTCGTGCGGCGCCATGCCGGCGGCGAGGTTCCCGCCACCCCGGAGGCCTCCCTCACCGCCCACGAGCTGCGGGTGTTCTCGCAAAACGGCGAGGACGGCGTGATCGCCGAGCTGATCGCGCGCTGCGGCGCGCCCGGCCGCTACTTCGTGGAGTTCGGCGCCGGCGACGGCCACGAGAACAACTGCGCCGCGCTGGCCGACCTGCTCGGGTGGAGCGGCGCCTTCCTGGAGGCGGACGAAGCCCTGTTCGCCGCGCTCGAGGCGAAGTACGCCGCCAACGACTCCGTGCGCACGGTGATGGCTGCCGTCACGCCGCAGAACGTGGAGGGGCTGCTCGCGGCGGCCGGCGTGCCGGCGGAGCCAGATGTGCTCTCCGTGGACGTGGACGGAGCCGACCTTTGGATCTGGCGCGCGCTCGAGCGCCACCGGCCGCGCATAGTGGTCATCGAGTACAACAGCGCCCTGGGCGGCGGCGACTCGCTCGTGCAGCCGGCCGGGCAGGCCGGCCAGTGGGACAACACCGCCTACTACGGCGCTTCGATCGCAGCGCTCACCAGCCTCGCCGGGGAGAAGGGCTACCGGCTGGCGCACACGGAGCTGACCGGCACCAACGCGTTCTTCGTGCGCGAGGACCTGGCCGGGGAGCTTGCGCCGCCGGTCCTCCGGGGGCCGAATCACTTCCTCGCCGGCGGCGGGCACCGGCCGGACCCGCTCGGGCGCGCCTACGAGCAATATCCGTGACGGCCGAGCTGCGCAACACGTACTTCACCTCGATGACGGTGGACAAGGAGTTCGTGCCGTGGCACCCGCCGGCCGTCCCGGACGAGGTGGACCTGCCCGATCCCGTCTACTTCGGCGAGGTGCTGGCCGCGATGGACGGGAGCATGGACACGGCCGGGCTCACCTTCTACATGACGCAGGACCTCGAGCGGCTGCCGAGCTACGGCAGCGACGTGGTGGTGCTGCTGATGGGCGACGAGTTCACCCGCGTGCCGAGCTACTTCGGCGACGTGCTCGCCATCTTCAAGAACTATCCCGTTCGCCCCGCACTGACCACCAGCGTGCTGCGCGAGCCGTCGTGGATGAACTTCTGGTGGCTCGTGGCGTACGGGCGCACGTGGGCGCACCACCTCCCTGGAGCCAGGCGCTACCGCCGCCACCGCCGCGATGGCGGGCGCGCGGCGCCGATCTGGCGTCTGCCGGTCGGCGCCGCCAACCAGGTGGAGCTGCCGGTCAAGCCGCTCGAGGAGCGCGGCACCGACCTGTTCTTTGCGGGCAGCATCCTCCACCGCCCCGGCGCGGTATCCAAGGCGCGCGAGCGCCTCGGCCCCAAGACGATCGCGCGCGAGGCGATGCTGGCGCAGGCGGAGACACTGGCGGCCAAGCACCGGGAGCTGTCGGTCGAGATGGTGATCACGCGGGAGTTCGTGGATTCGATCGTGGCCGACCGCCACAGCTACTCGGAGAAGCTCATGGACTCGCGGATCGCGCTCGTGCCGCGCGGCACCGCGCCCGACACCTACCGCTTCTGGCAGGCGCTGCGCTGCGGCTGCATCACGGTGGTGGACACGGTCCCGCGCGACCGCAACTTCTACGACGGCGCGCCCGTGGTCCGGCTGAGCCGCTGGGAGCAGCTCGAGGAGACCGTGATGCCGCTGCTCTCCGACCCGGCGCGGATGCGCGAGCTGCACGAGCGCTCGCTCGACTGGTGGCGCACCAGGGGCTCGCCGCAGGCGGTCGGCTCGTTCATGGCCGAACGGCTCGACGGACTGCGCGTGTAGGCCGGGCCGAGCCGCTACGTTGCGGCGCATTGGCGGCACTGCGCAACACCTACGTGAACTGCCAGACCGACGATGGCCGCCCGCTTCCGTGGCAGCCGCCGGACCTTCCCGACGGCGCCCGGCCCGACAGCATCTTCTTCGGGGCCGCCCTCGCGGAGATGGACGGGCGCCTCGACGAGGGCGGGCTCACCGTGTACTGCACCCAGGACCTGGACGAGCTGCCGAGCTACGGGCGCGACGTGGTGGTGCTCCTGATCGGCGACGAGTTCACGCGCGTGCCCTCGTACTTCGGTCGCGTGCGGGCGATCTTCCGCACGCTCGCGCCGCGCCCGGCCCTCGCGTCGAGCCTTCTGCGTGAGCCGTCGTGGGTCAACTTCTGGTCGTTCGCCTGGTACCTGCGCACCTGGGGCAACCACGCGCCTGGCATGGCTCGCTACCGCGCCGCCCGGCGGCGGGGGTCGTGGACGGCGCCGATCTGGCAGCTGCCCGTGGGCACGGCGGACCAGCTCGAGCTGCCGGTCACGCCGATGGCCGAGCGCGCGCACGATGTCTTCTTCGGCGGCAGCGTGGGCCACCACGCGGGGGCCGGCGCGAAGGAGGCGATCAACCCCAAGGTGATGTCGCGCTCGTCGATGGTCGCGCACGCTCGCGCGCTGGCCGAGCGGCGGCCGGAGCTGTCGATCGACCTGGTCACGACCGGCGGGTTCCTCGAGTCGGTGGCCGCAGACGCGGAGAGCTACTCGCGCTCGCTGATGGACGCGCGCATCTCGCTCGTGCCGCGCGGCACGGCGATCGACACGTTCCGCCTGTCGCAGTCGTTCCGCTACGGCTGCGTGGCCGTGGCGGACGCCGTGCCGAGCCACCCGAGCTTCTACGACGGCGCGCCCGTGGTGCGGCTCCGCGGCTGGGACCGGCTCGAGGAGGTGGTGGTCCCTCTGCTGGCCGACGCCGGCCGGCTCGAGGACCTGCACCGGCGCTCGCTCGAGTGGTGGCGTACGCGCGTGTCGGACGAGGCGGTGGGCGCCTTCATGGCCGGCAGGCTGAACGAGCTGGCCGCGTAGGCGGGCCGTGTCCTCGCGCAGGCTCGCAACGCTCGTGGGGCTGGTGGCGCTGCTGCTCGCGACGGCGGTGCTGTTCTCGAACCGTGACGAGCACCGCAACCAGGTCGAGGTGACCGTGCCGCGCCAGCCGGACTCGGCGGGCGCGTTCGTGGACTCGATCGGCGTGGCGATGCACCTCCACTACGTGGACACCGCGTACGCGCGGCAGGCCGACGTGTTCGCGCGCCTCCGAGAGCTGGGCGTGCGCCATATCCGCGAGGGCGCGCCGGTGCGCGCGCCGGAGCTGGCGAAGGGCCTGCGCGAGGCGGCGCGCCTGGGGATCGGCGCAACGCTCGTGACCGACATCGGGATACAGCCGGCGGACGCCGTGGCGGCGGGATTACGCGAGATGCGCGGGCGGATCGACGGCTTCGAGGGCCCGAACGAGCTCGACCTCGGCAAGGTGCCGGACTGGCAGGCGCAGCTGAGGATCTATCAGCCCGGGCTGCGCGCGGCGGCGGCCACGCAGGCCCCCGGCGTGCCCGTGGTCGGTCCGAGCTTCCTCGACCCGGGCCACTACGACGACGTCGATGCGGCGAGCTTCGATGCGGCCAGCCTGCACCCCTACTCCGGCGCGCTCCCACCCGAGGCCACGCTCGAGGAGCAGCTCCGCCGCGCACACGAGGTGGCGCCGCAGAAACAGGTGCTCTTCACCGAGACGGGCTTTCACAACGCACTCGCCGCGACGGTGGGGCAGCCGCCCACCTCGGAGGAGGCCGCGGCCGACTACCTGCCGCGCGCGCTGCTGTGGGCGTTCGCGCACGGGGTTGAGCGCACCTTCGTGTACGAGCTGCTCGACGAGCTGCCGGAGCCGGCGCTGCGCGACCCCGAGCAGCACTTCGGCCTCCTGCGCCAGGACTTCTCGCCCAAGCCGGCCTTCCTCGCGCTCCGCAACATGATCCGGGCGGTGAGCCAGTCGCCCGGCCCCGCGGGCGTGCTCGCCCCCTTTCCGAAGGTGGAGTCGCGCGTGCACGTGGAGGTGGTGGTGTTGCGCCGGCCCGACGGCTCGCGGCTGGTGGCACTCTGGCGACCGGTTCCGGTGTGGGACCGCGACGGGCGCAGGCCGATCGAGCCGGTGCCGGCGACCGCCACGGTCACGTGGCCGCGCGCCGCGCGCGACCTGAGCGTGCTGCGGCCGTCGCTGGGCGAGCAGCCGGTCACCCGTCACGCCAGCGCCACGCGGCTCCAGCTGGCGCCGGCGGGCGACGTGGTGCTGCTCAGCTACCGGTGAGACGCGCGGCGGCGCACACCGCTCACGTCCAGGCTGTGATCGATCACGATCTCGTGGCGGGCCCCGCGCGCGCGGAACCGGACCCGCACCCCCGCGGCGCTCGACCCGGCGCTGGCCTTGGCCAGCCGGCCCGACCCGAGGACGGTGCTGACAGGCACGCCGGGTGAGACGTTGAGTGCCTCCCTTGCGAGCACGCGCGCGATCTTCCCACCCCGGCCCCTGGGCCCGGTCTCGATCACGACCTTGCCGGCCGTTGGAGAGCAGAAACCGACGCGGAACGGCCGCGCCCGCGACGCACGCGATGAGATGCTCGCCGCCACGCCCGCCTTGCGCAGGACCACCCCGTCGCCGGGCGTGCACGCGTCGGCCGGCGTAGCCGGCGCAACCGGGTCGGCGGACGGCGCGCCGGGGCCGGGCCCCGCGGCGGCGGGGCTGAAATCGAGGTCCACGAGCACCGGGTCGGCCGGCACGGCGATCGACGCCGCGCGCACGCGGCCGAGCGAGGTGACCGCGTCGCCGTCGCGGGCCGGGCGCGCAAGCGTTACCGAGGCGTCGGCCGGCAGGGTCAGGGAGACGGTGCGCGAGGGCACGCGCAGGCCGATCTGGCGCTGCGTGTCCCACTCGCTGGCGGACTGCCAGAGGGCCAGCGTGTAGCGCCCGTCCGCCTTCTGGAGCAGGAGTCGCTGCACGCCGTCGGCGTCACCGCCGATCCCGAGGTCGAGCGGTTGCGGCGCCACCGCCGCGGGGCGGCCGATCAGGCGCAGCATCGCCTGGAGCGAGGCGAACGCCGGCTTGGGAGTGAAGTCGTTGCGCAGCAGGCCGAAGTGCTCCTCCGGGTTGCTCAGGCCGGGGTCCGCCTTCTGGTCGATCAGCTCGTACGCGTACGTGCGGCTGATCCCGGCGCGGAAGTGCTCGAGGTAGGTGCGCAGCAGATACGAGCCGGCCACGTCCTCGGCCACCGCGGGCTGCCCATGGTCGGCCGCGTAGGCGTTGTGGAAGCCGGCCTCGGTCGCGTACAGAGGCGCCGAGCCGAACACGTGGTCCACGGCGTCGAAGCGCTTCTGGAGATGGTTGGCCGACGGCGCCTCCCCGCCCGTGTAGGGGTGGATGTTCCCGATGTCGACCGAGTCCTTGAGCGAGCCGAGGCGCCCGTCGGCGTCGTCGTACACCAGGCTCGGGCCCACCACCGGCAGGTCGCGGAGCAGGGGCTCCGCCTTGATCGCGCGGTAGAGGCGCCGCTGGTAGTCGCCCAGCTCGCCCTGCCAGTTCGGCCCGCCGTGGAAGAGGTCGTACTCGTTCGGCCCCTCGAAGCCGTCGGCGGCGCCGCGCAGGCGGCCGGCGGCGGCCGCCACGAGCTGGTCGAGCGACCCCTGTCCGAAGCCGGGCTCGCCCATGTTGAACAGGAACCGCTTGCCGTGGGCGACGGCCAGGTCCACTGCCTGGTAGTAGCGCTCGTTCCAGTCGCCGGAGGCGGGGTTGGCGTACATGCCGTCGCGCACATGGTCCACGCCCAGCTCGTCGAGCTTCTGCACGACGCGCGGCCAGTCGCCATAGGCCGTGTCGTAGTAGACGATGTGCGTCTGGACGCCGATCGAGTCGCGGAAGTCGGCGGCACTGCGCGCGGGCACGGTCGCGGCCCCGGCCGTGGGGGCAGCGACGAGCGCGGCGACGACTGTCGCCGCGGCGAGGAGGGATGCACCGCGCACCAGACCGGCATCGGCCTGCCAGGCGCGCTCCCAGGCCGGCCTGGACGGATTTCCTAGGCGGCCGTGCGCTGCTCGCGGAGGCCCGCTGGCAGCGCCACGAACTGCCTCCAGCGCAGGCCCGTCACGCGCTTGTAGGCGAGCAGGGCCGCGAGGAAGACGACCGCATATGCCACGGTGGAGACGATCGCGGCCGTCATGATCCCGCCGCCCGGGAGGAAGACCAGCAGGCCGGCCAGCGTTACCACCAGCCCGGCCACCTGGACCGCCGTGGCGATCGTGGGCCGGTTGGCGGCGTACAGGCCGGCCACGAGGATCAGCGCGCCGGCGAGCAGCACGGTCCCCGGGAGGAGCACGCGCAGCGACGGCGCCGCGCCGCCGAAGTTGTGCCCGTAAACGAGCTCGAGCGCCGGCCGCGCGAGCACGAGCAGCAACAGCGCGAAGGCGGCGGCCACGCCCAACACAAGCTGGAGCGAGGCGATCACGGTCTGCGGCCCGCGCTCCTGGTCGCGCGCCGCCGCGGGAAGCACGACCGTGGCCAGGCTGTTGGCGAGAGTCGAGACGATCAGCGAAACGTTGGCCGCCACCGAGTAGAGGCCCAGCCCGGCGGCCGTGATGAAGGCCGGCATGATCAGCAGGTCGAGGCGCTGGTTCATCGCGTTGGCGAGCAGAGCGCCGTGACCGCGGAAGCCGTACCAGAACGTCTCCCGGGCGAGCCGGAGGTCGAAGGCGCCGAAGCCGCCCGTGTTGCGCAGTGCCCTGGCCATGGCCACGCACTGGACGAGGAACGCGGTGATCGCGGAGCTGGCCAGCGCGCGCGACAGGGTCAGCTCGTCCAGGCCCCAGAGGACGAGGACCGCGAGCGCGAACAGCGCCGGCTGGGCGAAGCGCACGATGTTGGCGAAGCGGTAGTCGCGCCCCCCGAGCAGCAGCCCGAGCGTGAGCTCGCCCCACAGGACCACGAACACCGTGAGCAGGTAGATCCGGGCCAGCTCGATCGCGTGGTCGCTCTGGGAGCCGAACAGCACCGGTAGCAGCAGCTCGCCGGCCACCACGGCGGCGAGCGTCAACGGCAGCATGAGCAGGGTCCACGTGGTGGCCAGGCGCGCCCCGGTCTCCGGCTCGCGGGCGTAGCGGTAGGAAAGCGCCTGGGCGCAGCCGAAGGCGAACACGAACCCGGCGCTCTGGACGAGCATGGCGATGGCCACCGCCTCGCCGCGGCCGCTCGGCGCGAGGCCGCGGGCGATCACGATGCCGGAGACCAGGTTGGCCCCCAGCGTGAGCCCCGCCAGGGCGTAGGTGTGCATGCTCACTCGGACGAACTCGCGCGAGGCGAGGTTGCGCAGGACGCTCACGGGCGCAGCGATGTTCGCATCAGGTGGTCGGCGAGGCGGAGGGCCAGCGCGACGATCGTGAGGGTGGGGTTGGCGAACCCGCCGGTCGGGAAGACCGAGCTGCCGGCCACGTAGAGGCCGTCCACGCCGTGCACCCGGCAGTCGCGGTCGACCACCCCGCGGGCCGGGTCGTCGCTCATCCTGGTGGTGCCGATGCGGTGGTAGGAGTCCGAGAAGCGCGCGGCCCAGTCGCCGCCGGGCTCCTGGAGCCAGACCGGCAGCTCGGCCTCGGCCAGGCCCAGCCGGTGAAGCTCCGCCCCGACCGTCTCGGCCATCGTCGCGGCGGTGCGCCGCTCGAGGTCGGTGAGCCGCCGGTCGAGCCGCGCCACGTTCACGCCGGTCGCGTCCCGCTCGCGCGCGAGCGCGACGCGGCTCTCGCGGTTGGGTGCCTGCTCGCAGTGCACCTGGAGCCAGATCGCGGCCGGCCTGGCGGCCGGCGAGCGCCCGTGCACGAAGCGCCGGTAGGCGCCGGCGGTCGCGGCCGGGACGCCGCGCGCGGCCAGCGGGAGGTCGCGCCGCAGGTCCGCGCGCTCCGGCCCGGGCCGTACGCCGCGGTAGATCCTCCGAAGGGCGTTGAGCGACTCGTCCGCGAACTCGTACTCGAGATTGGCGCCGCAGTTGAGAACGCCCTCCGAGCGCTGCACCGCCGGGGCCAGCATGAGCTTGGGCAGGTAGCGGCGCCGGCGCCGGTAGAGCAGGCTGTACGGATCCTGGAGCGCGACGGGATTGGCGGTGTGCAGGACCGCCGCGCGCGCGTTCGGGTGGTCCTGGAAGTAGCGACCCACGTTGTCGTGCCCGTTCCCGAGACCCCCGGCCTCCGGGTCCCCCGACGCCAGCAGCAGGCGGGCGTTCTCGATCCCCCCGGCGCAGAGCACGCACGCACGGGCACGCACCCGTGTCTCGACCCCGTCGGGGCGACGGAGGGTCACACCGGTCACCGACTGGCGCGAGGCGCCGGTGTCGATCCCGGTCACGCCGGCGTGCAGCAGCACGCGCACGTTCTCGGAGCGGGCGAGCCGGCGGCGCAGCATCCGCCCGAGGTCGGGCTGCGGCGTCCAGGCCGTGTAGGTGTGCCCCACCTTGGCCGGGTCGAGCGGCGGCGGCTCGATTCCCCACGCGCGCCAGAGCGACGCGTCGTAGCGCTCTCCCGGCACGCCCAGCAGCTCGCCGGCGCGGGCGTAGTGGGAGTCGAGGTCGGACGCCGCGATCGGCCAGCCGCTGTCGGGCACCCAGTCGCGGCGCTCGAAGTCGAGCGGCGCCAGCGGGATGCACTGGCCGGCCCAGAGCGTGGTGGTGCCGCCGAAGCCGCGCGCGAGGCCGGGCTCGGCCTCCGCCACGGGGCCGCCGCCCTCGACCACCAGCACCCGCGTACGGGACCCGAGGAGCTCGCGTGCGATCGCCAGCCCGGCCGCCCCCGACCCGATGATGCACAGGTCCGCCTCGAACTCGGCCCCGGGCCCGTAGGCTGCGAGGTCGTCGATCATGATGGGCGCCGGATACTACGAGTGGAGACCGTGAGACGGGTACGCCTGCCCGGCACGGACGCCACCACCTCAGCGCTCGGGTACGGCTGCTCCCAGCTGATGGCCCGGCTCGACCGCGCGGAGTCCGTGCGGCTGCTCGAGGAGGCGTTCGACGCTGGGATCACGCACTTCGACACGGCCCGCTCGTACGGGTACGGCGAGGCGGAGAGCGCGCTGGGGGACTTCCTGCAGGGCCGCCGCGACCAGGTGACCGTGGCGACCAAGCTCGGACTCGAGCCGCCGCAGCGCTCGCGGCGCCTGGCGTTCGCCAAGTCGGCCGCGCGTGCGGTCGTGGCTGTGGCGCCGCCGCTGCGCGCGGTCGCCCGGCGGGGCGCGGCCACGATGGTCAGGGAGGGACGCTTTGCGGTCCCCGAGGCGCAGGCCAGCCTCGAGACGAGCCTGCGCGAGCTGCGGGTCGACACGATCGACCTCCTGCTCCTGCACGAGTGCTCGCCCGACGATCTAGGCGACGACCTGCTCGAGTACCTGCGCGGCCGCGTGACGGAGGGCGCGATCCGCGCGTTCGGGATAGCCACGCGGCCCGGGCCCACCCGCGCGATCGTGGCTGAACGACCGGAGTTCGCGGCTGTGGTGCAGGTCGAGAACGGGCTCGGCTCACGCGTGCTCGACGGCCTCCCCAACGTCGTCGAGGCCGGCGCGGTCACGCACTCGTCGCTGGCCGACCTCGACGCGGTTGCCGCCCGCGAGCCGGGCCTCGAGCGGGCCGAGGTGGCGGAGCGGATGCTGGCGTACGCGTCGCTCGCCAACCCGAACGGCGTGGTGCTGTTCTCCTCCAGTCGCCCCGAGCACATACGCCGCAACGCGGTGCTCGACCCGGAGGCTCTGCGGGAAGAGGTGGAGCGGCTGAGCGCCGCGGTTCCCGCGGCGTGATCGGCGAGCCCGGCGCCTCGGTCGGCCTCGCGCACGACTACCTGCTCGTGATGCGCGGCGCCGAGCGCACGTTCGCGGCGATCGCGGAGCTGGCGCCGGCCGCCCCCGTCTACACGCTCCTCTACGACCGCGACGGCACGGAGGGGCGCTTCGAGGGCCACCGGGTGGTCACGTCCCCGCTCCAGCGCCTCGGCGCCGGCCAGAGAAACTTCCGCTCGCTGCTGCCGCTGATGCCCGCCGCCACCGCGCGGCTGCCGGCCGGCGGCCACGACCTCGTGGTGTCGAGCAGCAGCGCGTTCGCACATGGCGTCCCGACCGGCGACGCGGTTCACGTCTGCTACTGCCACTCGCCCTTCCGATACGCCTGGTTCGAGCGCGAGCGCGCACTGCAAGAGGTGGCGCGGCCGCTGCGGCCCGCCCTGGCCGCCACGCTGGCGGGCATCCGCCGCTGGGACAAGCGGGCGGCGCGACGCGTGACGCGCTACGTGGCCAACTCGCGGCTCACCCAGGAGAACATCCGCCGCTTCTGGCACCGCGAATCCGACGTGGTCCACCCGCCCGTCGACGTGGAGCGCTTCGCGCCCGGCGAGCCCGAGGACTTCCTGCTGATGGTGGGCGAGGTGGTCCGGCACAAGCGGCTGCCGGTGGCGCTCGAGGCCGCGCAGCGGGCCCGGCTGCGCGTGGTGGTGGTGGGGGACGGCCCCGACCTGGCGGAGCTGCGCGCGCGCTACGGCGACACACACGAGTTTCGCGGCCGGGTGTCCGACCGCGAGCTGGCCGATCTCTACCCGCGCGCCCTGGCGCTGGTGGTGCCGGGGGTCGAGGAATTCGGGATCGCGGCGGTCGAGGCCCAGGCGGCGGGGCGCCCCGTGGTGGGCGTGGCGGCCGGCGGGCTCACCGAGACGGTGATCCCCGGCGAGACGGGCCAGCTCGTTCCGATGGACGACGTGGGCGCGATGGCCGAGGTGCTGAGAGAGACCGACTTCGCGCGCTTCGACCCCGCACGGATACGGGCGAACGCCGAGCGCTTCTCGCGCCAGTCGTTCCAGCGCCGCCTGTCCGAGGCGGTGGCTCAGGCCCTGGCCGCGCGGGCGTAGGCGGCGAGCATCTCGGTGCTGTAGCGCTCGTCGGTGAACCCGGCGGCCACACCGAGGTTGTCGCGTCCCATGCGCTCGAGGGTCTCGGGATCGTCGAGCAGCTCGACCACCGCGTCGGCCCACGCCTCGGGCTCGTGCGGAGGCAGCAGGCGCCCGTTCACGCGGTCGCTCACGTACTCACGCACCCCACCCAGCTCGGAGACGAGCACCGGCGTGCCCACCGCCATCGCCTCGAGCACCACGAGCCCGAACGGCTCGTCCCACGACGGCAGGAGCAGCATGTCGAGCTCGGCGATCAGCTCGGGCACGTCGTCGCGGCGCCCGAGGAAGTGCACCGCACCCGTCAGCTCGAGCTCCTCCACGAGCCGGTCGAGCGAGCGGCGGAAGCCGGCGTTGTCGTAGCGGTGGCTCGAGAATGCCACGTCGCCGACGATCAGCAGGTGCGCGCCGTGGTGCTCGCGCACGCGCTCGAGGGCGGCGATCGCGGTGTCCTGGCCCTTCCACGGCGTGATCTGCGCCACCTCGCCGAGCAGCGGCGTGTCGGGGGGTAGGCCGAGCTCCGCCCGGACGTCCGACGAGCCGAGCGCCGCGGACGAGAAGCGCTCCTGGTCCACGCTGATGTACACGCGCTCGGCCTTCGGCCGCGGCAGCCCGTGGTTGAACTCCTCCGCCGTGTAGTCGCTGACCGCCACCACGAGCTTGGCCCCCGCGGCGATGGCGCCGCGCGTGAGAGCGCCCACCGCGTTGCGTGGCAGGTGGTCGTGGCACTGCACCACCACGGGCGGCCCGCCCAGGCCGCGCGCCACGATCGCGATCAGCCCGGCGCGTACGCTGTTCGCGTGGATCACGTCGGCCCCGAAGCGGCGCGCCACTCCACGCAGCCTGATCCCCGAGGCCAGCAGCGCGAGCAGGCCACGCGGTGTCTTGACCGGGTGGAGGCTGAGGCTGATGTCCGTGCCGGGCAGGTCGTACTCCGGGACCCCGCGCTCGACCAGGGCCTGCTTGAGCCCGCCCTCCGGCGGGCACGCGACCGCCCGGGCATGCTCGGGCGGGATGGTGGCGAGTAGCCGGAGCATGGCGTTCTCGGCCCCGCTGCGCGAGCCGGTGTGGTTCAGGAAGAGGATGCGCATGGCACTCCGGCCAGCCGGGCGGCGGCGCGGTCGCCGCGCCCGCCGCGTTTCGAGATCGAGTGCAGGACGTCGGGCTGTAGGGCCCGCAGGCGGCGCGCGAGGCGCACGGGGTAGAGGCGGTCGGAGGCCCCCCCGGGCAGCACCTCCATCGACACCCCACTGCGCTGGATCGCCGCAGCGAACGGCCCGTCGGCGCCCAGCAGCATGTGCACGTCGGCGTCGTGCACGGCCCCGGCCATCGCCACCGCCTCCTCGGCTCCCATCGAGTCGCCGGGAGAGCGGTCCACGTAGACCACCCGCCGGCGGCGGGTGGAGGGTGCGAGGGCGCGCGCATAGAGATCGCGGTGGCTCTGGATCATGCGTTCGGGAGTGAACAGCTCCGCGTGCTCGCGGCAGCGCTCGGGCCCCGGGAGCGGCCGGGTGCCGTCGAACGCGGCATCGAGCCGCTCGGCGAGTGCGCCGGGATCGCCCGCCGGCACAACCAGGTCGTCGCCGAGCCCCAGCACAGCCTCGGGCAGGCCGCCGGTATCGCTCACCACCACGGGCGTGCCGCACGCGAGCGCCTCGATCGCCACCAGGCCGAAGCCCTCGAGCGCCGTGGACGGGACCACGCACAGGTCGGCAGCGCGGTAGACGTCCGCGAGGTCGGCGTCCGGCACCGAGCCGAGGAAGCGCACCCGCGCCGCCACGCCCAGCTCGCGCGCGAGCGCCTCGAGGCGAGGGCGGTCGGGGCCGCGGCCGGCGAGCAGCAGCAGGGCCTCGTGGCCGGCCAGGCGCGACCAGGCGCGGATCGCGTCGTCCAGCCCCATGCGCGGCGTGAGCCGCCGGACGCTCACGGCGACCGGCACGCCGGCGGCGATCCCGAGCCGCTCGCGCGCCTCCGCCCGCCCGCCAGGCGTGAACTGCTCGAGGTTCACGGCGGGCGGCACGATCTCGAAGTTCCAGGGCAGGACCCCGTAGCGCTCGACCAGGAGCCGCCGGAACGCGAAGGTGTGCACGACGTGGCGCTCGCCGCGGCGGTAGACCGCCCGCTCAAGGGCGCGCTTGGCCCGCAACCGCAGCGAGCGCTGCCCACCCTGCAGCGCGCTCTCGTCCGCCCACGGGCCGTGGAAGTGCACGACAAGCGGGCTGCCGCCGAGGCGCGCGCCGAGCGCGCCGGCCACCCCGTAGAGCGCGAAGTGAACGTCCACCACGTCGGTCCGCGAGCGCAGGCGAATTGCCACTGCCAGCATGCGCCCGAGCCTCAGCGCCAGCGGCCCGAACGGCACCTCCACGAGCCCGGGCGCCGGGTCCGACACGGGGCCCACCACCAGCGCCCTTGGCTCGACCCCCGCCTCCGCCAGCCCGAGGAACAGGACGCGAAAGGTGCGGTTCAGCCCGCCCGCCGTGTCCGGGAACCACTCCGCGCCGACCAGCAGCGGTCGCGGGTCCCCCTGACCACTCGTCCGGCCGCTCAAGGTGCGCGGCAGTTTATCCCTGGCACTAGGGTGCGGCCCCGCATGGAGCGGGCACGAGCAGGCGCGAACGGACTCACCCCGCTGTCGGTGATCGTCCTGACCAAGAACGAGGAGGCGCTGATCGAGCGTTGCATCCGCAGCGTCGACTTCGCCGCCGAGTTCGTGGTGGTCGACTGCGGCAGCACCGACCGCACGCGCGAGGTTGCGGCGGCCGCCGGCGCGAAGGTGGTGGAGCAGGACTGGCTCGGCTGGTCGGCCCAGCGCAACGCCGGCGCGGCGGCCGCTTCCAACGACTGGGTCTTCTGCCTCGAGGCCGACGAGGTGGTGAGCGCGCGGCTGGCGAAGTCCATCCGCAGGGTGCTGTCCGGGCCGATGGACCCTCGCGACGGATACACGCTCGACCGCCGCGACGACCTGCTCGGCGCGCTCCTGCCGAACGAGCACCGCCCCGCCAACCGGCGCACGTTCGTGCGCGTGTACAACCGGACCGAGAGCGCCTGGAACACCGACGACCTCGTGCACGAGAAGGTGATGTTGCCGGGGAATGCGATCCCGCTCGAAGGCGTGCTGGTGCACTGGCGCGGCAGCGACATCGACGAGATCGTGGACACGCTGAACCGCTACGCCACGATCGAGTCCAAGGCGCGCGACGCGCAGGGGGTCCGCTCCACGCCGGCGCGGATCCTCGCGCGCCCGGTGCTGCGCTTTCTCTGGTGCTACCTGTGGAAGGGCGGCTGGCGCCTGGGCACACGGGGCCTGATCTGGTCGATGCTGCGCGCCACGGCCGAGTGGGTCCGCTGGGTGAAGCTGTGGGAGCGCCAGAGCGCCCCTGCCGACCACTCGGACCCGCCGGACGAGGTGCTGGGCCGCGGCGCCTGAGCCGGACGCCCTGACTCAGGCGGCCGCTGGCAGCGAGGCGATCAGCTTGTCGGCGGCCGACAGCGCCTGCCCCACCACCTGGTCCATGTTCAGGTACTGGTAGCGGGCCAGCCGGCCCACGAACGTGACGTTCGGAAGCTCCGTCCCGAGCGCCTCGTAGCGCCGGTAGAGCGCGCGGGTCTCGTCGTTGGGGATCGGGTAGTAGGGGTCGCCCTCCGCCCGTGGGTACTCCACGGCGAGCGTGGAGAACTCGTGACGCGCCTGGCCGGTCATCCGCCTGAACTCGGTCACGCGGGTGTACGGGACCTCCTCGCTCGGCTCGTTCACCGTGGTGGCCTCCTGCGCATAGCCCAGGTCTGGCGTGGCCTCCGTGCGCAGGTCGAACTCGAGCGACCGGTACGGCAGCTTCCCGAAGCGGTGCCCGAAGAAGCCGTCGATCGGGCCGGTGTAGACGAGCCGGTCGTGGCCGATCTCGTCCTTCACATCCCAGTAGTCGGTCTCGAGCCGCACGTCGATCAGCGGGTGGTCGAGGATGCGCCGGAACATCGCCGTGTAGCCGCCGGCCGGCATCTTCTGGAACGCGTCGCCGAAGTAGCGGTCGTCCGCATCGGTGCGGATCGGGATGCGCGCGCACACCGAGGCGTGCAGCTCCGATGGGTCGCGCTGCCACTGCTTGCGCGTGTAGCCGCGGAAGAACTTCTCGTACAGCTCGCGGCCCACCTTGGCCACCACCACGTCCTCGCTCGTGCGCACGTGCTCGACCGGCTCCGCACGGCTCTGCATGAAGCTCTCGACCTCCTCGTCGGTCGCGAGCGAGAGCCCGTACAGCTCGTTGATCGTTGTGCGGTTGATCGGCATCGGCACGAGCTTGCCGTCGACCCGCGCCAGCACCCGGTGCTCGTATGGCATCCACTCGGTGAACGCCGACAGGTACTCCACGACCTTCTCCGAGTTCGTGTGGAAGATGTGCGGCCCGTACGCGTGCACGAGCACGCCGTGGTCGTCGCGGTAGTCGTACGCGTTGCCGGCGATGTGGTCGCGCCGGTCGATCACCAGCACGCGCTGGCCGGAGCGAATCGCCAGCTCGCGCGCCATCACCGATCCCGCGTAGCCGGCACCGACCACGAGGGTGTCGTACGCGTCCATGCCGCCCACTTATACCGGCACTCCGCCGCTGCGTGCCCCACCTCGCACTGGGTAGATTGCAGCGCCCGGTGATCACCGCCAGCCTCGAGAAACTGGAGCGCGAGCTTCCCGACGACGCCCTCGTGCTCGATGTCGGCGGCTACATCAGGCCGTGGTCGCGGGCCGACTGGGTGATCGACATCATGCCCTACGACGGGCGCGGCCCCCACGGGCGCGATGGCTCGGGACCCGAGCGCTTCAGCGCCGACACCTGGGTGCAGCGCGACATCTGCGCGCCCGAGCCGTGGCCGTTCGAGGACGACCAGTTCGACTTCGTGACCTGCTCGCAGACGCTCGAGGACATCCGCGATCCGGTCGGCGTGTGCGCGGAGCTCAACCGCGTGGCCAAGGCCGGCTACGTGGAGGTTCCGTCGCGCTGGGTCGAGCACAGCTGGGGCATCCAGGGACCGTGGGTCGGGTGGGCCCACCACCACTGGTTCTGCGACGTCAAGCCGGGCGGCATCGAGTTCGTCTTCAAGCACCACGTGGTGCACGCCCGTCGCTCGAACTACTTCCCCGACGAGTTCCACCTCAGCCTGTCGGAGGAGGACCGCGTGCAGCAGCTCTGGTGGGAGGGCAGCTTCCGCTACGAGGAGCGGCCGATCCTCGACATCTACGGGCTCGACCAGTACCTCGCGGAGTTCGTTCGGGACAACTACCCCGAACACGGAGCCGCGATCGGCGATCGCGTCCTGACCCGCGCCGGCACCGCCATGCGCGAGCTCGGCATGAAGCTCGAGAGCCGCGGGCGGCGGCAGGCCAGGGAGCGCTCCGGCAGGAGGTGAAGGTTCTCCTGAGCTGCGCCGGGCTCGATCACGCCCGGCGTGGATTCGAGTCCTTCGCGCGCGCCTGCTTCGAGGCCCTGAGGGACGACCCGGCGCTCGAGCTCGAGCTGGTCAAGGGCTCCGGCCCGCGGGGGCCGAGCGAGCGCAGCGTGCCCACGCTCAGCCGCGACTCCCGCACCGCCCGGCTGGTCGCCCGCGCGAGCGGCCGGGAGCCGTTCATCGTGGAGCACGCGGCGCACGGGCTGGCCCTTGTCCCGCTCGTCCGCGCTCGTCGGCCCGACGTGGTCTACCTCAGCGAGTGGCACGTGGGCCGGGTGCTCGCGGGGTGGCGCCGCGCGAGCGGGCAACGCTTCGCCATCGTGCTGAACAACGGCAGCTCGTCCACACCGCCGTACGACCACTTCGACCTCGTCCAGCACCTGACCCCGGGCGCCTACGAGTGGGCGGTCGACCGCGGCGCCGACCCCGAGCGCAGCGCGGTGCTGCCGTACGGGTTCGACATCCGGGCTGAGCTCGACCGCCCCTGGGGCGACGACCGGCGGGCGCTGCGCGAGCGGCTCGGCCTGCCGGCCGACCGGCGGATCGTGATCAGCGTGGCGGCGCTCAACCGCCAGAAGCGCATCGACTACCTGGTCGAGGAGGTGGCGGCGCTGCCCGAGCCGCGGCCGTTCCTGCTCCTGCTCGGCCAGGTCGAGGAGGAGACGCCGCCGCTGCGGGCGCTGGCGGAGGAGCGGCTCGGGGCGGACGGGCACGACGTGCGCACCGTCGCGCAGAGCGACGTCCGGCAGTTCCTCGACGCGAGCGATGTGTTCGTGCTCTGCTCGCTCTGGGAGGCGCTGCCGCTAGCGCTGGTCGAGGCGATGGGCCGCGGGCTGCCCGCGATCGCGCACCGGCACCCGGTGATGCTCTACGCACTGGGCGACCGCGGCCGCGCCGGTGACCTCGAGCGCCCGGGCGAGCTGCGCGAGCTGCTGGCCGCGATCGGCGACGACGAGCTGGCCCCGGAGCGGGCGGCCGAACGGCACCGCTCGACCTACGAGCAGTTCAGCTGGGACGTGCTGCGGCCGCAGTACGTGGAGCTCTTCCGCCGCGCGGCGGCGCTACCGCACCGCCACCGCGTGCACCGTCATCCCGAGCAGTGACGGGAAGCGGCGCTCCATCGCGCGGTAGGCGTCGCTCGTGCCGAAGTCCGTCGGCCGCGTGGTCAGGTGGTCGAGCAGGCAGCCGCCGCTCGCGCCCGCCTCCACGTGCGAGAAACCGGCCCGCTCGAGCATGCGCTCGAGGCTGGCGATGGTGAAGAAGCGGATGTGCGGGTCGCGCCAGGGCTGGTCGACCGCCATCCAGTCGCCGGCAGGGTTCCAGATGCCCATGGCCGAGTTGAGCCGCATGCGCCAGTAGATCGCGTTCGGCACGGAGGCGATCAGGCGGCCGCCGGGGCGCAGCACGCGCCGGATCTCCGCCACGGCGTCGTGGGGCGCGAAGAGGTGCTCCAACACCTCCACGCAGATCGCCGCGTCGAAGCTCTCGTCCTCGAACGGGAGCTCCGACGCATCCGGCACCACCTCGGCCTCGATGCCCGCCTCGCGCGCCTGAGCGACCGCGGTCGCCGACACGTCGACGCCCACGTAGCGGCCCGCCGGCGGCGCCACGAACTGCGCGTACGTCCGTCCCGCCCCGCAGCCCACGTCCAGCCACTCGAGGCCGGGCTCGACGTTGGCCCGGAGCACGCCCTCGAGCTCCGGCGGGAGCGGGAAGTCCTGCTCGAGGTCGCTCCAGTAGCGGTCGTAGTAGCTGCGCACGGAGGACATCTGCGGCCCGGCACCGTAGCGCGGCACGGCATACTCCGCGCGTGCTCTACGGGCGCATGAGGCGACGGGAGCCGGCGTGGCGACGTGCGCCCATGTGGGTCCCCGCCCCTCAATCCGCGCTCGGGCCCCTCGAGGCCGGGCTCAGCCCGGACGAGCTCCGGATGCCCGAGGCGCTCGGCGGCCTGGAGGTGCCGCCCGTGTTCGTCGCGGGCAGCGCGCGCTCGGGCACCACGTTCACGCTCGACGTCTTCGGCCAGCACCCAGAGGTCTGCACGCTCTTCGAGACGTGGCTCTTCACCCAGACGCACGGGCTGACGAGCATCTTCGCGCAGCGCGAGTGGGACCCGCTCGTGAGCCGGAGCGCGTGGGAGCGAGCCGCGGTGCAGCCCGCCGCGGTCCAGCTGCTGTCCTACCGGGAGATGGTGGGCGAGCTCGGCGACCTGGTGGCGACCTGGCTCATGCGCGCCGTCCGCCAGGAGCACCGCTTCCTCGTCCTGAAGGAGCCGCTGGACGTGCATGCGGCGGCCATCATGTTCCCCGAGGCGCGGTTCGTCCACGTGATCCGCGACGGGCGCGACGTGGCCCTCTCGATGCGCAGGGCGTCGGAGTCGTGGAACACCTCGATGGGCGTCGGCCTGCCGATGAGCTGGCGCGCGGAGGCGTGGCGGCGCCAGGTGGAGAACGTGACAGCTCACCGCGAGTACCTCGGCAGCCGCTACCTGGAGATCCGCTTCGAGGACCTGAGGGCCGACGTGGTGGCCACCGCACGGACCCTGTTCGACTTCGCCGGCATCCCATACGACGACCGCGTGCTCGAGCTCGTTCGGGCCGGCACCGAGCTGTCGAGCTACAGCGAGACGGCCCGGCTGAGCGGGTTCCGCGGAGCCGGCGCGATCGGCGCGTGGCGCGAGCAGTTCTCCCGGCGCGACGCGATCGGCTTCAACCGCGCCGCCGGGGACCTGCTGGTCGAGCTCGGTTACGAGCGCGACAGGAGCTGGTGGCGCGAGCTCCTGCCGGCCGCGTTCCAGTCCCGAACGGTCGGGTAGGCCCGGTGTCGCAGGACCTGCCCCCGGGAAGCCCTCCGCAGCCGGAGGCGCCGCTCGCCGAGGGACCCTCGCCAGGCCGGCGCCGCGACGAGATCGGCTCCGGCAGCCTGCGCCGTCGCGCCGCGCGGGGGACCGTCGTCAACTCGGTCTGGCTCGTCGCGCTGAGCAGCCTGAGCGTGCTCAAGGGCGTGATCGCCGCAGCGCTGCTCGGGGCGTCCGACTACGGCGTCTACGGACTGCTCACGATCGTGTTCGGCACGCTCGGCGCGCTCGGGGCGGTCGGCTTCGACGACAAGTACATCAACCAGGACCACCCCGACCAGGAGGCGGCGTTCGAGATCGCCTTCACGCTGCAGACGATGCTCTGCGCGCTGTTCGGCGTCATCAGCCTGATCGCCATCCCGCTGTTCGCGATGCTCTACGACGAGCCCCGGATCCTCGTGCCGGGCATCGTGCTCAGCCTCACCTTCCCGCTGCTGGCGCTGCACACGCCGATCTGGGTCTTCTACAGGCGGATGGACTTCC
>JAXDJC010000062.1:0-14059 GCA_034663685.1 Thermoleophilaceae bacterium
CTGGTCGAGGGGCGCCCCGACGCGCGCACCGGCACCATCGACGCCCCCATCGGACGCGACCGCCGCGAACGCACGACCCATTCCACGAGCACGGACCGCCCGCGGGCCGCGCGCACCCACTTCGAGCTGGAGCGGGCGCTGCCGCGCACGTCCCTGCTGCGGGTGCGGCTGGAGACCGGGCGGACCCACCAGATCCGCGTGCACCTGGCCGCGATCGGCCATCCGGTGGTGGGGGACGCCGAATACGGCGGATCGGAGAGCGGAGCCCGGGTTGTGCTAACGCGCCAATTCCTCCACAGCGAAAAGATTGGGTTTACGCATCCGGTGAGCGGGGCACCAGTCGCGTGCGAGTCCAAACTACCCGTGGACCTGCTTCGCGCGCTCGAAGCAGCTGCGCGGGAGCCAGTCTCCGAAGGGCCAGACGGAGACTGAAACAAAAATGGCAGGGGCGTCCTTCGGGGCGCCCCTTCCTATTCCGGGACCGTTCTATGCTCTGGCGCTCAAAGTCGTCTACCCCGACGGGTGACGGACGCGGCCCTGCCCGGCGTCTTGCCGGGTTCCGCGCACCGCCGGCGGGTTCTCACAACTCAAGGAGAAGTCTTGGCAACACAGGTCGGCATGAAGGACCTGCTCGAGGCCGGGGTCCACTTCGGCCACCAGACCAGGCGCTGGAACCCGAAGATGCGGCGCTACATCTTCGGCGAGCGGGACGGGATTCACATCATCGATCTCCAGCAGACGGAGAAGCTGCTGGCGACGGCGCAGGAGTTCGCGGCCGGAGTGGCCGCCCGCGGCGGCACCGTGCTCTTCGTGGGCACGAAGAAACAGGCGCGCGACTCGATCAAGGAGACGGCAGAGGCGGCCGGGATGCCCTACATCCACCTGCGCTGGCTCGGCGGGCTGCTCACCAACTTCCAGACGATCTCCAAGCGCACCAAGCGCCTGCACGACCTGCTCGACTGGACCGAGAACGGCACGCTCGACCTGCTCCCCACCCGCGAGCGCATCGGCGCGATCAACGAGCGCGAGAAGCTGATGCACAACCTCGGAGGCGTGCGCGACATGCAGCGCCCGCCGGACGCGATCTTCATCGTGGACCTGAAGACCGAGGAGATCGGCGTGCGCGAGGCGGTGCGGCTGAAGATCCCGGTCATCGGGCTCGTGGACACCAACTGCGACCCGGGCCCCGTGAACTACGTGATCCCGGGCAACGACGACGCGATCCGCTCGTGCAAGGCGATCATCGAGGCGATCGGGTCGGTCGTGGGCGAGCAGCACGCCCGTTTCCGCGAGGAGGAGGAGAAGGCGCGCAAGGAGGCCGAGGAGAAGGCCCGCATCGAGCAGGAGGAGCGCGAGCGCCGCGAGGCCGAGGAGAAGGCGCGCCAGGAGGCGGCGGAGGCCGCCGCGCGCGAGGCCGCCGCTCAGGAGGCGGCAGCCGCCGCGGCCACCGGCGACCAGCACGCCGCGCCGGCCCCGAGCGAGGGGCAGCGCCCCGACCGCCCCGGCGGGGCGGAGGTGCGCCAGCAGGCCGAGGAGCAGGGCGAGCGCCCCACGCGCGAGCCGGTCGAGCAGGCCGAGCGCGACAAGAAGGCGCCCGTGGATGAGCCGCCCAAGCGCCCGCGCGACCCGGTCGAGGCGGATGCGAAGGCCTCCGAGCAGCGCGAGGGCGCCGTGCGGCCCGACCAGGAGGTGAGCTGAGGATGGCTGAGTTCACCGCCAAGGACGTGAAGTCGCTCCGCGATCAGACCGGAGCCGGGATGATGGACTGCAAGCGGGCGCTCGAGGAGGCCGACGGCAGCATCGAGAAGGCCGTCGAGATCCTGCGCGTGAAGGGCCAGGCCCAGGCGGCCAAGCGCGGCTCGCGTGTGGCCTCGGAGGGCGCCGTGCAGAGCTACATCCACTCGAACGGCAAGATCGGCGTGCTGGTGGAGATCGACTGCGAGACCGACTTCGTGGCTCGCAACGACGACTACCAGGCGTTCGCCCGCGACATCGCCCTCCACGTGGCGGCCGCCAACCCGCACTACGTGACCGAGGACGAGGTGCCCGAGGACGTGAAGTCCGCGGAGCTGCGCATCTACGAGGAGCAGGCCCAGGACAAGCCCGAGAACGTGCGCCCGAAGATCGCCGAGGGGCGGCTGCGCAAGTGGCTCGACGAGGTGGTGCTGCTGCGCCAGCCGCACGTGAACGCCGACAAGTACGACGGCCGCACGATCGAGGAGATCCGCACCGAGTTCGCGGCCAAGACGGGCGAGAACGTGGTCATCCGGCGCTTCGCCCGGTTCGCGGTGGGCGAGGAGTAGGCCGGGTGGCGGAACCGGCCTTCCGCCGGATCCTCCTCAAGCTCTCCGGCGAGGCCCTCATGGGCCCGCTCGAGTACGGCGCCGACAAGGACCGCATCGCGGCGATCGCCAAGCAGGTCCAGCTGGTGGCCGAGCGCGGAGTGCAGGTTTCGGTCGTGGTCGGCGGCGGCAACATCTACCGCGGGCTGAAGGGCGCGGCCGAGGGGATGGACCGGGCCACCGGCGACTACATGGGGATGCTCGCCACCGTGCTCAACGCGCTGGCGCTGCAGGACGCGCTGGAGAAGCTCGGGGCGGTCACGCGCGTCATGTCGGCGATCGAGGTCTCGGAGGTGGCCGAGCCCTACATCCGCCGCCGCGCCATGCGCCACCTCGAGCGCGGCCGGATCGTGATCTTCGCCGCCGGCACCGGCAACCCGTTCTTCACCACCGACACCGCCGCCGCGCTGCGCGCGCTCGAGATGCACGCCGAGGTGCTGCTGATGGCCAAGAACGGCGTGGAGGGCGTGTACGACGCGGACCCGCGCACGTCGCCGGACGCCAAGTTCATCCCGGAGATCACGCACCGGCAGGCGATCGAGCAGGGGCTCGAGGTGATGGACTCCACGGCCCTGTCGCTGTGCATGGACAACGAGCTGCCGATCCACGTCTTCAACATGGACGACGAGCGCAACATCGACCGGATAGTGTGCGGCGAGCGAGTGGGGACGCTGGTTTCGACATGAGCGAAGGCATCATCGGCGACTTCCTGGACGACGCCGGGGAGCGGATGAAGAAGTCCGTGGAGTCCACGCGCCACGAGTTCGGCTCGGTGCGCACCGGCCGCGCTTCGCCGGCCCTGGTCGACCGCGTGAACGTGGACTACTACGGCACCACCACGCCGCTCAAGCAGCTCGCCGGCATCTCGGCGCCGGAGGCGCGGCTGCTCACGATCACGCCGTACGACAAGTCCTCGATCAAGGCGATCGAGAAGGCGATCATCGAGTCCGACGTGGGTCTCACCCCGTCGAACGACGGCAACCTGATCCGGCTCACGATCCCGGAGCTGACCGAGGAACGCCGCCGCGACCTCGTGAAGGTGGTGCGGCGTATCGCCGAGGACGGCCGCGTGGCGATCCGCAACGTGCGCCGCGACGTGATGCACGAGCTGCGCGAGCTGAAGGAGGCCGGCGAGGTCGGCCAGGACGACGAGCGGCGCGCCGAGCAGGAGCTCCAGAAGCTGACCGACGCACGCGTGGGAGAGCTGGACGAGGCCCTGGCGGTCAAGGAGAAGGACATCCTCGAGGTCTAGGCGCACCGTGCCCGCGCGGAACGTCGCGATCATCATGGACGGGAATGCCCGCTGGGCCAGGGAGCGCGGCGTGCCCACGCTCGCAGGCCACAGCGCCGGCGTCGACACGCTCAAGCAGACCGTCAAGGACGCGGTCAAGCTCGAGATCGAGCAGCTCACGGTCTACGCGTTCTCGACCGAGAACTGGACCCGGCCGGAGGACGAGGTCTCGGGCCTGATGGAGATCTTCGCCGAGCGGATCGAGCTGGAGACGCCGGAGCTGAACGACGAGGGCGTGCGGATCCGCTACGTCGGGCGGCGCGAGGGGATCGACCCCGAGCTGATCCGGCGGATGGAGTGGTCGGAGGCGGAGACCGCGGCGAACGAGCGGCTGCACCTGTTCGTGGCGTTCAACTACGGCGGGCGTGCCGAGATACTCGACGCCGCGGAGCGCTACGGGGGAGGCGGCGAGGAGGAGTTCTCGAAGCTCCTCTACGCAGAGGACATGCGCGAACCCGACCTCCTCATACGAACGAGCGGCGAGCGCCGCCTGTCGAACTTCCTGCTCTGGCAGACGGCGTACTCCGAGCTCGTGTTCACCGACACCCTCTGGCCCGACTTCGACGAGGCCGAGCTGGCCGCGGCGCTGGCGGAGTTCGGCGCGCGCGAGCGCCGCTACGGGGCGCGCTGATGCCCGAGACGCTGCGTCGCGTCGTTCAGGCGGTCCCGCTGATCGCGTTCGCGATCCTGATCGTGGCCTACGGCGGGCCCGTGTTCATGGCCGGCGTGCTCGGGCTAGGGATCCTCGCGGCCAACGAGCTCTACCGGATGATGGCGCGGGCGCGGCCGGTCAACCTGGCGGGGTTCCTGACGCTGATCGCGATGTGCCTGGTCGCCCTCTACGGGCAGCGGCAGGACCTGGTGCTCGTGCTGGTGGTCGCCTTCCCGGTCACCTACCTCCTCGCCGTGGCGCGGCCGCAGCGCGAGAACGTGGCGTGGGGCATCGCGGCCACCTTCCTCGGAGTGCTGTGGATCGGGCTGCCGATCGTGCACGCGATCCTCCTGCGCGAGATGGACCACGGCGGCGGGCTCGTGCTCGACGTGCTGATCGGGACGTTCATCTCCGACACCGCCGCGTACTTCGGCGGGCGGGCGTGGGGGAGGCGTCCGATCGCGCCGCGGATCTCGCCGAACAAGACGCTGGAGGGGCTGCTGTCGGGGATCGCCGGGGGGACGTTCGCGTTCTGGCTCTTCGGGCTCGGCTACCACCACGACTGGTTCTCGGGGACCGACCGGCTGCTCGTCGGGCTCTCCGTGGCGCTGGCCGCTCCGCTGGGAGACCTGTTCGAGTCGCTGCTCAAGCGCGACCTGGGCGTGAAGGACACCGGCCGTGCCTTCGGCTCGCACGGCGGCGTGCTCGATCGCCTCGACGGCGCGCTGTTCGCGATACCGGCGGCTTACTACGTGGCGCACGCGGTGCTCTAACCTGCCCGGCCGCATGGCAGGGCTCGTCTTCTTCACGGGGTTCCCGGGCTTCATCGGGTCGCGGCTGGTCGCGCGACTGCTCGCCGCCGACCCCGAGCTGCGCGTGGCCGCGCTCGTGGAGTCCAGGATGGCCGACCGCGCGCGGGAGGCGGCCGGGCGGATCGACGGCGGCGATCGCATCGAGGTGCTTGAGGGCGACATCGCCGACCGCCGGCTCGGGCTCACCGGCGAGCAGCGCGAGCGGCTGGCCGCGGAGGTCACCGTGGCGTACCACCTGGCGGCGATCTACGACCTCGCGGTGCCGGCGGACATCGCACTGAAGGTCAACGTGGACGGCACCGGCAACGTGCTCGACCTCCTGGCCGACTGCGAGCGGCTCGAGCGCCACAACTACGTGAGCACGGCGTACGTGGCCGGCGACCGCAAGGGGCACGTGTACGAGCACGAGCTGGTGATGGGGCAGGGCTTCAAGAACCACTACGAGTCGACCAAGTTCCAGGCCGAGGCGTGGGTGCGCCACTCGATGGACCGCATCCCCACCACGATCTACCGGCCGGCCATCGTGGTCGGCGACTCGAAGACGGGCGAGACGCAGAAGTTCGACGGCCCGTACTACATCCTGCGCACGATCTCGCGGACCATGCGCATGAACTCGCCGATCCCGCAGTTCGGCAAGGCGGGCGCGCCGTTCAACGTGGTGCCGGTGGACTTCGTGATCGACGCGCTCCAGGCCGGCGCGGCGGATCCTGCGGCGGCGGGGGAGACCCTGCACCTCGTGGACCCCGACCCGATCACCGCGGCCGAGCTGGCGCGGATGCTCTCGAGGGAGTACGCAGGCAAGGAGCCGGCGTACAGGATCCCGCCGAAGGCGGTCGAGCTGGGGCTGAGGCGCAAGGCGGTGCGCAAGATGTTCCACGGGGCACCGTCGGAGTCGATCGTGTACCTCAACCACCCGGTCCGGTTCGACACGCGCCGCGCGTCCGACCTGCTGGCCCGGAGCGACCTGCGCTGCCCGCGCTTCGAGGAGTACGTGGGCCCGATGGTCGAGTTCTTCAAGCAGCACGAGGACGACCCGGCGTTCGCGCCGGCTGCCTGACGCGCCTTTACCGCGCCGGAAGGGGCCTCCCTAGACTCGCCGGGCATGCGCAGAGTGGCGATTCTCGGGGCGACCGGGTCCGTCGGGACCCAGGCGCTGGACGTGGTGCGGGACTCCGGCGGCGAGCTCGGCGTGGTGGCGCTCGCGGCCTCCACGAGCTGGGAGCCGCTCGTGCGCCAGGCCGTGGAGCACGGCGTCCGGCGGATCGCGCTCGCCGACGAGGATGCCGCCGCCAGCGCCGCCGAGGCGTGGACCGACGGGGAGGTGCTCGCCGGGCCCGAGGGGCTCGTGCGGCTCATCACGGAGACCGACTGCGACATGGTCCTCAACGCGCTGGTGGGGTCCGCGGGCCTCGGGCCGACGATCGCCACCCTCGGCGAGGGCATCGACCTCGCTCTCGCCAACAAGGAGTCGCTCGTGATCGGCGGCGAGCTGGTGATGGCCCTGGCGGAGGCCACCAGCACGACGATCCTGCCGGTGGACTCCGAGCACTCCGCGCTCTACCAGCTGCTGGCCGGGGAGAGGCCGGGGACGGTCGATCGTCTTGTCCTGACCGCTTCCGGTGGCCCGTTCCGCGGCAAGCGGGCGGACGAGCTGAGCGAGGTGACGCCCGAGCAGGCCCTGAACCACCCCACCTGGGACATGGGCGGGCGCATCACGATCGACTGCGCCACGCTCATGAACAAGGGCTTCGAGGTGATCGAGGCCATGCACCTCTTCGGGGTCCCGCTCGAGAACATCGAGGTGCTGGTCCACCCGCAGTCGATCATCCACGGGCTGATCCATCTGAACGACGGCGCCACGCTCGCGCACATGGGCAATCCCGACATGCGAGTGCCGATCTCCTACGCGCTCAACCACCCGGAGCGCCAGGACGTGCCCGTGCCGCCCATGGACCTTTCCTCGATCGCGCAGCTGACGTTCGAACCCCCGGACATCGACGCCTTCCCATGCCTGCGCCTGGCCTACGAGGCGGCCCGCGCCGGCGGCACCGCCCCCTGCATCCTCAACGCAGCCGACGAAGTCGCCGTGACCGGCTTCCTCTCCGGCCACCTGCCATTCACCGCCATCCCCGAGGTGATCGAGCGAACGCTCGATCAGATAGAGGTAACTGCGGTCAGGCACTTCAGCGACCTCTACCGAGCCGACGAAGCGGCGCGTGAAGTGGCGGCGAGCGTGACCGCATGAGCTGGTTCCTCGCCTTCGCCGGCTTCGCGCTGCTGATCATGTTCCACGAGGCCGGCCACTTCGCCGCGGCGAAGGCCGTGGGCATGCGCGCCGAACGATTCGCGCTGTTCTTCCCCCCCTTCATCTGGCGCAAGCAGGTGGGGGAGACGGAGTACGCGCTCGGGATCATCCCGCTCGGGGGCTACGTGAAGATCACCGGCATGAACCCGGACCACGAGCTGCCGCCCGAGGTCCGCGACCGCGCGTACCACGCACAGCCCGTCTGGAAGCGGATCGTGGTGATCGCCGCCGGCCCCGCCGTGAACCTCGTGATCGCCTTGGTGCTGCTGTTCGCCTTCTACTGGCAGGTCGGCCCGCTGACCGGTGCGCAGGTGGACAAGATCGACAAGAGCTACCCGGCCGCCCAGGTGCTCCAGCCCGGCGACCGCATCGTGTCCGTCGACGGCCTGGCCGTGAACATGAACACGGTCGACGGGCGCAACAAGATCACGCGCCGGATAAGCGCTCACACCTGTGCCCAGCAGCCCCCGGTGAAGGGGTGCCGCGCGAAGGAGCCGGTGAAGCTCGTGATCAAGCGCCACGGGGCGCTGCGCACGGTCGAGACCACCCCGATATACGACCCACTCGCCGAGCAGATCAAGAAGGACCAGCCGAAGGGGCGCATGCGCATCGGCTTCGGCTACGGGCAGACCGACCCGCGCAAGACGCTCCCTGCCGGCCGGGCGTTCCACGCCGCGCTCGACCAGTTCTGGTTCGTCACCTCCGAGACGATCAAGCTGCCCGCGCGACTGTTCAACGCCCAGAAGCGCAAGGAGGTCTCGAGCGTGGTGGGCGGCTACGAGGTCACGCGCCAGACGATCCTCTCGCGCGCGGGCGACGTGGTGATCGTGATGGCCGTGATCTCGCTCTCGCTCGCCATCATCAACCTCTTCCCGTTCCTCCCGCTCGACGGCGGCCACATCTTCTGGGCGCTGGTGGAGAAGATCCGCCGCCGGCCGGTCCCGCTGGCGGTGATGGAGCGGGCGAGCGTGATCGGGTTCCTGCTCGTGATCGGGATCTTCGTGCTCGGGCTCTCGAACGACATAGGCCGACTGTCGGGCGAGGGCTTCCAGGTGCGTTAGCCTCCCGGGCTCTACTTTCGGAGGGGAGGACCGGATGGAGAGCAGCGTCGCCGATCGCGGCCAGCAGTCAGACTTCAAGGCGCTCGAGGAGGACACCCTCTGCGGCGCGTTCCAGGTGACCGCGAAGCAGTTCGCGGAGCGCACCGCGCTGCGCACCAAGGGCGACGAGTTCACGATGACGTGGGAGGAGTACGCCCAGAAGGTCGAGGCGCTGGCGCGCGGCCTGGCCGCCCTCGGGCTCGGCAAGGGCGACACGATCGCGCTGATGCTCAACAACCGGCCCGAGTTCCACTGGTTCGACACCGCCGCGATGCACCTCGGCGCCACCCCGTTCTCCGTCTACAACACCTACTCCGCGGAGCAGATCGAGTACCTGGCGAGCGACGCCGAGAACACGATCATCGTGACCGAGCAGGCGTACCTCGGCCGCGTGAAGAAGGTCAAGGAGGAGTGCTCGTCGGTGGAGCACATCGTGCTCGTGGACGGCGAGGACGGCGACGCCCTCAGCGTGGAGGACGTGGAGGCCGGGGGCGACGACGGCTTCGACTTCGAGGGCACCTGGCGCGGCGTGACCGACGAAGACGTGCTCACGCTCATCTACACCTCCGGCACCACCGGGCCGCCCAAGGGCGTGCAGATCACGCACGGCAACGAGATGACCGCGGTCCGCTCGTTCGACCAGATCATCAAGTTCCCCGACGGCGCCCAGCTCGTGTCCTACCTCCCGATGGCGCACATCGCCGAGCGCTCGTGCACGCAGTACCTGCCGATGGCGTTCGGCTTCACGGTCACCTGCTGCCCGGACGCGCGCGAGGTGGTCTCCTATCTGCCCGAGGTGCGCCCGAGCTGGTTCTTCTCGGTGCCGCGGATCTACGAGAAGCTCAAGGCCGCGCTCGAGGCGGGCATCGCCAACGAGCAGGACCCCGAGCGCAAGAAGCAGGCCGAGCAGGCCCTCGAGATCGGCCTCAAGAAGGTCAAGCTCGAGCAGGCCGGCGAGGAGATCCCCGAGGACCTCCAGAAGGCCTACGACCAGGCCGACGAGCAGATGTTCTCCAAGCTGCGCAAGGGCCTCGGGCTCGACCGCGTGGAGGCGCTCAACGTGGGCGCCGCGCCCACGCCGCGCGAGGTGATCGAGTTCTTCCACGCGATCGGCCTTCCGCTGGCCGAGCTGTGGGGGATGTCGGAGACCTGCGGCGCGGGTACCTGCAACCGGCCGGGCGAGATCCGGATCGGCACCGTGGGCCCGCCGGCGCCGCTGTGCGAGGTCAAGCTCGCCGAGGACGGCGAGGTGCTGGTCAAGAGCGGCGTGGTGATGAAGGGCTACCGCAAGCAGCCCGACAAGACCAAGGAGACGATGACCGACGACGGCTGGCTGATGACCGGAGACATCGGCGAGTTCGACGACGACGGCTACCTGAAGATCGTGGACCGCAAGAAGGAGCTGATCATCAACGCCGCCGGCAAGAACATGTCGCCGGCGAACATCGAGGCCAAGCTCAAGACGGCCGGGCCGCTGATCGGCCAGGCGGTGGCGATCGGGGACGGGAAGCCGTTCAACACCGCGCTCGTCACGCTCGACGGGGACAACATCCCCGGCTGGGCGAAGTCGAACGGGCTCGAGGGCAAGTCGATCGACGAGCTGGCCGGCGAGGAGAAGGTGATCGAGGCGGTGCAGGCGGAGGTGGACAAGGCCAACGACTCGCTCGCCCGCGTGGAGCAGATCAAGAAGTTCAAGATCCTGCCCACCGACTGGGAGCCGGGCGGCGAGGAGCTGACGCCGACGATGAAGCTCAAGCGCAAGCCGATCGCCGAGAAGTACAAGGATGAGATCGCGGCGCTCTACGAGAAGTAGGGCGCTGCTCGCCGCGCTGGCCGCGGCGCTCAGCCTGACGACAAGCGCCGTAGCCGCACCCGCCCCGCCGTTCGCTCAGGCGGGGCGCTGGATCCTGGACAGCAGGGGCCGGGTGGTGGTGCTCCACGGCGTGAACATGGTCAACAAGAAGCCGCCGTACTACCCGTCCGCGCTCGGCTTCGGGGCCGACGACGTGAAGGCGCTCAAGCGCGAGGGCTTCAACACCGTGCGGCTCGGGATCATCTACAAGGGCCTCGAGCCGCAGCGGGGCCAGATCGACGACGCCTACCTCGCCAAGGTGCTGGAGACGGCCCGGCTGCTGGAGCGCAACGGGATCTACCCGCTCGTGGACTTCCACCAGGACATGTACAACGAGCGCTTCAACGGCGAGGGGTTCCCCGACTGGGCCGTGCGCGACGACGGGCTGCCCGCCCAGCCGGACGAGGGCTTCCCGGCCAACTACCTGATCATGCCCGCGCTCCAGCGCAACTACGACCACTTCTTCGCCGACACCGACGTGCAGGAGCCCTACGCGGCGGCGTGGGCGCACGTGGCGGACCGCTTCCGGGGCGAGCGCGGGCTCGTGGGCTTCGACATCTTCAACGAGCCGTTCCCCGGCACCCAGTGGCAGACCTGCGCCAACCCGAGCGGCTGCCCGGAGCTCGACGCCAAGCTCGCGGCGTTCTCCAAGCGCGTGTTCGACGCGGTGCGCAAGGTGGACACCAAGCGTCTGCTGTGGTGGGAGCCGTACCTCACCTTCAACAACGGCGCCCAGACCTCCCACGGGGACACCGGCCACTCGCGGGCGGGCATGAGCTTCCACATGTACTGCCTGGGGGAGACGCCGGGGGTCACGCCGCCGAGCCGGCCGCCGGACCCGGGCGGCTGCGCCACCGAGGACGGCCTGGTGCTGGACAACGCCGACGCCGTCTCCAAGCAGACCGGCGACGCGCTGCTCCTGAGCGAGTTCGGCGCCACGGATGACGTGAGCACCATCGGCCGGGTGGTGGGCGAGGCCGACGGGGCCAGGATGTCGTGGCAGTACTGGTCGTGGTGGAACTCGGACACCTGCTGCGACCGGCCGTCCGAGGGCGTGATCCGCGACATCAGCAAACCGCCGACCAACGAAAACCTAAAGCAGGACAAGCTGGACGTGTTGGTGCGTCCCTATCCTCAGGCGATCGCCGGCACCCCCGAACGCTGGTCGTTCGACCCCTCCACCCGCGTGTTCGATCTCGCCTACAGCCTCAAGCCGGCCGGCCCGCGCCGGCCCACTTACACGCCGACCGAGGTGTGGGTGCCGCGACGCAAGTACCCGAAGGGCTACACGGTGAAGGTGGCCGGGGCCCGGGTGACGTCGCGACCCGACTCGCAGCTGCTCCAGCTGCGCGCCAAGAAGAGTGCCGGCAAGGTCACGGTCCAGGTCTCGCCGCGCGGGTAGCCGCGGGGGGCTCCTGGATCCGGCGCCGCCCGCCGGGCGGCGGCTGGTCTGGCTGACGATTGCGATCCTCGCGATCGTGGCCGGCGGCATCCTGGCCACGCGAGCGAGCGACCACTACCCGGCGCCGGGGGACGGGGAGCTGCACGGGTTCGTCGAGCAGATCGCCAGGACCTGGCGCCCGTATCAGTCCAAGAAGGACGGCCGCTACCTCGACCCGGTCAACGGCATCGCGGCCAGCGGCTACGGGAGCGGGATGATCGGCTACGCGGAGCTCACGAGCCCGGACGAGGGCGCGCAGCGCCAGGGCTTCCGCGCGATCCGCTTCGCGCTCTCCGAGCCGCCTGCGCAGCGCGGCGTGTTCGACCAGCTGATCCTGGCCCGCGCCTACAACTGGGCTCGCAGGCACCTCTCGCACAGCGACGGCTGGAACGACCTGCGCGACGAGTGGCGCTCCAACCTCGAGCACACCGCCAGCGTCGCGTTCTTCCGGCCGGGCGCGGCGGTCACGTGCTTCAAGGACCCCAACTGCTACTCGAACCACGAGATGGTGGAGGCGGCCGCCGACATCGAGCTGCTGTCCACCGGGCTGAAGGGGCAGGGGCCGAGGGCCAAGCTGAACCAGCCCGATGCGCTGAGGGCGCGCGCGCTGCAGACGATCGAGCTGGCGGGCCGCGCCGCGGGGCACGACGCCTACAGCGACACCCAGCGCGGACTGGGCCTGATGTCGGACACGGGCCCGTACCCGCTCGGCTACCACGCGCTGTCCGCGGCGATCCTCGCCATGGCCGTGGACCGGCTCGGCGCCGGCGCGCCCAGGAGCGCGCGCGACGAGCTGCGCCGGGCGCTCGACACGATGGTGGCGTTCATGGGGCCCGACGGCGACCTCGCGTACATGGGCGCTCGCTACGAGCAGGCGTGGGTGGAGGCGGCGGCTGCGTACGCCGGGCGGGCCGGGGCCAAGCTGCTGGGGCCGAACAGCGCCGGCGGCCGCCGCTACGAGGCCGCCGGCCAGCGCGCGCTGGCGCGCCTGCGGCGCCTCTACCCGCTCGAGGCGAGCGGCCTGCGGGTGGGCACGCGCCCGCTGGCCGACACCTACCGCGGGATCGACGGCGCGCAGATCCCGTCGAACGGGCTGGCGCTGCTGTTCCTGCGCGAGGCGTCGCGGATCAAGCCCGGCCCGCGGGCCGGGCAGATCCCGCCGGACCGGCAGGGGCACACCTTCGTGGACCCGGCGCACGCGCGGATCGCGGTGCGGCGCAGCGGCGACCTCTGGTGGGCCGTGCGCGCCCGTCCGCGGCTGGCGGTGGACCCGCGCCGCGGCCAGGACGTGCGCTTCGACTTCGGCGTCCTCGCGCTCAAGGCCCGCACTCCGGGCGGCGGCTGGCGCGACCTGATCGAGCCGCGCCCGCGTACCACGGAGAAGGGAATCCGCTCGAGCGGGCCGGTGATGCTGGGCCCGGGCGGCGCGGTGGGCTACCCGTGGGGCGACCGGATCGAGCTGCGCGACGGCGGCGTGGACATCGTCGGCGGCTTCCGCGTGCGGGACCCGAAGCACGTGTCGCTCCCCGGGCGCTGGCTGCGCCAGGGCGTGACGTTCCGCTACCGGCCGGACGGCCGCTCGCTGGTGCTCTCGTGGGACGCCCAGGCGGGTGATCGCTACGAGGTGATGACCTGGGCGAACGGCGGCGTCTACAGGCCATCGCCCGGAGGCATCGTGGCCGGCCCGGGGGTGCACACGTTCTCCATCGCCCCGCCGCGCTGGACGGTGGGCGATCTCCAATCCGGCTGCTGCTCGCTCGACGTGCGGGCGGTGAGCGGCCAGATCACGGCGCCCGCCGCCGGCCCGCTGACATGGCGGATCGGCCCGGCGGCCGGCTAGGGCCTCCGCACTACCCTTGTTCCATGCCCTCGAGCAGGCAGATCATGGTCGGGAACGTGCCGATCGGCGGCGGCGCGCCGGTCGCCGTCCAGTCGATGACCAAGACCGAGACCGCGGACTTCGAGGCCACCATGCGCCAGATCCGCGCGGTGGCCGACGCGGGCGGCGACCTGATCCGCTGCGCCGTGCCGCGCGAGAAGGACGCCGACGTGCTCAAGCGGATCGTGGCCGAGTCGCCGATCCCGGTGATCGCCGACATCCACTTCAACTACACGCTCGCGCTCAAGGCGATCGACGCCGGCGCCCACTGCATCCGGCTGAACCCCGGCAACATCGGCGGCCCGGACAAGGTCGCCCAGGTGGCCGAGAAGGCCAGGGCCGCCGGCGTGCCGATGCGGATCGGCGTGAACTCCGGCTCGCTGCC
>JAXDJC010000294.1:0-3431 GCA_034663685.1 Thermoleophilaceae bacterium
CACACTAAGAGAGGTCAGATGGAAATTGCCGCCGGTGTCGCCCGTCGGGACTTGCCTTTATTTTCTTGCTCCTACAACGTGCGCACGCTTCATGGGATCTGCGTAACCGACGAGGTTCGGTGGGAGATTGCACCTCCTCGGTTCCTGGTTCTGTTTTCTTGCGTCTTTTGTTTGTGGGTGGAGGCGGCGGTTGGGATGACTGGATTTGCTGTTGCTGCTGCAAGTGCTGGTTGGGATCCATCTGGAGAGCAGATTGCAGAGATGAAGGCGGTGGATGAGGTTGTTGCTGAGGGATCTGCGAAGGCAGCATGATCGATGAGATCGTTGCCGTTTTCGACTTGCTCAGCGCTTGAGACGACGTCCAGCCTTCCTCCTTCAATTTGATCCTATTTGTATATGCATGTAAACACGGATCAACCTCAAATTTTCTTTGACACAACTTTCAGCGCTATCGTCCAGTCACCATCGAACCCTGAATGCTGTGGATTTGTATCCCATAAAAGCGCAGCCTCTGGATTTGAATGCTGGGGATTTAAATTTCGATTTGAATTCTGTTGGGGATAGACTACTAAATAACTACTTGTAAGATTGACATGATCTAAATATTTGAGTTACGATCCTCCGAGTCTCTTGGTAAATGTCTGGACAATACCTGAACGCGATCTCTGAAAATGCAACACGCCTGGGGATGCGTCTGCAAGAATCCTTCTCAGAGCACACCCGCGACTTTACAATTCCCCGTAGCTCCACCTCCATCTACCTCGATGTTGCAGACGACAAACCAAAGGACATCCGTCGCCAGCTCGATTCCACCAGCGACCGCGAAAAGATCGACGCAATGAAGCGTCTCGTAGCAGTATGAACAACTTCCCTTCTCATTCACCATCACTCTATTCAATTTACAGAACAGCTCATATCCAAAAACCGCAACGTTTCCGAATACTTTGCACAAGTTGTCAAAAACGTTGCCTCGCCCAACCTCGAGATCAGGAAACTCGTGTACATCTATCTCCTGCGCTATGCAGAGCAGGAGCCCGACCTCGCGTTGTTGTCAATAAACACATTCCAGAAGGACCTGACTGACAGCAATCCACTCATTCGCGCGATGGCTCTTCGCGTCCTCAGTGGTATCAAAGTCCCTATGATCGGCAGCATTGTCGTGCTCGCGATCAAAAAATGCGCGGCTGATCTCAGTCCGTACGTTCGGAAGTCCGCAGCATTGGCCATACCGAAATGTTACGAGTAAGCACCAGAACAGCATTTCGGTTTGTCTGACTGAATGACCGACTAAATTATAGGCTTGACACGTCCCACCTTCCAGGATTGATATCTGTAATCACAAACCTTCTACGCGACCGCTCCCCTCTCTCCCTTGGGAGTGTCGCAGTCGCCTTTGAAGCAGTCTGCCCCACGCGTCTCGACCTCCTGCACCAACAATACCGACGTCTGTGTAAAGTTCTCATAGACGTAGACGAATGGGGGCAGGTCGATTTGGTTAATCTCCTATTGCGATATGTGAGGGAGATGCTTCCAAGACCCGTTGTAAAGGGGAAGGGGGAGGAGGAGGAGGCATGGGAGGTCGATAAAGACGTGAAATTGTTGTTGGTGTCTGTGGAACCGCTGTTCCAGAGCAGGAATCCGGCGGTATGTGGTCTTCATTAGTCTCCCGAGAAAGACTTGATCATACAAAATCTAGGTGGTGCTGGCGGCGACAAGGGTGTTTTATTATGCAGGAACACCGTTACACCTCCTCAAGGTCGTACACCCGCTCCTTCGCTTGCTGAGTACCTCAAAAGAGGTCGAGAGAGTGGTCCTTGTCTATATCCTCCTGATCTCTCGTAGTGCACCGGTACGTATACTTTAACCCCTTCCCACAAAGCCTGAAGTTGATAATTCTAATATCACTAAAATCTCTCCTCAGACCCTCTTCGCCCCATTCTACACCCGCTTCCTCGTCCGCACAAATGACCTCCAACAAGTCAAACGAGATAAAATCAAACTCCTGCTCACCATTCTTACAATCGACACATACCCCGCTATCCTCCGCGAGCTCATCGTGAGTGTTCTTGTCTTTTACTTCTGCCTTTGCTATTCTCACTTGTCATTCCCTTTTCAGGATTACGCGGACGACACAGATGACATTGTCGTATCCGACGCTATACGCGGCATCGGACGATGCGCACGCCTCATCCCCGAGTGCACACAACAGTGTCTCACCGCACTCATCAGTATGATCAAGAGCGGACATGGTAAGCACTCCCGCTTTTCCATCTGTACCCACAAACTCATCAACTCTCAACGCACACAGACGCAATTGTAAGCAGCGCCGTTTTGGTCCTCAAGTACCTCGTGCAGACACAGCTGCGGCCCGGCGTTTCTGTTATATCTCAACCCCAATCTCAATCTCCGCTGAAGATCATATCGCACCTCGCAAGGAGGATCGATGATATCAGGCATGCGCAGGCCCGAGCGTGTGTCCTGTGGCTCGTGGGACAGTATTCTGCTACTTCGACTGGAGAACGGTTAGGCGCTGGGACTGAGACCTCGGGTGTGGCGGAGTGGGCTCCGGATGTGTTGAGAAAGGCAGCCAAGGGGTTTATGCATGAGGTATGATAGCGCATCACAAACAATTTACATTCCTCATCTTGATTACCAACACCAGGCACCACTCGTCAAACTTCAAATAATAACGCTCGCTGCCAAACTGCTCGTCCTGAGCCCTGCACACCCGACACTACGGCTCCTGGCACAGTACGTATTCTCGCTCGCGCGATATGACCAGAACTACGACGTTCGGGACCGTGCACGGATGCTCTCTTCTTTGCTTGGGGGGCTTTCACCTTCGTCTTCTCCAACGAACGGTGTTGCAATCGGGGAAACACTACAGGAACAAAGGCCAGGTGTCGTGCTCCGCCGAGAACAAGTCCAGTTAGTGCTTTTCGAGGGTAAATCCGAGGTTGCGGACGTTGACGATGGTCGTGGGCTTGGTATGTACCTCTGCTCATTAACGACTTGGGTTTGTATCTGATTTTGTATTCATACAGACGACCAAACGGCACTACTAGGTACGCTAAGCCTCATCACAGGTCGTCCTATGCGTATGGACACGCTGCTTCCTGACTGGCTTGAGAATGGAGTTGAGTCGTCGCTCCGGGACACGGAGGAGGAAACGGCGCCTGCCCTTGCGCCACAGCCGATCCTGGCGGTACAGCGGAATAAGGGGATTGCGTCACCAGTTGTGCTAACACCGAGTGGTGGGTCGTCGCCTGTGGGTTCGCAGACGAGGAGTGGGGGATCGAAGGGCCCTTGGATGGATTTGGATAAGTTTTATGCGGATGAGGAGGAGGAGGAGGAGGAGGAGGAGGAGGAGGAGGATGTTGACAATTATGAAGTGAAGGAGGATGAAGAAGATGAAGACGACGATGAAGACG
>JAXDJC010000082.1:0-32124 GCA_034663685.1 Thermoleophilaceae bacterium
ACCCCGCCCGCAACGGGACCCTGCGCAGCCTCAGACCAGCTCAACCGCCCCCGGCAGCTCCTCCAACTCCGAGCAGAAGCGTCCCGGCGACACCCTGAACTGCTCCCCGAGCACGAGCGTCCTCTCCCCCACGCAGATCGCCAGCTCGTGGTCGCCCCTGTTGTGCTTGACGAGCTCCTTGAGCTCCTCCAGCCAGTTCGCGTCGATGCCCGAGGGCACGCGCAGCGTCAGTCGCGGCGGGGCCAGGATGATGGCGGCCTGCTCGCGCGCCCGCTCGACCTCCTCCGGCGTGGGCTCGAACGGCTCGGCCTCCTGGACCACGACCTTGGTCTCACCCTGCTCCTTGTGGTCCACGCGGCCGCGCACGATCACCACGTTGTCGGTGTCGATCTTCTCGGCGTTGGCCGAGTAGGCCTTGCTGAAGATCAGGATCTCGACCTGCGCCTCGAGGTCGTCGAGCGTGGCGAACAGCATCGGGTCGCCCTTCTTCGTCCTGATCTTCTTGGCCTCGGCGATCATGCCGCCGACCGTGACCCACTCGCCGTCGCGCTTCTTGGAGAGGTCGGCCAGCCCGCAGTCCACCTTCAGCCGCAGCGCCGCCCTCACCTCCTTGAAGGGGTGCGAGGAGAGGAACAGCCCGAGCGTCTCCTTCTCCATCAGGTTGAGGTCCTTGCGGTCGTCCGGGAGCGGCGGCACCGGCGGGTGCTGCCTGGCCGGCGCCGGGCCGGCCGCGGAGGGTTCCTCGAGGTCGAAGATCGACGACTGCCCGAGCTGGGCGTCCTGCTGGATCTTCTGGCCGCCGGCCTGGGCCTGCGGGAGGATCTCGAGCATCCCGCGGCGCGTGGCGCCCAGGGAGTCGAACGCGCCGCAGCGCACCAGCGACTCGATCGCCTTCTTGTTCACGCGCTGGCAGTCGACCCGCTCGCAGAAGTCCCAGATCGACGTGAACGGGCCGCCCTCCTCGCGCGCCTTCGTGACCGAGTCGACCGCCGCGGCCCCCACGTTCTTGACCGCGTCGAGCCCGAAGCGGATGTTGCCGCCGGTGACCACGAAGTCGTGCCCCGACTCGTTCACGTCGGGCGGGAGCACCTCGATCCCCATCTCCTCGCAGCGCGAGACGAAGAACGGCACCTTGTCCTTGGTGGACATGACCGAGGAGATGAGCGCCGCCATGTACTCGGCCGGGTAGTTGGCCTTGAGCCACGCCGTGCGGTACGAGATCAGGGCGTAGCAGGCGGCATGGCTGCGGTTGAAGGAGTAGTCGGCCGCCGCCTCGTTGACGGACCAGAGCTCGTTGATGACCCGGTCGGAGGTGCCGGTGGCACGAGCGCCCTCGAAGAAGCGCTCCCTCATCGAGCCCATCCTGGCCCGGTCCTTCTTTCCGATCGCCTTGCGCAGGTCGTCTGCCTCGGGCCCGGAGAAACCGGCGATCTCCTTGGCGATCTGCATCGACTGCTCCTGGTAGAGGATCACCGAATAGCTCGTCTCGGTGATGGCCCGCAGGCGATCGTCGATGTAGTTGATCGCGTCGGGGTTGCGCTTGTTGCGCGCGTACGTGTCGATGAAGCGCATGGCACCCGGCCGGTAGAGCGCGACCAGCGCCACGAGATCGTCGAACTCCGTCGGCCGCACCTTCTTGAGTGCCTCGCGCATGCCCTCCGACTCGAACTGGAACACGCCGATCGAGTCGCCGCGGGCGAGCATCTCGTAGGTGGCGAGGTCGTCGAGCGGGAGGTTGGCCATGTCCGGGCGCTCGCCGCTCGAGCGCTCCACGATGTCGAGGGCAGCCTCGATCACGTCGAGGTTGCGCAGGCCCAGGAAGTCCATCTTGAGCAGGCCGATCTCCTCGATCGGCTTCATCGAGTACTGGGTGACGGTGCGGTACGCGCGGCCGCCGTCCTCGGTCACCTCGCCGCGGTCCTCGGCCAGCTGCAGCGGCACGATGTCGGTCAGGGGCCGGTCCGCGATCACGACCGCCGCCGCGTGGATCGACGAGTTGCGCACCACGCCCTCGAGCCCGCGCGCCACGTCCACGATCTGCTTGGCCTGCGGATCCTCGTTGTAGGCGCGTGCCAGCTCCTCGCCCGGCTTGAGGCACTCCTCGAACGACGGCGGCCTGCCCATGATCGGGTCCGGGATGAGCTTGGCGAGGCGGTCGCCCGCGCCGTAGTCGAAGCCGAGCACGCGAGCGGCGTCGCGAGTGGCGGCGCGCGGGAACATCCGGCCGAACGTGACGATCTGCGCCACCGACTCCTGGCCGTACTTGGCGGCCACGTAGCGGATCACGCGCTCGCGGCCCTTGACCGAGAAGTCGATGTCGATGTCCGGCATGGACACGCGCTCGGCGTTGAGGAAGCGCTCGAACAGCAGGCCGTAGCGGAGCGGGTCCACGTCGGTGATGTTGAGGGCGAACGAGACGATCGAGCCCGCCGCCGACCCGCGCCCGGGCCCCACCGCGATCCCGTTGTCCTTGGCGTACTTGACGAAGTCCCAGACGATCAGGAAGTAGGCGGCGAAGCCCATCTTGACGATCACCTCGAGCTCCATCTCGACCCGCTCGATCGCCGCGGCCGGGATCGGATCCCCGTAGCGGCGGCGCAGACCGTCCATCGCCAGCTCGCGCAGGTACTCGGGCTCCGGCCGGCCGTCCGGCACCGGGTAGCTCGGGATGAGCATCTTGCCGAGCTCGATCGTGGCGTCGCAGCGCTCGGCGATCTCGGCCGTGGTGGCGATCGCCTCGGGCCACTCGGCGAACGACTCCTCCATCTCCTGATTGCTCTTGAGGAAGAACTCGTTGGTGTCGAAGCTCAGCTTGGGCGCCGCCAGCGTGGACTTGGTCTGCACGCAGAGCAGGGCGCTGTGGTTGCTGTAGTCCTCGCGGCGCAGGTAGTGGACGTCGGCGGTGGCCACCAGCGGGCGCCCGACCTCGCCGGCTATCCGGACGATCCCCTCGTTGGCCTTGTTCTGGTCGTCGATCCCGTTCTTCTGAATCTCGAAGTAGACGTTGTCGGCGCCGAAGACCCGCAGCAGGTCGTCCACGTGCGCGCGGGCCTCGGCGGGGTTGTCGTCCACGAGGCGGCGGCAGAAGCGCGACTGGAGGCAGCCCGTGAGCGCGATCACGCCCTCCGAGTGGCGGTCGAGCAGCGCCATGTCCACGTTGGCCTTGCCGCGCTTGTTGCCCTCGAGGAAGCCGGCCGAGGTGAGCTTGACGAGGTTGCGCAGGCCCGCGTCGGTGCGCGCCAGCAGCGTGAGGTGGTTGCGCTCGTAGCGGACGGCGTCGGAGCTGAGGTCGTCGCACAGGTAGGCCTCGAAGCCCAGGATCGGCTTGACGCCGTGCTTCTGGCAGGCCTTCTGGAACTCCACGGCGCCGTTCATCACGCCGTGGTCGGTCAGCCCGAGGGCCGGCTGGTCGAGCTCGGCCGCGCGGGCGGCCAGGGCGTCGATCTTGCAGGCGCCGTCCAGCAGCGAGTACTCGGAATGGACATGGAGATGAACCGCGGGCGGCATGCACCCCACATTAAGTGCGAGTCCGGCCGGAAAGCCGCTGTCTGAGCCCGGCTCAGCCGGAGTTTGCGGGGTTGGCGCGGTGGCCCGGCGAGGGGTGGCGCGCCGGGCCTAGCGGCCCTTGCCGACCAGCACCGCGCTGAGGCTGACAGGCGCGCCGGCGGAGGTGGTCTGCGCCCGGAGCGTGGCCTTCTTGCCCTTCACCAGCAGCGCCCCAGGGTTCGTGGCCTTCTGGGTGTAGAGCGTGAGCTCCACGATCCCAACGCCGTCGGGGAGGTTCGAGACCACCGCGCCGCCGCCCACGAGCTCCACCCGCGGCCTGCCGTCGCCGTCGAGCAGCACGCCCTTCTTGGGCCCGGTCATCGCCAGCGTGAACGGCTTGAGCCCGGCCTTGGTGAAGATGCGCACGCGCCCCACGCCCTTGCCCACGTCGCGCCCGATCTTGGGCATCATCGTGGCCGGGATCTTGAAGTTGACGGTGCCGAGCGTGCCGCGGCTGTCAACGCGCAGGCGCAGGCCGGTGCCCTTGGCCGTCTTCCACTGGGTGGTGCTCAGCAGGTTGTCGCACGGGCGGGTCTTGATGTCGAAGGTCCAGACCACCGAGGCGCCCTTCTTGGGTACCAGCGTGACCGCCACCTTGTGGGTGTCCCCGCCGCTCACGCCGAGCGCCGCGGGCATGATGTCCTGCCAGTAGGGCTTGCGCGTGGGCGCGCCCATCGTGCGGCCGTCGAGCAGGTAGCGGACGGCCTTGAGCTGGCCGCTCGACGCGCTCGTGGAGAGCCGCAGCGGGTTGGTGGGCGCGATGTACGCGCTGGCCCGCAGCAGGACCTTGACGGTGCCGAAGCCCTTGAGCTGCTTGCGCTTGACGCCGGTGCCGGCCGCGATCCGGGTGCAGTTGTCGGGGTTCACGAGGCTGCCGCCGATCCCGCCGAGGTCGCTGCGGATCACCGACGTGGGCTCCGAGCTGGCCTGGCGGTTGCCGTCGTCGTTCGTGGCCGTAACAGTCACGCGGATGCGGAAGCCGTTGTCGCCGTCACCGGGCACGTAGGTCTCGGCGTTGGCGCCGGGGATCGACGTGCAGCTCGCGCCGTTCTCGTCGCAGCGCTCCCACTGGTAGGCCATGCCCGTCGGCCGCGGGGTCCACTGGCCCGGGTCGCCGGTGAGCAGCGAGCCGGGCTTGGGATCGCCGATCACCGCGGGCTTGCCGTCGTTGACCGGGGGCTGCGGGACGATGGCGGCGGCCACCGTCCCGCTGACGGTCGAGAGGGCGCTGTCCGAGCCCGCCATGTTCGTGCCGGTCACGCTCACGCGGATGCGCTTGCCCACGTCGGCGGCGCCGAGCGTGTAGGTCGTGGCGGTGGCGCCGGGGATCGCGGCGCAGGTCACGCCGGTCGAGTCGCAGCGCTGCCACTGGCGCGTGTAGGCGATCGCCGGGGTGCCGGTCCAGGTGCCGGTGGTCGAGCTCAGCGTCCGGCCGTCCTCGAGCGTGCCGCTGATGACGGGGGCCGCCGTGTTCACGGGCGGGTTGCCGGCCACGGTGGCGGTCGGGAGGCTCGGCGCCGTGTCGCTGCCGCCGCCGTTGGTGGCGGTCACCACCACGCGCATGGTGCTGCCCACGTCGCCGGGGCTCAGCACGTAGGTCGAGCCGGTGGCGCTTGGCACATCGGCGCAGCCGTTCGAGTCGCAGCGCTGCCACTGGTAGCCGTAGGTCGCCGCGGGGGTCGAGTCCCAGATGCCCGGCGAGGCCGTCAGGGTCTGGCCGTCGCGCGGCGTGCCGGTGATCACCGGGGGCGTGGTGCTGGCCGGCTTCCTGGGCTTGACGGTTGAGGTCGAGGCCGAGGCCGTGTCGGAGCCCGCCGCGTTCGTGCCCGTGACCACGACCTTCATCGAGGAGCCGAGGTCAGCCAGGCTCAGCGGGTAGGTCGCGCCGGTGGCGCCGGGCACGTCCGCGCAGCCGTTCGTGTCGCAGCGCTGCCATTGGTAGCCGAAGCCGATGGTCGGCGTGCCGGTCCAGGTGCCGTTCGAGGCGCCCAGGAGGGTGCCGACCACGGCGCTCCCGGAGATGTCGGGCGCCACCGTGTTGACCGGCGGGGCAGGCAGGATCTTCGGGCTGGGGCCGCTCTGCGCGCCGGCGCTGCCGCCGGCGTTCGTGCCGGTCACGGTCACGCGGATCTTGTGGTCCACGTCGGCGGGCGTGAGCACGTAGGTCGGGTTGCCCGCGCCGGGAATGTCGACGCAGTTGGCGCCGGCCGCGTCGCAGCGCTGCCACTGGTAGCCGAAGTCGATCGCCGGGGTGCCGGTCCAGGTGCCGGGGTCCGCGGTGAGGGTCGAGCCGTCCTTGGGCGTGCCGGAGATCGAGGGGCCGGGAGCGGACGAGCTGGGCGCCAGCGGGTCCACCGTGGCCGTGGCGGCGCTCGAGGCGGTGTCGAACCCGCCGGCGTTGTCCGCGCGGACGACCACCTTGATCGTGCCGCCCACGTCGGCCGGCTTCAGGTCGTAGCTCGAGCCGGTGGCGCCTGAGATCGGCTGGCAGTTGGCGCCGGCCGCGTCGCAGCGCTGCCACTGGTAGGTGTAGGTGATCACCGGCGTGCCGGTCCAGGTGCCGGTCGTGGCGGTCAGCGTCTGGCCGTCCTTCAGCGTGCCACTGATCACCGGCGGCGCGGTGTTGGCGGGCTTGACCGCGCCGATCGTGGCGGTCTGCGCGCTGGTGGCGTGGTCGGTGCCGCCGACGTTGGTCGCCGTCACGTCCACGCGCATCGTCGAGCCCAGGTCGGCCATGCCAAGCGTGTAGGTCGAGCTGGTGGCGCCGGCCACGTTCGAGCAGCTGGCCCCGTTGCAGCGCTGCCACTGGTAGGCGTATGCGATCGGCGCGGTGCCGGTCCACGTGCCGTTGGCCGCGGTGAGGGTGGACCCGACGGTGGTAGTGCCGCTGATGCTCGGCGGCACCGTGTTGACCGGCGGGCGGGCGGTGATCACGGCCGTCTGCGAGCTGTTGGCCGAGGCGCTGCCGCCGGGGCCCGCGGCCGTCACCACGATGCGCATCGTGGAGCCCACGTCGGTGGGGACCAGGTCGTAGGTCGCGCCGGTGGCCCCGCCCACGTTGGCGCAGACGTTGCTCACGTCGCAGCGCTGCCACTGGTAGGTGAAGGTCATCGGAGTCGTGCCGGTCCAGGTTCCGTTGGTGGCGCTCAGCGTGCTGCCCTCGCGCGGTGTGCCGGATACGGCCGGCGGCGTGCCGTTGGCGGGAGCGGCGGCGGTCACGTTCGAGGTCTGGGCGCTGGTGGCCGGCGTGCTGCCCGCGGCGTTGGCGGCGGTCACCACCACGCGGATGGTCGAGGCCGGCGTGGTCACGTCGGCCTGCTGCACCACGTAGGTCGCGCCGGTGGCGCCGGAGATGTCGGCGCAGCTCGCGCCGGAGGCGTCGCAGCGCCGCCACTGGTAGGTGAAGGTCATCGGCGTGGTGCCGGTCCAGGTGCCGTTGGAGGCGGTCAGCGTCTGGCCGTGCTTCGGCGTGCCGGTGATCGTCGGCAGCGTGCTGTTCACGGGCAGCGTGGCGGTCACGTTCGAGGTCTGGTTGCTCGTGGCCGGAGCGCTGCCCGCGGCGTTGGTGGCGGTGACCACCGCGCGGATCGTGGAGGCCGGCGTGGTCACGTCGGCCTGCTGAACCACGTAGGTGGAGCTGGTGGCACCGGCGATGTCGGCGCAGCTCGCGCCGGAAGCGTCGCAGCGGCGCCACTGGTACGTGTAGGCGATCGGGGTCGTGCCGGTCCAGGTGCCGTTGGTGGTGGTCAGCGTCTGGCCGTGCTGGGGCGTGCCGGAGATGACCGGCAGCACGGTGTTGACCGGAGCAGCCGCGGTGACCGACCCGGTCTGGGCGCTGGTGGCCGGCACGGTGGCCGCCGCGTTGGTGGCCGACACCACGACCCGGATCGTGGATGCCGGCGTGGTCACGTCGGCCTGCTGAGCCACGTAGGTGGAGCTCGTGGCGCCGGCGATGTCGGCGCAGCTCGCGCCGGAGGCGTCGCAGCGGCGCCACTGGTAGGTGAAGGTCATCGGCGTGGTGCCGGTCCAGGTGCCGTTGGAGGCGGTCAGCGTCTGGCCGTGTTTCGGCGTGCCGGAGATGACCGGGAGGACCGTGTTGACCGGCGCCGTGGCCGTGACCGACGAGGTCTGGTTGCTGGTGGCGGGGACCGTGGCGGCGGCGTTGGTGGCGGACACCACCACGCGGATCGTCGAGGCCGGCGTGGTCACGTCGGCCTGCTGGACCACGTAGGTCGAGCTGGTGGCGCCGGCGATGTCGGCGCAGCTCGCGCCGGAGGCGTCGCAGCGGCGCCACTGGTACGTGTAGGTGATCGGGGTGGTGCCGGTCCAGGTGCCGTTCGAGGCGGTCAGCGTCTGCCCGTGCTGGGGCGTGCCCGAGATCGTGGGCAGCGCGGTGTTGACCGGCGGGCTGGCGATGACCGACGAGGTCTGGTTGCTGGTGGCCGCGAGGCTGCCGCCCGGGTTGGTCGCGGTCACGACCACGCGGATGGTCGAGGCGGGGCTCGTCACGTCGGCCTGCTGCACCACGTAGGTCTGGCTGGTGGCGCCGGCGATGTCCGCGCAACTTGCGCCGGCGGCGTTGCAGCGGCGCCACTGGTAGGCGTAGGTGATCGGTGTGGACCCGGTCCAGGTGCCGTTCGAGGCGGTGAGCGTCTGCCCGTGCTGGGCCGTGCCCGAGATCGTGGGCAGAGCGGTGTTGACCAGCGGGATCGCCGTCACGAGGGCGGTCTGCGCGCTCGTGGCGGACGCGTTCCCGCCGGTGTTGCTCGCGGTCACGATCACGCGGATCGTCTTGGCGATGTCGCCCGGCTGGAGCACGTAGGTCGAGCTGTTGGTGCCGATGTTGGTGCAGTTCGCGCCGGCGTTGTCGCACTGGCGCCACTGGTACGCGTACGCGATCGGCGCGGTGCCGCTCCAGGTGCCCGTGGTGGCCGTGAGCGTCTGGCCGTCCTGCGTGGTGCCGGAGATCGTGGGCAGCGCGGTGTTCGACGGCGCGATGCCGATGGCCGTGGCCGTCTTGTTCGATGTGGCGCTGGTGGAGCCCACGAGGTTCGTGGCCGTGGTGACCACCTTGAAGGTCGACCCCACGTCGCCCGCCACCACGGTGTAGGTGGTGCCGGTCGAGCCGGCGATGTTCGAGCAGCTCGCCCCGGCGCTGTCGCAGCGCTGCCACTGGCGCGTGTACGTGATCGGCGCGGTGCCGGTCCAGGTGCCGTCCGCCGCGGTCAGCGTCTGGCCCACCTGGACCGTGCCGCTGATCGACGGGAGCACCGTGTTGGCGGGCGCCGTCGCCTGCGTGTCGGTCACGAGCGTGAAGAGCCCGGGCAGGAAGAGGTCGAGCGAGCTGTTGAGCGTCACCGTGGCGCTGGACGCGCCGTTCGCGATCGCGCCGGTCGCGTCCATGGTGCCGGCGTCGAACCCGAGGTTGTTCGTGTAGTTCGGGTTCCTCGTGGTCACCAGCGCGCCCAGGTTGGTGATCGACGCGTTGAAGGGGTTGTTGGTCGGCCGCGCCCCGCCGCCGAGCGTGGTCGCTCCAAGCAGCAGGGACTCGTTGGTCATGTGGGGGATCTCGCCCTCGTAGCCGACGAGGCCGAGGGTGGCGGCCACCGTTCCGGACGCCGGCGCCTGGAAGCCGGTGAGCGTGGCGGAGATGGTCGTGGCGTTGGCGCCGCTGGCCCAGCCGAGCGAGTCGATCCCGTCGTAGAGCCCGACCCACTTGATCGGCGCGCCGGCCACGCTGTAGGCCACGGCCAGCGCCCAGCCGCCGTAGCGATCCGCGCCGGTGCCGGCCTGGATGTTGGCCACGGTGTAGGTGCCCGAGCCGGCGCTCTGCACCGAGCTGGTCACGTCGGCGATGCCCTGGTAGCGGGTCACGCTGCCGTCGTCGGTGTAGACGTTGGCGGCGGTGACGGTGGAGTAGGCGCCCGCGCCGGGAGCCTTGAACTTCACGACGTTGCGCGTGGCGACGTTCGCCGCGGTGCCGCTCGTGCCGGCGCTCGTGTCGGCGCCCCAGTAGAGCCCCGCGTAGAGAACGGTCGCGCCCGCCGGGAGCGTGAGGTCGGCGGTGCTCGAGTTGGTGGTGGTCGCGTCCGCGTCGACGTCGATGTTCGTCATCGTCCACGACGCGTTGTCGTTCGTGCCCGTGCCGAGCCGTGCGGCCGGGCATCCGCTCGTGGCGGTGGGACAGGTCAGGATCGAGTTGGCGGCGATCCTCACGTCGCCGCGGGCCACCTGCCCGAAGCGCAGCCCGAACGCCTGGTCGGCGGACGCGGCCGGGGCGATCAGGACAGCGAGGAACGATGCGGCCGCGACCACGGCGATCGCCAGCCTTACGGCATGGCGAACGCGCTCGGGTGTAGTCGGAAGGCGGGGCATCTAACTGAATGCCCCAAATCGGGTACTTCGTCCGGGGCCTGTCGCTTATCGACCGGCCGACCCGATCCTTGACCGGGTGAGGAGGGTATTTCGTCCAGTGCCTGCGCGCCTAGTCGGCGTCGGAGCGCGCGGCCGCCACGCCGAGCACGAGCACGAGCAGCACCGCCGCGGCGGCGCCCACCTTCACGCGGTTCTGCCTGACCTTGCGCCTGGCCACGCGCGAGGCGATCTGCCAGACGACCCACCCCAGCACTGTGTAGCCCTTCGTGTTCATGACCCCTCCTCTACCCGGTTTCTGATCCCGTACGCCATCCGCGACTGGAGGCTCCAGAGCTCGATGAACCCGGGGCTGGCCTGCTGCGAGAAGAGGCCGCCCGACTCGCCGAAGCCGGCGAGCGCGGGGTCGTAGAGGGCGTTGGGCGAGCGGCGCGCGACCGCACTCGCGCTGCCCTTGTAGAGCTTCATCGTGATCGTGCCGGTCACCTGCTCGTTCACCCGTTCCATGAACGCGTTGAGGTCGCCCAGCAGCGGCTCGTGCCAGAGCCCCGCGTACACGAGGAAGGCCCACTGGTGGTCGAGCTGCGGCTTGAACTGGTTCTGGTGGATCGTGTTCACGAGCTTCTCGAGCTCCTGGTGCGCCGGCAGGATCAGGGCCGCGGCCGGCACCTCGTAGATGTCGCGCACCTTGAGCCCCACGATCCGGTCCTCGATGTGGTCCACGATCCCCACGCCGTGGCGCGCGCCGATCTCGCCCGCGCGCTCGAGCAGGTCCACGAGGCCCAGGCGCTCGCCGCCGATCGCCACCGGACGGCCGCGCTCGAACTCGATCTCCACGAGCTCGGGCTCGTCGGGCGCGTCCTGGGGCAGGGTGACCAGGTCGAACACGTCGTCGCGCGGCGGCTCGTCGAGGTCCTCGATCGGGCCGCCCTCGGAGGAGCGGCCCCAGAGGTTGTCGTCGATCGAGTACGGCGGCGCCTCGGTGCCGCCCTTGACGGGGATGCCGTGCTCGCGCGCATAGGCGATCTCCTCCTCGCGGCCCATCTGCCAGCCGCGCACCGGCGCGATCACCTTCAGCTCGGGCGCGAGCGTGGCGATCGTGGCCTCGATCCGCACCTGGTCGTTGCCCTTGCCGGTGCAGCCGTGGGCGATCGTGTCGCAGCCGGTCTCGCGCGCCTTCTCCACCGCGAGCCGGGCGATCAGCGGGCGGCCGAGCGCGGTGAAGAGGGGGTAGCCGCCGCCGTATAGCGCGTTGGCCTTGATGGCCGGGAGCACGTAGTCGGCGGCGAACTCCTCGCGCGCGTCGACGAGCATGCAGTCCACCGCGCCGAGGTCGAGCGCCTTGCCCTTCACCACGTCCCAGTCCTCGTCCGGCTGGCCCAGGTTCACGGTGAGCGCCACCACCTCGGCGTCGTACTCGTCCTGGATCCACTTGAGCATCACGCTCGTGTCGAGCCCGCCCGAGTAGAGCAGCAGCACGCGGCCGACCTCGGAGGGCTCGGCCTCGTACGAGGCGGTCTTGGCGAGGGTGGTGCGGGGCTCCGAGGTCAAGTGGCGGCCGACCCTAACAGCGCCGCGATTCGCCCGAGCGCGTCCTCGATCTCGGCGTCGGTCACGGTCAGCGGGGGCAGCAGGCGCACGGTGTCGGGACCGGTCGCGTTCAGCACCAGGTGCTGGTCGAGGAGCGCGCTGCGGACCAGCTCGGGCGCGTGGTCGTGCGCGAACGCGAGCATCAGGCCGCGGCCGCGCACGTCCAGGCCGAGCCGCTCCAGGCCCCCGGCAAGCAGGTGGCCCTTGCGCTCGACCTCCGAGAGGAAGCCGTCGCCGTCCACCACGTCGAGCACCGCCAGCGCGGCGGCGCACTGCACCGGGCCGCCGGCGAACGTGGAGCCGTGGTCGCCGGCCTCGAGCACGTCGGCGTGCTCGGGCGATGTGATGCACGCCCCGATCGGCAGGCCGCCGCCCAGGCCCTTGGCCAGGGTCATCACGTCCGGGCGCACGCCGCACTGCTCGTAGGCCCAGAGCGTGCCGGTGCGGCCCATCCCGCACTGCACCTCGTCGAAGATCAGCAGCGCGCCGTGGCGGTCGCAGAGCTCCCGTGCCTCGGCCAGCAGCTCGTTCGCGATCGGCCAGATCCCGGACTCGCCCTGGATCGGCTCGATCAGCACCGCGGCGGTCCTCTCCGACACCGCGCCCTCGAGCGGGCCGCCGCGCGGCACGGCCACGAAGCCGGGCACGAGCGGCGCGAACGGCTCCTGCTTGGTCTCCTGCGGCGTGGCCGACAGCGCGCCCATCGTGCGGCCGTGGAACCCGCCCTCGAGCACCACGATCTCCCCGCCGCGGCGGTGCTTGCGCGCGAGCTTGATCGCGCACTCGTTGGCCTCGGCCCCGCTGTTGGCGAAGAACACCTTGCCGCCGAGCGAGTGCCGCGCCAGCCGCGCGGCGAGCCTCATGACGGGGGCCGTGTAGTACAGGTTGCCCACGTGCATCAGGCGCTCGGCCTGGCTCGTGACCGCCTCGACCAGGCCCGGGTGGCAGTGCCCGATCTGCGCCACGGAGATCCCGGCCAGGAAGTCGAGGTACTCGGTGCCGTGCGAGTCCCAGAGGCGGGTCCCCCGGCCGCGCACGAACTCGACCGGGTTGCGGGCGTAGGTGCCCATCACGTTGTCGCGGTCGAGCGCCTGGAGGTCGGCCAGCGTCAAGGGAAGATCTTGGTGCCGATGCCGGCGTCGGTGAACAGCTCGAGCAGCAGCGAGTGCGGCTGGCGGCCGTCGATGATGTGGGCGGCGTGCACGCCGCTCTCGACGGCGTGGGCTGCCGCGGCGAGCTTGGGGCGCATCCCGCCGCTGACCGCCGGGAGCTTCTCGCGCACCTCGGCGGCCGTGGCCTGGCCGATCCGCGTGGCCGCGTCCGCGGGGTCCTCCAGCCAGGCGCGCACGTCGGTCAGGAAGATCACCTTCTCGGCGCCCATCGCCTCGGCCACCGCGGCCGCGGCGTCGTCCGCGTTCACGTTGTAGGACTGGCCCGCGTCGTCGGCGCCCACGGACGCGATCACCGGTATGTAGTCCTCGGCGATGTGGTTGAGCACGTCCACGTTCACGCGGTCGATGCGGCCCACGAAGCCGATGTCGCGCTCGTCGGTGGCGAACTGCTTCTCCACGCGGAAGAGCAGGCCGTCGTCGCCGCAGAGCCCCACCGCGGGCTGGCCGCAGCGGTTGAGCCGCAGCACGATGTCCTTGTTCTGCTTGCCGACCAGGACCATCTTGGCGATCTCCACGGTCTCGGCGTTCGACACCCGCAGCCCCTCCACGAACTCCACGCGCATGCCGAGGCGCTCCATGTACGACGTGATGTCGGGGCCGCCGCCGTGCACCACGATCGGGTTCATCCCGACGTACTTCAGGAGCACCACGTCGCGCGCGAACTCCTCGCGCAGGTCGGGGTCGGTCATCGCCGCGCCGCCGTACTTGATCACGATCGTCTTCTCGTGGAACTCGCGGATGTAGGGGAGCGCCTCGAGGAGGGTCGCGACGTCCGGCATGCCGCCCGCCGGGCTCACGTCGTGTACTCCGCGTTGATGCGCACGTACTCGTGGCCGAGGTCGCTGAAGAAGACCTCGGTCTCGGCGCCGTCGCCGGGCAGCGTGAGCGCGTACTCGACCTCGCTCGCCCTGACCGCCTCCTCGAGCTCGCGCCACTCGGGGCCGCCGAGCTCGATCGCCGCCGCGCCGGCCGACACGACCGTGCGGTCCTCGATGTCGAGGTCCGCGTAGAAGGGCGCTCCGGGCGCGGCGGTCGAGTAGGCCATACCGGCAGCCTGGAGTATGCGGCCGAAGTTGGGGTCCGCGCCGTGCAGGGCGGTCTTCACGAGCGGCGAGTCGGCGATCGCGCGGGCCACCGGCTCGACCGTCTCCGAGTCGCCCCGCACCACGATCCGGCCGATGCGCTCCGAGCCCTCGCCGTCGGCCACGATCTCGATCGCCAGCTGGCGCATGAGCGCGTCGAGGGCCTCGCCGAGCTTCAACTCGTCGCCGGACTCCTGCTCCACGCGCACGCCCGAGGCGCCGCTGGCGAGCACGAACACCGTGTCGCTCGTGGAGAGCTGGCCGTCCACCGAGATGCGGTCGAAGGAGCGCTTCACGCACACGCCGGTGAGCAGGTCGACGGTCTGGGGGTCGAGGCCGGCGTCGGTCTGCACGAAGCAGAACATGGTGGCGAAGCGCGGGGAGATCATCCCGGCGCCCTTCGCCTGCCCCGACAGGCGCACGGTGCCGGACGAGAGCTGGACCTCGAGGCAGGCGCGCTTGGGGCCGGCGTCGGTGGTCATGATCGCCTCCGACAGGCCCGCCGCATCGGGGCCGAGCGCGCTCGCGGCGGCGCGGATCCCGCTGAGCAGCGGCTCGCGCGGCAGCTCCGCGCCGATCACGCCGGTCGAGGCCACCCCCACCTGCCCGGGCTCGAGCCCCAGGAGGGTCGCGGCCTCCGCCTGGGCGGCCTCGGCGGTGGCGATCCCGCGCTCGCCGTCGCCGGTGTTCGACCCGCCCGAGTTGGCCACCACCGCGCGCAGGCGGTCGAGCGCGGCCTCGCGCGAGACCGACACCGGGGCGCCCACGCGCGCGTTGGTGGTGAAGCGCGCGGCCGAGGCGGTGCCGGGCTCGTCCGACACCAGCAGGCCCACGTCGAGGCCCCTCTTCTTCAGCCCGGCCGCAACCCCGGCGGCGCGGAACCCGGCCGGCAGGGCGGTCGGCTCGATCTCGCGCACGTGCCCGGGGCACTCCACCCAGCGGGAGCGGAAGAAGCTCACGCCAGCCCCTCCCCCTCGGGCAGCCCGAGCATCAGGTTGAGGTCCTGGAGCGCCTGGCCGGCGGCGCCCTTCCAGAGGTTGTCGATGGCGGCGAACACGAGCACGCGCCCGGTCGCCGGCTCCACGGTGGCGTGGATGCGGCAGAAGTTCGTGTCGCGCACCTCGCGCGTGCCCGGCGGGGAGTCCGTGAGCTCCACGAACTGCTCGGCGTCGTAGGCGGCGGCGAACAGCTCGCGCACGTCGTCCGCGCTCAGCTCCCGGCTGGGCGTCACGTAGCAGCTGGCCAGCAGGCCCTGGTCGATCGGGACCAGGTGCGGCGTGAAGGTGATCCCCTCGCCGATCTCCTGGTCGATCTCGGCGCGGTGGCGGTGGCCCTCGACCTTGTACGGGTTCACGTTCTCGTCGACGGAGACGAAGTGGGTCGTGCCCGTGGCCTCGCGCCCGGCACCCGAGACGCCGGACTTGGCGTCCACGATCGCGTCGGCGATCAGTTCGCGCAGCGGCGCGAGGGCGAGGATCGCGGCGGTGGGGTAACACCCCGGCGCGGCCACGAGATCGGCCTCGCGGATGGCGTCGCGGTGGAGCTCGGTCAGGCCGTAGACGGCCTCGTCGAGCAGGGCGGGAGCCTCGTGCGGCTGGTAGTAGCGCTCGTAGCGCTCGCGGTCGAGGCGGAAGTCCGCCGACAGGTCGACCACCTTCAGGCCGCGATTGCGGAGGTCTTCGACCACCGGGGCGGCGGCGCCGTGCGGGTAGGCCACGAGCACCGCGTCGGCGCGCTCGGCGATGCGCTCGGCGTGGAAGGTCTCGAGCTCCATGTCCACGCGATAGCGCGGGTGGACCGTGTCGAGGCGGCGGCCGGCGTCGGAGCGCGCGGTCACGGCGGTCAGCTCGAGCGACGGATGACGGTGCACCAGGTGCGCCGCGAGCGCCCCCGCGAAGCCGGACGCGCCCGCCACGGCCACGCGGTGGCTGGCGCCGCCGGCGCCGTGAACGGAGCCGCCGCCGCTCGGCGTGGGGCCGGCCGCGCTAGACACGGAGCCTTCCCCCGATCTTCCCGAGCTCGGCCTCGATCGCGGCGCGCAGCCCGGCGACCTCCTCGTCGGTGAGCGTGCGGTCCGGCGCGCGGAACTCGAGCCGCAGGGCCAGCGAGCGGCTGCCCTCCCCCACCTGCTCCCCCGTGTACACGTCGAACACGCGCACGTGTGCGAGCAGCTCGCCGCCGCCGGCGCGGATAGCCGCCTCGGCCTGCGCCGCGCTCACGTCCTCGGGCAGCACCACGGCGATGTCCTGGAGCACCGACGGGAAGCTGGTCACGTCCGTGTAGTACGCCGGCCCGGACGCAAGCTCGGCGAGCGCGTCGAAGTCGACCTCGAAGCCGGCGACCGGCCCATCGAGGTCCCACTCGCGCGCGACGGACGGATGAACCTCGCCGACCCAGCCGACATCGCGCCCGCCGGCCTGGACACCCGCGGAGCGCCCCGGATGAAGGAAGGTACGGACCTGCAAGGGGCCCGACCCCTCTGTGACTTTGCTCTGGGGCTGCCATTCCACGCCCGCGGCCGCCATCACCGCGTCCAGCAGCGCGCGCGCCGAGTAGTAGTCGCTACGCCGTTCCGGGGAGCGCCAGCCGGCCGGCGTCGCGAGCGTGGTTAGCGCGGCCAGGTGGTGGTTCTCCTCGGCCGGGAGGGCTCCGCCGGGCGAGCCCTCCGGCGGGTCGCTCAGCGCGCCCGAGGCGCGGTAGACGTGCGCCGACTCGAACAGGTTCACGCCGCCGCTCCCGTGCGCCTCGTTGTGGCGCGCGGCGTCGAGCAGGCCCGGCAGCAGCAGCGGGCGCATCACGCTCAGGTCCTCGCTCAGCGGATTGCGGATCCGAAGCAGGCCCTCGTCGCCGAGCCTCAGCGTGGCGAGCACGGCCGGCGAGGTGAACGAGTAGGAGACCGCCTCGTGCAGGCCGCGGTCGCGCAGCGCGTCCTCCAGGCGGCGGCGCAGGCGCTGCTTGGGCGTGAGGCGGCCCACGGCGTGCTCGCGCGCGGGCAGCGTCGTGGGCAGCTTGTCGAGGCCGTGGATGCGCGCCACCTCCTCGATGAGGTCCACCTCGCGCTGCACGTCGGAGTCGCGCCAGGGCGGCACGGTCACCGCAACCGTGCCGCTGCCGAGCGCCGGTGCGAACCCCAGCCGGCCCAGAATCGCCACCACCTCGTCCTCCGGCACCCGCTCCCCGAGCAGCCGCTCGAGGCGCTCCACCCGCAGCGTCAGCCGGCGCGGCTCCGCCGGGCGCGGGTACACGTCGATGGTGCCGGGCACGAGTCGTGCGTCGCACAGCTCCACCATCAGCTGCGCCGCCAGCCGCTGCCCCGCCACCGCGAGCTCGGGATGGAGCTGCTTCTCGAAGCGGGCGGACGCCTCCGTGCGCAGTCCCAGCTCCTTGGACGTGCGCATGATGTTGGGCCCCACCCACGTGGCGGCCTCCATCAGCACGCGCGTGGTGGGGCGCTCGGCATCCGGACCGGCCACCTCCGAGATCTGCCCACCCATCACGCCGGCGATCCCGCTCGGGCCCTCGGCGTCGCACACGAGCGCCACCTCGGAGCTGAAGCGGCGCTCCACGCCGTCGAGCGTGGTCATCGTCTCGCCCTCCTGCGCCCTGCGGACCACGATCCGCGAGCCGCGCACCCGGTCGAGGTCGAACGCGTGCAGCGGCTGGCCGCACGTGAGCATCACGTAGTTGGTGATGTCCACCACGTTCGAGATCGGGCGCTGCCCGGCCGCCATCAGGCGCTGCTTGAGCCAGCGCGGCGAGGGCCCGAGCTTCACGTCCTCGTACACGCGCGCGGTGAAGCGCAGGCAGATCTCCGGGTCGGCGATCTCCACCGACGCGTGGTCCTCGGCGGAGCCGTCCCCCGAGGGCTCGGCGTCCGCCGCCGTGGGGTCCTCGGCCAGGGGCGCGGCCGTCACGGCGTGCAGGTCGCGCGCCACCCCGTACACGGCCATCGCGTCCGGCCGGTTGGGCGTGATCTCGATCTCGATGGCCTCGTCGGCGATCGGCAGGTGGTCGGCAAGCGCGGCGCCCGGCGGGAGGCCCGACTCGAGCACCATGATCCCGGCGTGGTCCTCGCCGATGCCCACCTCGTCCTCGGCCAGGATCATCCCGCTGGAGCGCACCCCGCGCAGCTTGGCCTCGCCGAGCTTGGTCCCGTCCGGCATGACCGCGCCCGGCAGCGCCACCGCCACGGTCTGGCCGCTCGCCACGTTGGGCGCGCCGCACACGATCGTGCGCGCCTCGCCCGAGCCGTCATCCACCACGCACACGCTCAGCCGGTCGGCGTCGGGGTGCTTGGAGGCCTCGAGCACCCGCCCGACCACGAACTCCGCCGGGTCGCCCACGCCCGTGCGGTGCAGGCGCTCGAGCTTGATCCCCGCCATCGTGAGCGCGTCCGCGATCTCCGCGGCGCTCATGCCGGGGTCGCAGTAGGAGCGCAGCCAGGCGACAGGGATCCTCATGCGCCGAACTGCTCCAGCAGGCGGACGTCGTTCTCGTAGAGCATGCGCAGGTCCGGCACGCCGTGCTTGATCATCGCGATGCGCTCGATGCCCATGCCGAACGCGAAGCCCTGCACGCGCTCGGGGTCGTAGCCGTTGCCCGCCACGTAGCCGAGCACGTTCGGGTCCACCATCCCCGCGCCCAGGATCTCGATCCAGCCCTCGCCCTTGCAGGTGTGGCAGCGCTCGCTGCCCTGCACGCCGGTCCCGTCGCACCCGAAGCAGGAGACGTCCACCTCCACGCTCGGCTCGGTGAACGGGAAGTAGCCGGGGCGCAGGCGCACCACGCGCTCGGGCCCGAACATCGCACGCGCGAACTCCAGCAGCACGCCCTGGAGGTCGGCGAGCGTGATGCCCTCGTCGATCGCCAGTCCCTCGAGCTGGTGGAAGAGCGGGCCGTGCGTGGCGTCCGGCGTGTCCGGCCGGTACACGCGGCCGGGGACCACGATGTAGATCGGCGGCTCCTGCGCCTCCATCGCGCGCACCTGCATCGGCGAGGTGTGCGTGCGCAGGAGCACGGAGTCGCTCAGGTAGAAGGTGTCCTGTGGCAGCCGCGCCGGGTGCTCCGGCGGGTGGTTGAGCGCCGTGAAGTTGTAGTAGTCGTACTCGATCTCGGGACCCTCGGCGATGGCGAAGCCGAGCCCCACGAACACGTCCTCCATCTCGCGGCGGATCTGCGAGATCAGGTGGAGGTGGCCGGGCGGCAGCGGCGGATCGCCGGGCAGCGTCACGTCGATGCGGTCGGCCGCGAGGCGCGTGTCGAGCTCCTCCGCCTCGAGGCGCTCGGTGCGCTCCTCGAGCAGGCGCTCGAGCGCCTGCTTCACCTGGTTCGCTCCCTTGCCGACCGGGCCGCGCTCCTCCGGCGGCAGCTCGCCGATCGAGCGCAGCGCCTGGGTGAGCTCGGCCTTTCGGCCCAGGTAGCGAACGCGCAGCTCCTCGAGCTCCGCCGCGCTGGCGGCACCGGCGATGGCGGCCTCCGCCTCCCGCCGCAGGTCGTCGAATCGGGCGGGGGCGTCAGCCATCGCGGGCCATCCTATTCCGCTCATACAGCGCCACCGTGGCCGCCATCGCCACGTTCAGCGAGTCCGGCCCGCCGTCGCGGAGTGGCAGGTGGGCGACCGCGTCGGCGGCCGCCGTGACCCCGGCCGGCAACCCCTCCCTCTCCCCTCCCAGGCACAGCACCTCGGGAGGCGTCAGGGGCACGCTGTCCAGAGGAGCGCCGGCCCTCACCGAGAGCGCCACCGTCGTGCCGGAGAGCGACTCGAACTGCGCGCGGGCGGGCGGGCGCGCGAAGACCGAGCCCATGCTCGCCCTCACCGCCTTCGGTGACCACGGGTCCGCGCAGCCGGGCCCGAGCACCACCGGCCCGTCCGCCAGCGCGTGGGCCGAGCGGATCACGGTGCCCACGTTGCCCGGGTCGCCCACGCCGTGCAGGTAGACCGCGAGGTCGCCGCCCGGCTCCGACCAGCGCTGGCGGTACACGGCGATCACGCGCGCGCCCGAGCCGAGCACGCTCACTGCGTCGAGCAGCCTCGGCTCCACGTCCTCACCCGACACCAGCAGGATCTCGGGCTCCCACCCGGCCGCGCGGGCGGCGGCCACCAAATCCTCCCCCTCCGCCACGAACTGCCCCGCACGCGTGCGGTGACGCTTGTCGTGGAGCTTGCGGATGGTCTTCAGCTGGTTGTTGTCGGGTGATGTGATCATTGGTCTCCGGAACTAAAAAGGGCGCCTCGCGAGGCGCCCTGGGAGTGATTCGCGGTGAGCACCTGCAATCAGGCAGCCGCCGCCTCCCGGGCGCGCTCGGCAAACCGCCGGAAGGTCTCGGGGTCGCGCACGGCGATGTCGGCCAGCACCTTGCGGTCCAGCTCGATCTCGGCCAGCTTCAGGCCGTGCATCATCTGGCTGTAGGTGAGCCCCTCGCGGCGCGCCGCGGCGTTGATGCGCTGGATCCACAGGCGGCGGAAGTCGCGCTTGCGGTTGCGGCGGTCGCGGTATGCGTAGGTATCCGCCTTGAGCAGGGCCTCCTTCGCGCGCTTGTAGCTCGAGTTGGCCTCGCCGCGGAACCCCTTGGTCCGCTCGAGCGTGGCGCGGCGCTTCTTGCGCGCGTGGGTGGAGCGCTTGACCCTCACTTGCGCAGCAGCTTCTTGACCCTGGGGGCGTCGGCGTCGCTCACGATCAGCGGTGCGGCCAGGCGGCGCCTGCGCTTGGCGTTCTTCTTGGTGAGGATGTGGCTGCGCATGGCATGGCGCGCGCGCACCTTGCCCTTGGCTGTCACCTTAAAGCGCTTCTTCGCGCCCGAATGGGTCTTCATCTTCGGCATCGGGCCGCCGACTATAGCCCCAGGTTCTCCGACTTTCGTCCATCCCCCGGGTGGCGGGTGGACCGAATGGTCGTCCAGAAGAGCATGACCCCCACCCAGCCCAACCTGCGACCCGTACCGCGCTCCGTCATGGCGCCGGAGGAGCAGCGCGCCCGCGCCATCGAGCTCGAGGCGCTCCTCGAGGACCGCCTGGCAGCGCGCGCCGAGACCTTCCCCTGCGGCACCGCACTCTTCAACGACGCCCATCCGCGCGCCGGTTCGCTCAACGTCCTGCGTGTGGAGAGCGGCACGCCGCCGCTCGACGCCGATGCGCTCATGCAGTTCGCCGACGAGCTCCAGGCCGGGCTGCCGCAGCGCTCGCTGCGCGTGGTCGACGACGAGCGCGCGGACCAGCTCCGCCCCGGCTTCGCCGCGGCCGGCTGGGTGGTCGGCAGCCTCACGCTGATGGCGCCGCGCCGGCTGCCGGACCGCCCCATCGACATCACCGCGGTCACCCAGGTGGAGCTGGACGAGCTGCTCCAGGCGCGCGAGGGAACGATGCGCAACCAGCACCGCGACCTCGACACCGCCGAGCAGCTGCTGGCGGCCGGCGGGCTGCCCGCCGACGGCGTGGAGCTGCGCTGCTTCGCCGCGCGGATCGGGACGGAGGTGGCCGCCTACGCGGTCGCCCGCGTCACGGGTGAGGTGGCGAAGATCACCGAGCTCGACGCGTTCGCTCGCGCCCACGGGTCCGGCCTCGGCCGGGCGGTCGTCTGGGGCGCGGTCAGCGCGCTGCGCCGCGAGGGCGCGCGGCTCGTGGTGGTCGAGGCCGAGGACGACACCTGGCCCAAGTGGACCTTCCGCCGGCTCGGGTTCGAGGACATCGGCAACACGCATCGCTTCGTACGCCCCTGGGGCGACGAGTCCGTCTCGGCGCCCGCGATCTGACGCGGGCGAGCGGCTAGACGGCCGCGGTCTTGCCGCCGCCCGACTCGGGCGGAGCGTCCTGCTTGGCCGGCTTCGGCGCCTCGCCGTTGGCGGCGGCGGGCGATTCCTCGGCGGCAGCCGGCTCCTCCGCGGCTTCGGCTTCCTCCGCGGCGGGTGGCTCCTCGTCGGCGGACGATTCCTCTGCGGCGGGCGATGCGTCGGCGGCCGGAGCAGGCTCGGCGGCGGCGGCCGGCTCGGCGGCGGCCTCGTCGCCCTCGTGATCGGCCTCCTCGGCCTCGCGCCGCAGCCGCACCTCGCGGCGCTCGCGCTTGACCGGACGCTCCTCGGCGGCCGGCGCGGGCGGCTCGTGCTCGGCGGCCTCCTCGGGCGAGCGCGCGGGGGCCATGACCATCGTCATGTTGCGGCCGTCGAGGTTGGGCCGCTGCTCGATCACGCCGAGATCGCCGATGTCCTCGGCCAGCCGCATCAGCAGCGCCTCGCCGCGCTCGGGGTGCGTGGTCTCGCGGCCGCGGAACATGATCGTGACCTTCACCCGGTCGCCATGGTTGAGGAAGCGGACCACGTGACCCTTCTTGGTCTCGTAGTCGTTGTTCGCGATCTTTGGCCGCAGCTTGATCTCGCGCACCGTCACCTGCTTCTGGTGGCGCCGAGCCGCCTTGGCCTTCTGCTCCTGCTCGTACTTGTACTTCGAGTAGTCGAGCGCTCGAACCACCGGCGGGCGCGCCTCGGCGGCCACCTCCACGAGGTCGAGGTCGCGCTCCTGCGCGTACTTCAGGGCCTCGTCGGTCGGGATCACGCCGATCTGGTTGCCGTCGTCGCCGATCAGGCGGACCTGCGGGACGCGGATGCGCTCGTTGATGCGAGTCTGATCGCGCTCGGGCGGGCGGCGATCGAACCTACGCGGGATCGGCACTAGGCGAGGACCCGGCTAGCGGTCAAGCGGCAGCTCTCGATGAATCGCGAGGCAAAGGCAACGGCTGAGGGGCAGCGGGCGCGTCAGTGGTGGCGCGGTTCGTGGGTGCTCCTCATTCAGAGGCGAGTATAGCCCTACGGGCGTCGATCTCCACTCGAATCGCGCCGATCAGGTCCGCGACCGTGCTCGTGCCCTGATCGCCCTCGCGGTGGCGCCGCACCGCCACCGTGCCGGCCTCCTGCTCCTTGTCCCCCACCACCAGCATCAGCGGGACCTTGCGCAGCTCGCCATCACGGATCTTGCGGCTGACCGACTCGGTCCGGTCGTCCACCTCCGCGCGGATGCCGGCGCCGGTGAGCTGCCGCTCGACCTCGCGCGCGTGGTCGTTGTGGCGATCGGCGATCGGGAGCACCAGCGCGTGGAGCGGCGCGAGCCACAGCGGCAGCTCGCCCGCGTAGTGCTCGATGAGGATCCCGATGAAGCGCTCGAACGATCCGAGCAGTGCGCGGTGGATCATCACCGGCCGGTGCTCGGAGTTGTCCTCGCCCGTGTAGCCGAGGCCGAAGCGCTCGGGCATCGAGTAGTCGAGCTGCACCGTGCCCAGCTGCCAGGAGCGCTTGAGCGAGTCGGTCATGTGGAGGTCGATCTTGGGCCCGTAGAACGCGCCGTCGCCCTCGTTCACCTCGTACTCGAGCCCGCGCGCCTCGAGGGCGGCCTCGAGCGCCGCCTCGGCGCGGTCCCACAACTCGTCGGAGCCGATCCGCTGCTCCGGCCGCGTGGAGAGCTCCAGCCGCGGCTCGAACCCGAACACGTCGTAGAGGAAGAATCCGAACTCGAGGCAGTCGATCACCTCCTTCTCGATCTGCTCCTCCGTGCAGAAGATGTGGGCGTCGTCCTGGGTGATGTGGCGTACGCGCAGCAGGCCGTGGAGCGTGCCGCTCGGCTCGTGGCGGTGGACCAGGCCCGCCTCCGAGTAGCGAATCGGCAGGTCGCGGTAGGAGCGCCGCTCGGCCTTGTAGATCTGGATGTGCGCCGGGCAGTTCATGGGCTTGAGGCCCATCGCCCGCTTCTCCACCTCGGTGAAGTACATGTTGTCGCGGTACTTGTCCCAGTGCCCGGACTGCTTCCAGAGCTCCACGTCGTAGAGGATCGGCGTGCGCACCTCCTGGTAGCCGCGCCGCGCGTTCTCGGTGCGCCAGAGGTTGGCGAGCTCGTTCCAGATGACCGTGCCGGCCGGCTGCCAGAACGGCGAGCCCGGCGAGATGTCGGAGAGCAGGAACAGCCCCAGCTCCTTGCCGAGCTTGCGGTGGTCGCGCGCGCGCGCCTGCTCGAGCATCTCCAGGTGCTCGTCGAGGTCCTCCTTCGAGAGGAACGCCGTGCCGTAGATGCGGGTGAGCATCTGGCGCTTCTCGTCGCCGCGCCAGTAGGCGCCTGCGATCGAGGTGAGCTTGAACGCCTTGATCCGCTTGGTGGTCGGCCCGTGCGGGCCGCGGCAGAGGTCGGTGAACGGGCCGTTGCGGTAGAGCGAGACCGTCTCCACGCCCTCGTCGCGCACCAGGTCCTGGATCAGCTCGACCTTGTAGTCCTGCTCCTCGCGCGTGAAGCGCTCGAGCGCGTCGCCGGCGGAGATGTCGGTGCGCTCGAAGGCCTCGTCGGCCTTCACGTGGCGGCGCATGGCCTCCTCGATCTTCGGGAGGTCCTCCTCCCCCACCCTCACCCCCTCGGGGAACTCGAAGTCGTAGTAGAAGCCGTCCTCGATCGGCGGCCCGATCGACACCTTGGTCCCGGGGTAGAGCTCGATCACCGCGGTGGCGAGCACGTGGGCGGCGTCGTGGCGGATCAGGTCGAGGGCGTCGGGGCTCTTGCCGGTGACGATCTCGATCGGCGCGCCGTCCGTGAGCGGTGCCGAGAGGTCCTTCAGGTCGCCGTTCTGCCGGATGGCCAGCGCGGCCCGCGCGAGGCCCTCGCCGATCGCCCGGGCGGCATCGGCGCCGGTGGCGCCGTCCTCGAGCTCTAACGAGTTCCCGTCCGGGAGCGTGACCTGCATCGGCAGGGACGGTACCGCCCTGGGTGGTCGCGCCCAGTGTGAGCGCCCCCACAGAACATGTGTTCGCTCGGGGTACCTTCGTTGGCGAAGGATCGGATCGATGAGTCGGGCCTCGGGAGGCCCCTCGATCCCCGGAGGTTCGCCAGCAGAGCCGTTTCCAGCGGTTCGAGCGGGCGGAAGTTCGGCGCCCGTCGAGGGCGAGCTGACGCGCCACAGGGCGCGCGGCGCGCCTGCACGGGCTGAGGCACACCCCGACCCAATCCCGGGAGGTAACCCCATGAGAAAGCTTGTACTGACACTCGCCTGCGTGGCCGCCGCGGTTCCGGCCGTGGCCCTCGCGGCTGACAACGGCGGCGCCACGGTGGCCGGCCACACGCCGACCGCCGCCGAGCGCAAGATCGAGGCCAAGAACAGGGGCAAGCGCAACCGCGCGACGCTCCACCATCGCGCCGACAACGCCAAGAAGGCCCGCGCGCGTAAGAAGGCCCGCCGCAGCGGCGGCGCCCAGGGCGCGTCGAACGGCGGCGCCACCACGCCGCCGCAGCTCCAGGCCATCGCGGCCTGCGAGTCGGGCGGCAACCCGCGCGCCATCGGCGGCGGCGGCGCCTTCCGCGGCAAGTACCAGTTCGACTACGGCACCTGGGCCTCGGTCGGCGGCTCGGGCGACCCGGCCGCGGCCCCCGAGGCCGAGCAGGACCAGCGCGCGGCGATGCTTTACGCGCGTTCGGGCTCGTCCCCGTGGCCCGTTTGCGGTTCGTAGCGCAGCTGCGGGTCTGCTCGACCGCAGCACTCAGTAGGAACGGAGCCCGCCATCGCGCGGGCTCCGTGCGTTCCGGGGCCGGCGTCCGAGCCGGCCCGGCTCGCGTCAGCTCTCGCGGACCACCTGGCTGCCGGGCACGATGTCGTCGCGGCCGGAGTCGGTCCAGCGCACCCACGCCTTGTGGCCGCCGTCGTAGTCGGGGGCGAACAGCACGAGCGTGGCCTCCTCCTCGCCCACGCGGCAGCGCTCGTCCGACTCGGGGTCGATCCCGCGCCACACGCGCACGAAGGCGTTCTGCTCCCACTCGTCGCCGATCGTCGTCGGGTCGGTGTGGCCGGGGCGCACCACGGTCTCGTGCGGGAGCTTCATCAGCACGTCCATGATCGAGGCCTTCAGGTCCTCGAAGGTGGTCGAGCCGGGCGCGCGCACGCCGCCGACCGAGCCCTTGAAGAGCGTGTCCCCGGTGTAGACCTCCTCGTCGTTCACGCGGAACGAGAGCATCCCGTCGGTGTGGCCGGGCGTGTGCAGGCCGTCGATCCGCAGGCCTCCCACCTCCAGCAGCTCGCCGGGCTCGATCGCACGGTCCACCTCGGTCAGCCGCGCCGCCTCGAGCGGGTGCGCCAGGATCTCCACTCCAAGCCGCTCCTTGATGATGTGGTTCTCGGAGACGTGGTCGAAGTGGTGGTGGGTCAGCAGCAGGTACGGGACCGTGAGCCGGTTCTCCTCGACCGCTGCGAGCAGCGGCTCGGGGTCGGCGCCGCCGTCCACGATCACCCCGTGCCCGCCCGGCTCGTCCGCCACGAGGTAGGAGTTCGACAGGAAGTCCGGCTGCATCGACCGCTCGACGATCACGGCTCAGAAGATGACAGGATCGAATGGTGGACGCCGCCGCGCTGCGAGCCGAGTTCCCGGTGCTCGACCGGGTCGCGTATCTGAACGCCGGGACCCAGGGACCGGTGCCCGCCCGGGCGGCGGCGGCCGCGCAGGCCGAGATCGAGCGCGAGTGCGCCGAGGGCCGCGGCGGGATGCCGCACTTCGAGCGGCTGATCGGCCTCGGCGAGGAGCTGCGCGGGCGGGTGGCGGGCGTGTTCGGCTGCGCCGCGGACGAGGTGGCGCTCACCGGCTCGACCACCGACGGCATGAACGCGGCGATCGCGGCGACCCAGCTCGGCCCGGGCGACGAGGTGCTCACGAGCGACGAGGAGCATCCCGGCCTGCTCGCCCCGCTGGCGGCGCACCGCGACCGGCGCGGGTTCGAGGTGCGTCTCGCGCCATTCGCGCGGATCGCCGAGGCGATCGGCCCGCGGACCAGGCTCGTGGCCTGCTCGCACGTGTCGTGGGTGAACGGCCAGGTTGTGGACACCGCCGCGCTCGCGGCCTCCGATGCGCTCGTGCTGCTCGACGGCGCGCAGGGCCTCGGGGCGATCCCGACACCGATGGACGAGCTGGGCTGCGACTTCTACGGCGCGGCCGGCCAGAAGTGGCTCTGCGGGCCCGACGGCACCGGCTACCTCTACGTCCGCCGCGAGCTGGCCGACGAGCTGCCGGTGGCGTGGCCGAGCTACATGACCCTCGCCGACTCGGCGTCGCCGCTCGAGTCCGCGCCGCGGGCGGGGGCGCGGCGCTTCGACATGGGCTTCTCCGCCCCGCTCTGGGCGTGGTCGCTCGTCGCGCTCGAGGTTCTGGACGGCGCCGGCCTGGGAGCGGTGCAGGAGCGCGGCCCGGCGCTGGCCGCGCGGCTCGCCGACCGGCTGGCCGGGGCGGGCGCTCGGGTGGCGCCGCGCGGCCGCTCGACCCTGGTCGCGTGGAGCTCGGACGACGGCGCAGCGGAGGCGCGGCGCCTGGGCGAGGCCGGCGTGCTCGTGCGCGAGATCCCCGGCCGCGGGCTGGTGCGCGCGTCGGTGGGCGCGTGGTCGGGCGAGGACGACCTCGAGCGCCTGCTCGCGGCCCGCTAGCTCTTCTGGGTCATCACGATGATCCCGAAGACGACCGCCGCCAGGCAGACGGCGAGGCCCAGAGCCGCCATGACGCCGGACATGATCGCCCGGCCGCCGTTCGACTCGCGCATCTCGTCGGCGAAGCGCGTGGAGCCGGCCACCGCGAGCGAGAACGCGAGCGTGACGCCCACCCCGGCGGCCAGCGCCTCGTAGACGACCTTGAACAGGGCCGCCCAGTCCACGATGTCGCCGGCGAGCCTCAAGCCTCGGCCGCCGAGATCGGAGAGCCGCGGCGAAGGCGACGCGCGAACGTCCATGCCATGCCGCCCAGGATGCCGGCGGAGATGAGCACCGGGCCGACCGCGCTGTTGGTGCCGAAGATGCGCGTGACCCCGTAGACCGCCGCTCCGACGATCGCCGCCGCCGGGATCGTGAGCACCCACGCCACGAGCATGTTGCCCGCCACGCCCCAGCGCACCGCCGAGAAGCGCTTGGCCGCCCCGGCCCCCATCACCGCCCCGGAGATCGTGTGGGTGGTGGACAGCGGATAGCCCGCGTGCGAGGCGGCGAGGATGACCGCCGCGCCGCCGCCCTGGGCCGCGAAGCCCTGCGCCGTGTCCATCTTGATGATGCGCGTGCCCATCGTCCTGATGATGCGCCAGCCCCCCATGTAGGTGCCCATCGCGATCGCGGTGGCCGCGGAGGCCACGACCCAGGTGGGCACGTGGAAGTTGTCGGCGGCGATGTTGCCGTGCGCGATCAGGGCCAGCACGATCACGCCCATCGTCTTCTGGGCGTCGTTGGTGCCGTGGGCGAGCGCGAGCATCCCGCCCGAGAGGATCTGGCCGACGCGGAAGCCGGAGCTCACCGGCCCCGGCCTCAGCCGCCCGACGATCCGGTAGCAGACGATGATCGCGATGGCGGCGGTCACGAACGCGAGCGCGGGCGCGAGCAGGGCCGGCACCACCACCTTGCCGAGCAGGCCCTTGCCGAGGATGGCGGCGGCGCCGTGGGCGGCATAGGCGGCACCGACCACGCCGCCGATCAGCGCGTGCGACGAGCTCGACGGCAGCCCGAAGTACCAGGTGATCACGTTCCAGGTGATCGCGCCTATCAGCCCGCCGAAGACGATCGGGAGCGAGATGAAGTGAGCCTCCACGATCCCCTTGCCCACCGTCGCCGCCACCTGGAGCGAGATGAACGCGCCCACGAAGTTGAGGATCGACGCCATCCCGACGGCCACACGCGGGGGCAGCGCGCGCGTGGAGATCGACGTGGCCACCACGTTCGCGGTGTCGTGGAAGCCGTTCGTGAAGTCGAACGCGAGGGCGGTCGCGATGACCAGGTAGAAGATGACGTCGCTGGCCACCGGTCCGGCGTCCTAGGCGTTCTTGATCGTGATGCCCTCGAGCAGGTACGCCACCCGCTCGGCGGCGTCGATCGCGTTCTCGAGCCGGTCGTAGATGTCCTTCCAGCGGATCACCACCATCGGGTCGATCCCTCCCTCGAACAGCGATGCCATCGCCTCGCGCGTGATGCGGTCGCCGTCGTTCTCCAGCCGGTTGACCTCGACCGTGTAGTGCGAGATGTCCTCGAACTTGCGCAGCCGCGGCATCGCCTCGGCGAGCTGGCGGGCGCACTGGACGAGCACCTCGGCCAGCCGCTGTGACTGCTCCATCGGCGCCTCGATCTTGTAGAGGCCGAGGTAGTCGGCGGCCTCCTCGATGTAGTCGACCATGTCGTCGAGGCTCGAGGCCAGCGCGAGGATGTCCTCGCGATCGATCGGGGTCACGAAGGTCTCGTTGAGGCGCCGGATGATGTCGTGGGTGATCCGGTCGCCCTGCTGCTCGCAGATCAGGATCTCGCGGGTGAGCTCCTCGCGCCGGTCCGGGAAGTTGCGCAGCATCTCGTCCAGCAGGTCGGCCGAGCGAACGATGTTGCCGGCAGCCTCCTCGAACAGGTCGAAGTACTGGCGGTCCTTGGGGACCAGAACCTGGGACAGGCGCGACATTCGGTCGACCTCCGGGTCGGAGATGGTGCGATCTGGGGCCTCTCAGCGCGGCGGCACGCGGGTGAGGCAGCGGCAGTGTAGAGCGGCCCGCGGTCGCGTTCAGGCGTCGAACGCGGCGCGCTCGATCCGGCGCGCGACGGTTTCCCCAAACTCCGGGAATCGGTCGCGCACGGCGGCGGCGCTCCGGACCCGGTCGTAGAGCACGCGCCGGCACTCCACGTCGCCGTCGTCTCCGATCAGGGCGTAGCCCGCGCGCGGGTCGCCGTCGAACGGCATGCCCACGCTCCCCGGGTTGACCAGCTCGATGCCGCCCGCGGCCAGGCGCGTGAACTGGAGGTGGGTGTGGCCGAACACGAGCCTGTCCTCGGTGACCCCGGCGAGCAACTCGGGCTCGTCCTCGGCCGGCTCCGGCAGGAAGCTGCGCACGTCGGACGGCGGCGAGCCGTGCACGAAGCGCACCTCGTGGAGCGCCAGCGCCTCCGGGAGCCCGGCCAGCTCGGCGACCACCGCAGCGCCCAGCTCCTCCCGGCTCGCAGCGATGGCACCCTGGACCACATCGTCGTCCGGGGCGGCGGCCGGGTCCGCGGTCCAGCGCTCGCCGTTCCCGCGGATCCAGCGGGCGTCGAGCGCGCGCAGCCGCTCCACGGTCTCGCCCGGCCACGGGCCGAACAGCGCGTAGTCGCCGCCGAGCACGAACCGGCTCGCCCCGGCGGCGGCCGCGTCCTCGAGCACCGCCTCGAGGGCCGGCAGGTTGCCGTGCACGTCGTAGAGGACCGCGATCATGTCCCGGTGATCGGCGCTAGGGGGGGACTTCGCCCGGCGATCGGCGCGAAAGCGCGCGCGGAAGGCCCGCGGCGTCGGTGAGGGCGGAGTCCACCTCGGCCAGGATCGCGCGCTCCGAGCGCGAGGCCACGAGCGGCTCCGCCATCCCTTCCACGTGCACGTACGTGCGCCGCCCGTCGCCGCGGTCGCCGGCCTCGATGGGGACCACCGCGAAGATGCGGTCGGCGCGCACGAACTTGCCGTACCCGAGCGCCACCATGCGCGGAAAACCGCTGGTCATGCGGGAAATCCTAAACCCGCGCGGGGATGGGTGAGCAGGTCGCGCGGGGATGTGCGAGGAGGTCGCGCGGGGAGCGCGACAGCGGCGGCCGGAGCTATACGCCGAGCGCGCGCAGGCCGGCGACCGCCAGCCATCCCAGGAGCAGGAGCCAGCCGGCCGTGGCGACCACGGACACGACCACGAACGCGATCAGCGTGACGCGCTCGCGAAGCTCCTGGTCGGGTGCCCCGTCGGGTGACGGGACGCTGCCTGCGGTGGTTCCGCTCATCGCGCCCTGCATCGGCACTAGGCGCGTGGGGCATGAGCGCCCCGCAAGGCCGTGCCGTTGATGAGCGCCCCTCAAGGCCGTGCCGTTGAGAAGACGCGCGCGGGTGGGCGCCCGCGTGGGGGCGGAAGAGGGAGCGCCGCGTGCGAAAGCACGTGAGCGACCGATGACTCCCCCACGCGATGCCCCACCCGCGCGCGAAATGGGCCGTACTGGACTCGAACCAGTGACCCCCAGCTTGTCGAGCTGGTGCTCTAGCCAACTGAGCTAACGGCCCGCGGCGGCGAGGATACCTAGGCGCCGACGGGCGAGGCCAGCTCCGGCTTGGCGCTCGCGGGCTGCGGCGGCAGCTTGCCGCGGGCGCGCATCGTGATCTCGAACGTCTCGCGGCTCGTGTGCTCGGGTGACCAGCCGGTGGCCTCCTTGAGCCTGCCGGTGGCCACCACCCACGGGTGCATCACGAAGTGCAGGTTGCCGGGCGGGGTCTCGGACTGCCGCAGCGCCCACATGAGCGAGCCGAGCTTCCAGTAGAGCCCGAGCGGCACGCGGCGGCGCTTCATTCCGATCAGGTCGGCGCACTCTGGCGGGGTGATCGTGCCGTCGCCGGCCACGTTGAACGCGCCACCATGGCGGCCGTGGAGCAGGCGCTCCAGCGCGTCGACCAGGTCGTCCTCGTGCACGAACTGGAGTGGCTGCGGCGGCAGCCCGAACTCCGCCTGGAACGGCTGCTCGGTCCAGAGCCGGACGATGTAGTTGTTCACGTTCGGGCCGAACACGATGCACGGCCGGACGATGGTCATCGTGCGGTCCGGGTGCTCGAGGGCCCAGAGCTGGCAGAGGCGGTCGGCCTCGGTCTTGTGGCACGCGTACGGGAAGCTCGGCACGCCGCGCACCGGCCAGTCCTCGGTGATCGGGACCGGGTTGTCCGGGAAGGCGCCGTAGGCGGTGGCCGAGGTGGTGACCATCACGTGCTCGACGCCCGCCTCGGATGCGGCGCGCAGGACGTTCTGCGTCCCCCCCACGTCGATGTCGTACTCCACCTCCTGGTCGTGGATCGGGTTGAGCACGAAGGCGAGGTGGATGACCACGTCGGGGCGCTCGGCGGCGATCAGCTCGCGGGCACGGTCGGCGTCGCGCACGTCGAGGCGCTCGAACGCCGTCTTCGGGCGGAAGCTCGCGGGCGGGCGGATGTCGGTGATCACGATCCGCTCGGTGTCGTCGCGCTCGGAGAGCCGCTCGACGAGGCGCGAGCCGATGTAGCCCGAGCCGCCGGTGATCAGGTAGCGCACGCGCGGATCGTACCCGTCCGAGAACGACGAAGGGGCCCCGTCCTGGGGCCCCTTCGCGCTAGGGGTACGCGGCTCGCGAGGGGTCGAGCGGCGCACCTGCGTCATCTGAAACGCGGGTTCGGGCCGGAGGTTGGGCGGTTGCGATCGGGTTTGGGGGCTGCTTCCTACGGCTCGGCTCGGGCCACCGGCGGGACGCCGTCGCGGCGCATGAGCAGGATGCTCGTGGCGAGCACCCAGAGGAGCGAGGCGATCGGCGTGACGAACGAGATCGCCCCGCCCGTCGCGAGCGCGCCGCTCTTGGCGAACAGAGTCGTGAGGCCCACGACCT
>JAXDJC010000086.1:0-10057 GCA_034663685.1 Thermoleophilaceae bacterium
GTCTCGTCCGGGGCGTCGCCGCCCGAAGTCTCTTCCTGCTCGGCCGTCTCGGCCTCGGCGACCGGCGAGCCGGGCGCCTCCTCGGCGGGGGTCTCCTCAGCCGGAGCCTCCGCGGTCGTGGTCTCGGCCGGCGCATCGCCGGCGGCCGGCTCCTCGGCGGGGGCGGGCTCCTCCGCGGGGGCCTCCTCCGCAGCCGCCTCCTCGGCCGCGGGCTCCTCCGCAGCGGCGGGCTCCTCCGCAGCCGGCTCCTTGGCGGCGGGCTCCTCCGCAGCGGCGGGCTCCTCCCCGGGGGGCTCCTCCGCCGGAGCCTCCGGCTCCGCCCCGCTCACCAAACCCTGGTCGGCGATCTGCTGGAGCTGCTGCGCAAGGCCGCCGATCATCGACGCGAGCCCGCGCACGAGCCCGGTTATCGGCGACGCGAGCACGCCCACGAACTGGGCGTGCAGCATGTCGCGTGCGGGGAGCCGCGCGATCGACTCGATCTGATCGACCGACAACACCTCGCCGTCCAGCGTGCCGCCCTTGAACTCGAGCAGCCCGTTCTGGCGCCGGAAGGTGGCGAGCGCCTTGGCGGCGACGGCGGCGTCGCCGTTCACGAACGCGAGCGCGGTCGGCCCCTCGAGGAACGCCTTCAGATCCTCGGCGCCCGCCTTGTCCGCGGAGCGGATTGTCAGGCGGTTCTTGACGACCTGGAAGTGAGCGTCGGCGTCCGAGAGCGTCTGGCGCAGCTCGACCGCCTGCTTCACGGAGATTCCGCGGTAGTCGATCGCGAAGATCGCCTGCGAGCCCTGTATGCGGTCGGCCACCTCGTCGATGACCGCAGCCTTCTGGTCCCTGTTCATCCGCTCGTCTCCAAGATCAAGAGAGCCCGCACGCAGGCGGGCTCGGGCGAGCGGGTCGCTCCGGTCCACCTGCCCTGGTCTTACGGCTCATGCCTGCCGGGGGTCTGGGGCAGCTCGTTATCGCGGGAGAGGCTAGCGCGTGCCGATCGCGACCTACCCCCGGCGAGGGCCCGGAATGCGAAGGGCCCGCACTAAGGCGGGCCCTTGCAGATGCTCCCGGAGGTTCTCCGAGGAGTTATTTGGTTGTACCAGTTGTTTCGGCCCCCGCCGGGCCGTCCGGCTACTCCGGTTCGTTGGGCGGGGCAGCGGCCGGCTCGGGCGCGGCCTCGGCGGCGGCGGGCGCGTCGTCGCCGTTCGACGAGGCCGGCATGGCCTCGTCGAGAATGTCGCGTGTGCGCCCGGTGTCCACGCGGATGCCGGGGCTCTGGCTCGTGGCGAGCGTGATCGTGCGCAGGTAGCGGCCCTTGGCGGCAGCCGGCTTCGCACGGACCAGCTCGTCGATCAGCGCCGCGTAGTTCTCGAGCAGCTCGCGCTCGTCGAGGCTCGTCTTGCCGATCGCGAGGTGCACGATCGCCGAGCGGTCGGTGCGGTACTCGACCTTGCCGGCCTTGGCCTCGGAGACCGCCTTGGCGGCATCCGCGGAGACGGTCCCGACCTTCGGGTTCGGCATCTTGCCCTGCGGGCCGAGCACCCGGCCGAGGCGGCCCACGATCGGCATCATGTCCGGGGTGGCGATCGCCACGTCGAAGTCGGTCCAGCCCTCCTCCACGCGCTTGGCGAGGTCCTCGTCGCCCACCACGTCGGCGCCGGCCTCCTCGGCGGCGCGCGCCTGGTCGCCGCGGGCGAACACGGCCACCTTCACGTCGGTGCCCTCGCTGTTGGGAAGCGTGATCGTGCCGCGCAGCTGCTCCTCGGCGTGGCGCACGTTGAGGCCGGTGCGCACGTGGCACTCGACGGTCTCGGTGGCCTTCGTGGACTGGAGGCTCTTCACGAGCTGAACCGCCTCGGCGGGCGTGTAGTCGCGCTCGCGGTCGACCTTGGCGTACAGCTCGCGGTAGCGCTTGCCGTGCTTGGGCATCAGATGATCGGCTCCTGGCCCGCGTGCCGGGGTCGGGGGGCGATCATCTCTAGTTGACGTCCACGCCCATCGAGCGCGCGGTGCCCTCGATGATCTTGGCGGCCTGGTCGAGATCGGAAGCGTTCAGGTCCTGGAGCTTGGTCTCGGCGATCTCGCGGGCCTGGGCCTTGGTGATCCGGCCGACCTTCTCGCGGTTGGGCTCGCCGGAGCCCTTCTCGATGCCCGCGGCCTCCTTGATGAGCACGGCCGCCGGCGGGGTCTTGGTGATGAACGTGAACGAGCGGTCCTCGAACACGGTGATCTCGGCGGGGATGATCCGGCCGGCCTGATCCTGGGTCTGCGCGTTGAACGCCTTGCAGAACTCCATGATGTTCACGCCGTGCTGGCCGAGCGCAGGGCCGACGGGCGGGGCCGGGTTGGCGGCGCCGCCGGGGACCTGCAGCTTGATGATCGTCATGACCTTCTTCGCCATCGCGCGCCGCCGCTCCTAGATCTTCTTCACTTGGTCGAACCCGACCTCGACGGGAGTCTCACGCCCGAAGATTGACACGAGCACCTTCAGCTTGGCCGCGTCCTCGTTGATCTCCGAGATCTCGCCCGAGAAGTCCGACAGCGGACCGGAGACCACCTTGACGGACTCGCCGATCGAGAACTGCGCCCGCGTGCGCGGCCGCTCGGCCACCTCGCGGTTGAGCAGGCGGTCGACCTCCGGCTGGCTGAGCGGGACCGGCTTCTGCGACGCGCCGACGAAGCCGGTCACGCCCGGGGTGCCCTTGACCACGGTCCAGGAGTCCTCGTCCAGGTTCATGTTCACGAGCACGTAGCCGGGCATCGTCCGGCGCTCGATCTGCACCTTCTGGCCGTCCTTCATCTCCGAGACCTGCTCGGTGGGGATCACGATCTGGCGCACGTTGCGCTGCTGGCCGAGCGACTGGACGCGGTGCTCCAGGTTCTGCTTGACCTTCTTCTCGTGCCCTGAATAGGTGTTGACTGCGTACCAGCGGAACATTCGGCTTCCTGACTAGAGAATCTGTTGGACGACACGCGAGATGATCGCGTCGAGCAGCCCGAGGTAGCTGCCCATGATCACGATGAAGATGAGGACGATCGCCGTGAGCTGAGTGGTCTGACGACGGTCCGGCCACTGCACGCGCTGGAGCTCAGCCCAGCAGGCACGCAGGAACCCGACAACCCTAGCGGGGCCGCTGGCATGGGCGTGGTCTCCCGAGGCCGGGGCGCGATCGCCGCGCTTGCCGCGTGGCGCATATCCCGTCTCCGCCTCCTCGGCCTCGGCCAGCTCGTCCTGGTCGACGTTGAAGTCCTCGTCGTCGAGGAAGAGCTCGTCCTCCTCCTCGGGGGTGAGGTCGGCGCGCGCCTCGGCGTCGCTGCGGCCCAGGTTCTCGGGCGGCGCGCCGAGCTCGGCCGCGAGGCGGCCCACCTCGGCCGAATCGTCGGGGTCGACCTTGCCGGCGTCGCCGCCGGCGCCGTCGGTGGCGTCGCCGTCCCGCGGCGTCGGGTCATCGCGGCCGGCGAGCCGCTCCCTGCGACGCTGCTCCTGACGCTGCTTCGCCCTCTGGCGATCCCGAGCCACTCGGACCTAGCGCGTTTCCTTGTGCGGGGTGTGCTTCCCGCACCAACGGCAGTACTTGCGCAGCTCGATCCGGTTGGGATCGTTGCGCTTCGACTTCTCTGACTGATAGTTGCGCCGCTTGCAGTCCTCGCAAGCGAGCGTGACAGCGATTCGGACGTCTCCGCGGGCCATGGCTCCCTGACGGTCTTTCGGTGTAACGGCCCCCTGCGAAAGAACGACCCCGCAGGGGCCGCGAGGTCAGTGCCGGAGTGTAGCGGTGCGCCCGCGCCCAAACCGGGCTGCTCCCGGTCAGTCGCCGCGGTCCTCGACCTCGAGGCGGCCGGTGTCGTGCATCTCGAAGCGCAGGGCGTTCATGAGCGCTCCGCCGAGGATCACGAACGCGATCGCGTAGAACCAGATCAGCACGATCAGGATGAACACGAGCGTGCTGCCCACGCGGGTGAGCGGCGACTCGCTCAGGTACGCGGGGAAGACGTAGTCCACGGCCGCGACCGCGACCGTGGCGCCCACCGCGCCGGGCCAGATCGCTCGCCACGGGACCGGCCGGTTGGGCACCGCCCAGTAGATCACGCAGAGGACCCCGAACAGGATCAGCAGCCCGACCCCGAGGCTGACCAGGAACACCTCGTCGCCGTAGCCGGCGAGGCCGAACGGCAGGTTGCGCGCGCCGCGCACGAGGGTGGTCTGGAGGGTGGGCAGCATCACCGTGGCCGCCATGAACACCAGGATCACCACGAGCATCACGAGCCCGAAGCGCTTCTGCGCGACCCACTTGCGGCACTCCACGTGGTAGATCCGGCAGAACGCCGTGTCGAGCGCGCCCCAGAACGACGAGCCGAACCAGATGCTCGCCACCAGGGCCACCACGCCGAAGCTCGTGGAGTTCTCGCGCACGCGCTCGAGCGTGTCCGAGATCGTGGCGCCGGCGGCGTCCGGGAACAGGTCGCTCAGGTCGTTGAGCACGCTCTGCTCGACGTTCGGGCTCTGGAGGATGCTGCCGGCCACGAACAGCGCCACGAGCGCGAGCGGGAACAGCGACAGCAGGAGGTTGTAGGCCACCATCCCGGACAGGCCGGTCACGTTGTCCTCGTAGCCCTTGACGAACAGGGCCTTCAGGTACCGCCACGCGCGCCGCCCCTTGCGGCGCGCCCAGGCGCTAACCGAGCCCCGACTTGGTTCGCCGGGCCGCGCCGGCTCCCCGTGAGCGTGTGCGTCCACCGTGCGTGGCTCCCCCTCGCAGGAAACGACTGATCGCCGCGTGGGCCTGCGCCGGGCGCTCGAACTGCGGGATGTGGCCACAGTCGAGCTCCACGTGCTCGGCCGCCGGGAGCGCGCGCCGCACGTGGCGCGAGAACCCGATCGGGATCAGCTGGTCGCGCCTGCCCCAGATGAAGAGCGAGCGCGCCTCCACCGCCTCGAGGCGGGTCCAGAACTCGTCGCCCTCCTCGAGGTAGATGTTGCGGGCGGCGGCGTAGAAGGCCACGCGGCCGCGCGGCGTGAGGTACGCGCGCAGGAACTCGTCGATGCCGGCGGCGCTCCAGCCTCCGTTGGCGCCCGGCACGGCGGCGCGCACGAAGCGCTCCACCACCGCGCGCGGCGCGGGCTGGAGGAACCCGAGCTCGGGCCGCAGCAGCCTGAGATAGGAGGTCCAGCGCTTGTCGCGCAGCCAGGCGAGCGAGGGGGTCATGAGCGTGAGGCAGTCCACCCGGCCGGGGTGGCTCATCCCCAGCTCGATCGCCACCCGGCCGCCCATGCTGTGGCCCACGATGTGGGCGGTCTCGAGCTCGAGCGCGTCGAGCAGCCCGATCACCCAGCGTGCGAAGAACTCGGCGTCGTACGGGGCCTTGAGCGGCTTGTCGGAGTCGCCGAAGCCGGGCAGGTCAACCGCGATCGTGCGGAAGTCCTTGGCCAGCGCGGCCTGCGTGGGGAGGAACGAGACCTTTGTGCCGCCGAGGCCGTGGAGCATCACCACGGGCGGGCCCTCGCCGGCCTCCTGGATCGCCATGCGGCCGTTCGCCGTCTTCACGCGCGAGAGGCGCAGCCCAGCCCCGTCGCGGCGGCCTCCGGCAGCGGCCAGGAAGCCCACGCCGATGTGCATGTTCTTGCGCACCGAGAGCCGCCCGGCGCTGTGCTCGGCAAGGCCGCCGGCCAGGTCCGACGCGATGCGCCGCCAGGTGGCGGGCGGCGCGGAGATCGTGGCGTGCGGCTCGCCGCGCGGCTCGCGCAGCGCCACGGCCGCGCCGTGCACCACCGCGTCCCACTCCTCCTCGCCCTCCACGATCAGCCGGATGCGCGCGCGCCCGCCGGGCGCGTCGAATGCCTCGGGGTTCCAGCGCTCGATGAGCGCGGCGAGGCTCTCTGGGGGCGTACGCATGCGCCTGGGCCTACCCCGGGAGCGCGCGCCCGACGCTCTCGCCGACGCACACGGGCTTCTCCCCGCCCTCGACCTCGACGGTGAACTTGGTCACGACCTGGTACCAGCCGCCGCCGACCTCGTCCACGGCGGTCACCTCGGCCTTGGCGCGGACCTTTGAGCCGGCGGGGACCGGAGCGGGGAAGCGCACCTTGTTCCAGCCGTAGTTCACGCCGAGCTTGAAGCCCTTCGATTCGATCAGGTCACGACGAAGGCCGTCGATCATCGAGAGCGTTAGGTTCCCATGGGCCACGGTCGTCCCGAACGGGCTCTCGGTCTTGGCCCGCTCCACGTCCACGTGGATCCACTGGTCGTCGCCGGATAGCCGGGCGAAGGTGTCGATGTCGTCCTGCGTGACCTCGCGCCACTCGGTTGGGCCGACCTCCTGCCCCATGAGCGCCCGGAGGTCGTCGATCCCGTTCACGGTCACCGCGGCCATCGAGCGCGGAAGCCTACGACGAAAAGCCGAGAGGCGGGCCGAAGCCCGCCTCTCGGTACAGCTCAAACTGCGTGCAGCTACTGGCTTACCAGTTGCCGCTCGTGGGGCAGCCACCCTTGCCGGTCGGCGTGCAACCGCGGGTGCTCTTGCCGTCAGAGCCCTTCGTGATGGTGAACACGTGGGCCCCACCGGTCGTGGCCTTGGAAGTGGCCGTGATCGTGTAGGTGCTCGTGCCCGAGGCGGTCACGGACACCTGAGCGGCGCCGGTCCCGATATCGAGGCCCGTGTCACCGAGCTTGGTCGCGTCGTTACACGAGCTGTAGGACTGCTCGGTGGCGAAGCACGACTCGACCTGCGAAACGAGGTTACGGGCGTTCGACTTCGCGTCCGCATCCTGGCCCTTCTCCTGCTGGCCGAGGAAGGCCGGCAGCGCGATCGCGGCAAGGATGCCGATGATCAGAATTACGACGAGGAGCTCGATGAGGGTAAAACCGCTCTCCTCGTTGCGGAGCTTCCGCAGCATGTGAATCCTCCTGGGGGGGAACTGTGAAAAGCCAGGCTTGCTGGCCCTAACTGCCCCAGGTATCGGCGCCCCCGGCCGGACGCTTTAGTTCCCCCGTTTGGAGTATCAAGCGACGAGGCGCTCAGCGGTGGCGTGCACGCAGGCCCTCTGCCAGCTCGGCGCCGTCGAGGTCACCGGCCTTGACGCTCTTCGCGAGACGGCTCGCCACCACGCGGTCCACCAGGCCGGGCAGGTGGCGTGCGACCGCGATCTGCATCGCCCCGCCGCGTGTCACGGCCACGTCGCGCGGCGCGCGCGGCGACTCGGCCGCCTTCACGATCGCGGCGATCACGCGCTCGAGCGGCTCCTCGCGCGAGAACCCCTCGAGGCGCAGGCCGGCCTCGCGCGTGGAGTCGTGGATCGGCGTGCGCACGAAGGCCGGGTGCACGCAGCTCACCCCCACGTGGCTGCCGTACTCGGCGCGCAGCGCGTCGGCGTAGGCCACGAGCGCGCGCTTGGAGACCCCGTAGGCGGCGCCCAGCGGGAGCCCGATGAACGACATCCGTGAGGCGATCATCACGACGCGCCCGCGCGAGGCGACCAGGTCGTCGATCGCCGCGGCCGTCACGCGCCAGGCGCCGAGCAGGTTCACGTCGAGCATCGTCTTGACGCGGTCGGTGGGCGGCTCGCCGGCGCTGGCGGGCCCGCCGATCCCGGCGTTGTTCACGAGCAGGTCGAGCCCGCCGCCGAGGCGCTCCACCGCGGCGGCCACCGCGCCCGGCACGGCGGCGTCGTCGGTCACGTCGCACTCGAGCACCTCGGGGTCGCCCTCGTCCGGGCGCAGGTCGAGCCCCGCCACCGTCCAGCCGCGGGAGCGCAGCTCGGCCCGGAGCGCCGATCCGAACGCGCCGCTCGCGCCGGTCACGAGCGCGCGCCGGCTCACGCGGCCACCCGCCCGGCGGCGCGCTCCCGGCCGGCGTCGATCTCCTCGGCCAGCTCGTGCATGTAGAGGTCGAAGTCCACGCGCATGGACGGGCGCCCGTGCGGGCCCCAGCGCTTGAGTGCGCGGCTGCGCCGGCGCTCGGTCTCGGCGCGCATCTCCGGCGGTGAGGGCGGCGCCCAGCGACCGCTCAGGTGCTCGGCCAGGAGAGTCGACTGCCGCTCGACGATCGGGAATGCGCTGCCGGTGGACTGCATCAGCCCGATGAAGAACAGGTCGTCGTGCTCCAGGTGGAGAATCCGCTTGTAGAGCGGCAGTTCGCGGGGGTCAGACCCCGTAAAGGACTCGTCGAGGAACGGGATCTCCACGCTGTAGCCGGTGCACCAGAGGATCGTGTCCACGGTCTCCTCGCTGCCGTCGGTGAAGCGCACGCCGCCGCCCGTGAACCGCTCGATTCCGGGCTTGGGCGTGATCTCCCCGTGGCTGATCCGGCTCAGCACCGTGTCCGTGATCGTGGGGTGCGACTGGAACAGGCCGCGGTCCGGAGCGGGCAGTCCGTAGCGGTCCGGCGGGCCGACGGTGATCCGCAGGAGCGCCTCGGAGAGGGGCTGGCGGATCCACCACGGCACGTGCACGGCCACCCACGGGCGCACCACCTGGTCGGCGGGCTGGCCCAGCAAACGCTTGGGGATCACCCAGCTGCCGCTGCGCACCGAGAGCAGGGCGCGCTCGGCCACGTAGGAGGCGTCGGTCACGATGTCCATCGCGCTGTTGCCCATGCCCACCACCAGCACGCGGCGGCCGCGCAGCTCGTCCGGATCGTCGTACTCGAGGGCGTGGAGCTGGCGGCCGTCGAACTCGCCGGGGTAGGGCGGCTCGGGCCACTTGGGGATCTCGTTGTGGCCGTTGGCCACCACGAGACTGTCGAAGCGCTCGGTCTCGCCGCCGGCCAGCTCGATCTCCCAGCCTGCGCCGTCCAGCCGGCGCGCGTTCACCACCTCCGACTCCAGGCGGATCCGGTCGGCCAGGCCGAAGTGCTCCACGTAGTCCTCGATGTAGCGGCCCACGGCGTCGCGGCTCGGGTAGTCCGGCATCGAGTCGGGCATCGGGTGCTCTCCGAACTCGGTGCGCGCGCGGCTGGTGATCAGGTGCAGCGAGCGGTAGGACGCCGTGGGCCTGTCCTCGAGCGTCCAGACGCCGCCGACCCGCTTCCCGCGCTCGAACGCGACGGCGTCGAAGCCGGCGTTCGTCAGCGCGCGAAGGGCGGAGAGGCCAGACGGTCCGGCGCCGACGATCGCGATGCGCATCCGCGGCGCATCCTATGCGGCGGTCAGTGAGCGGCGGGCTGGAGCGGGCCGCAGCCCTCGACGTCCGCCCGCAGGCGGTCGGCGGTCTCCGGCGTGAAGCGATCGGCCTCGAGCAGGGCCTCGATCAGGCGCTCCAGGCCATCGAGCGCGGCGCGGGCGTCCGCGTCGGCCGAGATGTCCTCGCAGAAGAACAGCGCGTCCGCGGCGTCGCGAATCGTCTGCTGCTCGGTGGGGTGGAGCTTGCTGCCGGACAGGTCGTCCACCAGCTTGGTGACGCGTCCGTAGGCCTGTGAGCGGTCCGAGGTCATGGGAGCAAGGGTAGTGTCGGCAGCGGCGGGCGATTCCGTGAGACCGGTCACTTCGCTGATCTCAGCGCTCCTCCTGCTCCTCGCGAAGCTCCGCCTCGAGCTCGTCGAGCCGCCGGACCGCCCACCCGTGGTACTCCGCGCCCATCTGGCCGATCACGACCGGGAAGCGGAGCCCGGCCGCCCGGAGCGCCTCGCCGGTGGGGATGATCTCCTCGCGGAACTCGCGCTCGGCCTCCTGCGCGCGCGTGCGAAGGCGCCGCACCAGCTCGATCGCCTCCTCGCGCGGGAGGTGGTCGGCGAACGCGAGCCGCAGCAGGCCCTCGTCACGCAGCTCCATGGGCGGCACCCGCGTGCGGCGCAGCCAGGACATCAGAGTGCGCTCGCCCTTGGCGGTCAGGGAATAGGCGCGGCGCTGGCGCGCGCCCTGCGGGTCCTCGGTGTGGGTCAGATACCCGTCGCCCTCGAGCTGTGCGAGCTCGGGGTAGACCGCGGCGAACGTGGTGGCCCAGAACATCTCCATCCGCTGCTGCTGGATGAAGCTCTTGATCGCGTAGCCGGAGGTCACGCCGCCGCGGACCAGCCCGAGGATCAGGTAGCTGCTGGCCTTGAGTGCCACGGCTCGGATTCTGTCGCTTCC
>JAXDJC010000098.1:0-2857 GCA_034663685.1 Thermoleophilaceae bacterium
CGCCATCACGGTGAGCGCCATCGAAGGAACGATCGCGGACGCCTACGGCGAGAGCACCGCCCTCTTCATCCTCGGACTGGCGGTGGCCGCCTCGGGCCTCATCGAGTGCACGTGCCGCGCCTTCGTCGCCCGCGAGGAGGCCGGTGCGCCCATCCTCCACCGACTCGAGGAGCCCGCCCACGGCGAGCGCGGCCGTCGGCGTCGCACAGGCGGCCGCCTCCATCACCGAGAGCGCCCAGCCCTCGGCCGACGAGGCGGTCACGTTCACCCACGCTCGCTGGTACAGCTCGCGCTTGCGCTCCTCGCTCACGTGGCCGTGCATGCGCACGCGGTCGCCAAGCCCCCGCGCCTCCACCTCGCGCTCGAGGGCGGGCCGGTAGTCGCCGTCGCCGGCGATGTCGAGCACGGCCTCGGGCGTCCGCTCGACCGCGTCGAGCAGCACCTCGATCCGCTTGTAGCGCTTCAGCCGGCCGAGGTAGAGGATCGTCGGCTCGGGCGCGCGTGCCTCGGGATTCGGCGCGAACGCGTCGAGCTCGACGCCGATGTAGCCCACCTCGATGCGGGCCGGGTCGATCCCGTGGCGGCCGATGTCGCGCGCCGACGCGTGGGAGATCGTGAGGAACCGCGAGCGCCTGTAGAGGAGCCGCAGCGGAAGCGTCTCGAGCAGGAAGGCCGCCACCCGGCCGGCACGTCCCATCTCGCGGACGTAGTGGTCGCGGTGGATGTGGTGCACGAGCGTGAGCCGCGGCGTGCGCAGCCAGAGCGGCGTGAGGAAGGTGATGCCGTTGACGACCTCGAGCACGACGTCGGCGTCCGGCACGAGGCCGCGCCACTGGCGCCAGATCGTGTGGGGGAAGACGGTCGAGCGACCGCCGACGCGGTGCAGCGTGAGGTCGCCGATGCGCTCGACCGAGGCCGCGCCCGGGTACGAGCAGGCGATCACCGACACGCGGTGGCCCCAGGCGATCCACCGCGACACCTGCCCGAACAGGTTCGTCCCCGTGCCCCCGCCCTGCGGGTGGGTCCAATCGCGGTCCGACAGGATCAGGATGTGGAGCCGGCGGCGGCCGTCGGCCGCGCGATCGATCGGGTCCGGGATCGGCATCGGTGGCGCAGGTTAGCCGGGGCCGCGCGCGCGTCGTCCCCGGCGCGGGGATGGTGTCAACGGTTCGCGGGGCCGGTGGCACCCGAAGGGGCCGCTCTCCTAGACTGCCCTCGATGCCTCTGACCCCCGTTCAGGGCACGGCGCCGCGCGTCGCGCTCGTACACGACTTCCTGCTCGACCTGCGCGGGGCGGAACGGGTGTTCCTCGCGATGTGCGACCTCTGGCCGGAGGCCGACATCTACACCGCCGTCTACGACGCCGACGGCACCGAGGGCCGGTTCGAGCAGCGCGGCGTGAACACGTCGTTCCTCCAGCGGCTGCGACCCACCGCGCGCACGTTCCGCGGGCTGCTGCCGCTCTACCCGGCCGCGATCGAGTCCTTCGACCTCTCGCAGTACGACCTCGTCGTGTCGAGCTCGAGCGCGTGGGCGCACGCGGTGATCTGCGACGTCGACACCGTGCACGTCTCGTACTGCCACAACCCGTTCCGGTACGCCTGGAACGACCGCGACCGCACGCTCGCGCAGCGCTTCGACCCCGTCAGCCGGGCCGCGCTCCGGCACCTGTTCCGGCGCTGGCGCCAGTGGGACTGGATCGCCGCCCAGCGGGTCGACCGCTACCTCGCCAACTCACACGCCACCCAGCGCCGCATCCACTCCTACTGGGGGCGCGAGTCCGCCGTCGTGTACCCGCCGGTGGACACGGACCGCTTCTCGCCCGCCGAGCCCGGCGACTCGTACCTCGTGCTGTCGGAGCTGATGCGGCACAAGCGGATCGACGTGGCGGTGGAGGCGTTCAACAGGCTGCGGCTGCCGCTGACGGTGGCCGGCGACGGCCCCGAGGCGCGCAGGCTGCGCCGCATGGCCGGCCCGACGATCCGCTTCACCGGCCGCGTGAGCGACGACGAGGCGGCCCGCCTGTTCGCAACCTGCCGCGCGCTGGTGGTGCCGTCGGTCGAGGAGTTCGGGATCGTGGCGGTGGAGGCGCAGGCGGCGGGGCGGCCGGTGCTGGCGATCCAGGCCGGCGGCACATGCGAGACGGTCGTGGACGGCGTGACGGGGCGCTTCTGGTCGGGCGGGGCGGATGCCCTAGCGGCGGCGGTCAGCGAATTCGACCCGGAGGCGATCGACCCGGCCGACTGCGTGCGCAACGCCGAGCGCTTCGCCCGGGCGGTCTTCGCCGAGGCGCTGCCGCGCGAGGTGAACGCGGCGTTCGCGGACGCCCGCGAGGCGGACGGGATCGGGCGCCGCACGCGCGTCAGCCCTCGGCCGCGGCTTGGGCTCGGGCGCCGGCTGGGCTGACCCGCTGTCGCGTGGGCGCCTGTGCGGTCCGCTCCGGCGCTGCTGCGCGTGGCTCGGCGTGGTCTGATCGGCAATAACGGGGTGGGTTCGATCGCCGCCTCACCCCTCGGCTTTCCTCTACCCCGCCCTCCGCGCCACGACGTACATGCGGTCTCTGAAGTCCGGCGTCCACAGCCGGTCCGCCAGCCCCAGCGCTCGCGCCAGCGCCACCAGGGCGCGGGCCAGCGGGGGCCAGTAGCCGGCCAGGCGGTTCAGGTAGTACTCGACCGAGAACGTCTTCGGGGACGTCCCCAGCGCCAGGACCTCGAAGCCGTGCAGCTCGAGCAGGCGCGTGAGGCTGCGGCGGGTGAAGAGGTGCAGGTGCGTCGGGATCACCGACCACCAGCGCGCGCCGAGCAGCCGCGCCGCGCGGGAGCCCGCGTCTGGCGTCGCGATCCACACCACACCGCCG
>JAXDJC010000102.1:0-15415 GCA_034663685.1 Thermoleophilaceae bacterium
CCATCCTGCACGTAGCGGTTGATGACCACCTTTTGCGACGTGACCGCCCTGATCGCGACCGTGGTCGGCGGCGTGGTGGCCGCGAGGGCCGAGACCCCGCCGGCAAGGGCGAGGCTGAGCACGGCAAGTCCCAATGCAATCCTGCGACGACTCATGAGGGGGGTTCCTTTCAGCGCCGCAGCGGGCGGCGCACGAGGGTCTGGCTACGGGCAGGGCCGAGCCTATACCGACCTGCTGCCGAAGCGCCAGCGATTTTTAGAAAGGCGGAAGGGGCCCGCGGCCTTCGTGCGCTGAGGCGCTTAAGCGGAGAGGGCGGGATTCGAACCCGCGAAGGAGTGTGAACCCCTTACTCGCTTAGCAGGCGAGTGCCTTCAGCCACTCGGCCACCTCTCCGGGTGCGCCGGATTCTAGGCCCCGTCCGAGGCGGACGCGGGGCGCGCGCGAATCGCCGTCAGTCAGACTTGCTCTTACATGGAACGCCGCGTGCTCTACCCGCTCATCGCCGTCGCCGTGCTCCTGCTCGCCCTGGTGGCGACCCAGCTGCTCGTGCCCTCGTACCTCGAGCGGCGCGCCGAGAAGCGCCTGACCGAGCACGGCGGAAGTGCCCAGGTGAACATCGACGCCGTGCCCGCGCTGCGGCTTCTCTTCAACGATGGCAAGCGGATCCAGGTGCGCGGCCAGCGGCTCGACATCCCGCTCGAGGGCGAGCGCGGCAAGGTGTTCACCGACCTCGACCGCTTCAAGGAGGCCGACGTGCGCCTCGACCGCCTGACAGCGGGACCGCTCCGCATCGCCCGCTTCACGCTCACCCGCACCGACCACGGGCAGCCGTACCACCTGGCCATGAGCGCGACCGTGACGGGAGCCGAGCTGAGCAGCTACATGGGAAAGGCCTTCGGTCCGCTCGGCGGCCTGATGGGCCGGATCGGCAGCGCTCTGATGCCCGGATCGAGCGCGCCGATCCCGGTCGAGCTCGACGCCAGCCTCACGAGCCAGCACGGCAGGGCAGTGGTCCAGAGCACCAACGGCACGATCGCCGGCCTTCCCGCCGACCCCATCGTGGCCACGCTCGCCTCCGCGATTGCCGACCGGCTCTGACCGGTACGCTCGCCCGATGGAGGAGGACCCCACCACACAGGAGATGCGGATCGAGCAGCTCCAGCGCGAGCGCGTGGAGCGCGAGGCCGCCGACGAGGGCGTGACGCCCGAGGACACCGAGCAGCACGAGCGGCGAGCGGAGAAGGCAAGCTACCTGCGCGAGAAGCTCGAGGAACGGGCGCGCTCCGAGCGCGAGAGCGACCGCGGCGACGACTGACAACGAGACGGGAGAACGATGGATCACAACGAGCGAGCCGACGAGCTGGAGAAGGAGGCCGACCGGCTCGAGCACGAGTCCGAGAAGCTCGCCGAGAGCACCGATCAGGCGCGCTCGGACTGGGAGGCGCGCAAGTCCGCCGAGAGCTCCGCGCCCGGCGCGGCCGACCCCGAGGGCGCCGGACCGCACCACATCGACGCCGAGGATCCGGCCACCGGCCGCAGGTACGGCGAGCGGCGCCAGCAGGAGATCGAGGACGCCGAGGCGGCGGACTCCGAGGAAGACGGGGATAACGACTCAACCTGAACAACGTTTGAGCGTTGGACACCCCGAAGACGCGATCAGCGCGTCACGGGCGGGGGGTCCGAGGTGAGTGAACGTTGTCGGGGAGACATCACAGGGACCCACCGGGCGACCGCCGCCGCGGCACCGGATCGCTCGGCCCGGCGATAGCCGCCGCCCGGGAGCAGCTCGGGCTCGAGATCGCGTGCGTGAGCCGCAACGTACGCGCGGGTGACCTCGGCGACGAGAGCAGCGCGTCAGCTCCATACCCGAACCCGCTGGCCGACGGCTCGGCGATCGTGCCGCTCGAGGCCGGCGACGGACGGCTCTACGGCAGCCTCGTGTGCCGCCCGACCGATCCCCAGCGCGAGCTGGACGAGCGCGACCTCGGGTTCCTGCGCGTGCTGGGCCGCGTGGTGGGCGCCCAGGTGGCCACCAGCGAGAGCGAGCGGACGGCCCGCCGCGCGCAGGCCGAGACCACCGGGCTCCAGGCGCTGCTCGCCGCGATCGAGGCGCGCGACACCTACACCGGCGAGCACTCGCGCTGCGTGGTGGACCTGTCGGTGCGGGTGGCGCGCCAGCTCCAGCTCGCGGCGCGCGACGTGGAGCAGGTCGAGCAGGTGGCGCTCCTGCACGACGTAGGCAAGGTGGCGGTTCCCGACGCCGTGCTCCAGAAGCCCGGCGCGCTCACGCAGTCCGAGTACGAGCAGGTCCAGCACCACCCCGTTGTGGGCGCGCGCATCGTGAGCTCGGTGACCGAGCTGGCCCACCTGGCCCCGGCGATCCGCTCCGGCCACGAGCGCTGGGACGGGGGCGGCTACCCCGACGGCCTGAGCGGCCACGAGATCCCGATGCTCAGCCGGATCACCTTCGTGTGCGACGCCTACGACGCGATGGTCTCCGATCGCCCGTACCGCCGCGCGCTCCGGCCCCGGGCCGCGGTGGACGAGGTGCGCCGGAACACTGGCTCGCAGTTCTGCCCCAAGGCCGCCCACGGCCTGCTGGACGTGCTCCAAAGCGGCCGGACGAGTACAGTCGCAGCTTCGCCCGCAGCGGAGCGGGCAATGGGCACCCATGCAGACGAACGAGCTGAACAGTGACCTCCTCCGGCGCCTCGCAGATCTTCACCCTGAGGGCGCGCGCGTCCTCAGCCTCTTCCTGAATCTCGACCCGTCCGAGTTCGCCACGCCGCCGGCGCGAGCGACCGAGGTGCGGTCGCTGATCGACCAGGCCGAGCGCCGGGCGCGCGAGATCGAGCCGAGCCTCAGCCACGACGAGAAGATGGCCGTGCGCGAGGACATCGCCCGCGCGAGCGACCACCTCAGCCGACTCTCGGTCGACGGCGCGCACGGCCTCGCCGTGTTCGCCTGCGGACCCGCCGACCTGTTCGAGGTGATCAAGCTGCCGCGCCCGATCGACACGCGGGCGGTGGTGGACGACTCGCCGTTCGTGGAGCCACTGGCCGAGCTGGCGATGCGCGGCAGCTGGTGCGTGCTGCTGGTGAACCGGCAGGTGGCGCGGATGCTGCGCGGATCGCCCGAGCACCTCGAGGAGCTGCCCCCGGTCGAGGACGAGGTGCACGGCCGCCACGACCAGGGCGGCTGGTCCCAGGCCCGCTACCAGCGCAGCGTGGAGGAGGAGGCCCGCTCCCACCTCAAGCGCGCGGCCGAGGTCGCGTTCCGCCGCTTCCAGCGCTCGCCGTTCGACTGCATCCTGCTCGGCGGCCCGGAGGAGACCGTCGGCGAGTTCGAGGGGATCCTGCACCCGTACCTGCGCGAGCGGGTGGCCGGGCGCTTCCGCATCGACGTGGAGAACACCACCCCGGACCAGATCCGCGAGGCGGCCGCGCCGGTGATCGACGAGATCGACGAGCGGCGCGAGCGCGAGGCGCTCGACCGGCTCGAGGAGGGCGTGGCGACCGGCGGCCGCGGCGCGGCGGGACTCGACGAGACGATCGGCGTGCTCAACGAGCGGCGCGTGGAGATCCTGCTGCTGGGCGAGCGCTTCGACGCCGCGGGCGTGCTCTGCCGCCGGTGCGGGTGGCTCGGCACCGACAGCTCCCTGACGGAGTGCCCGGCCGACGGCGGCCCGCTCGAGCCGCGCGAGAACATCACCGAGAACGCGATCGAGCTGGCCATCCTCCAGTCGGCCTCGGTGCTTCGCGTGCGCCACCACGCGGAGCGCCTCGAGGCCCGCGGCTCGATCGGCGCGGTGCTGCGCTACTAGGCGCCGAGCCGGGCGCGCAGGCCGAGTGCCGCGCGCGCCGCGTTGGCGCCGCATGCACCGTGCACCCCGCCGCCCGGGTGCGCGGAGGAGGACCCGAGGTAGAGGCCGCGGATCGGCGTCTCGGGCCGGCCGGTCCCGCTGGTCGGCCTGAACACGAGCTGCTGGTGGATCTGCGAGGTGCCGCCGTTGATCGCCCCGTTCACCAGGTTCGCGTTCGCGCGCTCGAGGTCGTGCGGCGTGAACACGTGGCGCGCGCGGATGAGGTCGCGGAAGCCAGGGGCACGCGCCTCGACCTGATCCTCGATCCGGCGGGCGAAGAGCTCGGTCTCGCGCTCGTCGAAGCGGCCGGTGATGCCGTCGCCGCCGGCGTCGCCCCTCGGCGTGCGCGGGTGGTGGGTGTAGGCCCAGGCGGTCTCGCAGTCGCCGGGCGCGCGCGTGGGATCCACGGGCGCGTACTGGCCCACCACGAGGAGCGGCTTCGAGGGCATCAACCTGCGCGCCAGCTCCGAGGCGTGCGCCGTGAAGTGGTCGAGGTCCTCGCCGGTGTGGATCACACCCGAGCGCCGGGCGTCCGCGGCCGCCCACGGGATCGGCCCGTCGAGCGCCCAGTCGACCTTGAACGTGGAGGCGTCGAACTCGAACCGCCTGAGGTCGGCGAGGAAGCGGCTCGTGAGATGCCGCTCGCCCACGAGGTCGAGGAACAGCCTGGGCGCCACCACGTCCGCCACCACCGCGCGCGTCGCGTCCACCTCGGTGCCGTCGGCGGTGCGCACGCCGTGCGCGCGGCCGCCGCGCACGATCACCTCGTCCACCCGCGCGTTGCAGCGCAGCTCTCCCCCGCGCCCCTCGAGCCGACTCACGAGCGCCGCGGTGATCTGGCCCGCGCCGCCCTCCGGCGTGGGGAAGCCCACGTGCTGGCCGAGCACGGAGAGCATCCAGCCGAACGCCGCGCTGCCTGCCGACTCGGGGGTGAGGTCCGCGTGCAGCGCGTTGCCCGCGATCATCCGCCGTGCCGGCTCCGACTGGAACCACTCCTCCCCGAATCGGCGCACCGGCAGCGCGACCATGCGGACGAAGCGCACGATGTCGCGGTTGAGCGCCCAGGCCATTCGCGCCGCGCCGCGCACGGGGGGGAACGGCGCGCCGAAGCCGGCGTCCATCATCGCGTGGCCCACGCGCTCCCAGATCCCGTACACGCGCCGCCACGCCTCGCCATCGCCGGGCGCGAACGAGTCGAGGCTCGCCACGGTCTCCTCGAGGTCGAGCGAGACGAACGAGCAGCTGCCGTCGAGGGCCGGGTGCGCGAACGCGAGCGGCGCACGGCGCCAGACGAGGCCCTGCTCCTCGAGGCGCATCGCCCGCATGGCGGGCGAGAGGACGGTGAGCGGGTAGAACGCGCTGAAGAGGTCGTGCGTGAAGCCGGGCTGGCCGGTCAGCTCGCCGCTCTTGACGGCGCCGCCCGGGGCGTCCTGCTCCTCGAGCACCACAACGCTCCAGCCGGCGTCGGCGAGCACGTTGGCCGCCACGAGGCCGTTCTGCCCGGCTCCGATGACGACCGCGTCCGGCACGCGCCGGAGGCTACCCGCGCGCCGGCGGAGGACCCGGTCGCCGGCGGGCGCCGCGAGACTCGGAGCGGCGCCCGCCGGTCGAACCGGGGTTTACGGACCCCACGAGGGGGGCGGGGCCCGCAGGGGTAGCCGCGCTAGTAGCGGCTGCCGAACCGGTTTCCGACGCCGAATCCGCCCGACGGAATGCCGGCGAGCAGTACGAGGATCGCGGCGACGATGCCCACGATCGCCGGGAGGCCGACGGCCACGCAGATCGCGTAGACGAGGGCCGCAAAGAGAACGGCCAAGACGATGCCGATCATGTGCTCTCCTTCCCTTGCTTGGGGGGTACAGGGCGCCAGACGCTCGGTCGAGATGCCCTGTTCGCGTTGTTCCCGTAACTGAACGCGGTTACGCCTCACAGGTTGGGGAATGCGTCAAAAACTCCGCGCCGCGCGCCTCCCGCCTCGCGATTTGGCGCCCCCCGCCTCGCAATTTCCCTCTCGCCCGCGATGGATCGAGGGCGTTTGCGGGAAGATACGTCGCATGCCCCGATCGATCTGGACGGGCGCGATCAGCTTCGGGCTGGTCAACGTCCCGGTGAAGCTCTACAGCGCGGTCTCCAAGAAGACCGTCCGTTTCCATCAGCTGCACGAGTCCGACGGCGTTCGGATCCAGCAGAAGCGGGTGTGCCCCGCGGACGGCGAGGAGGTGCCCTACGACGAGATCGTCAAGGGGTACGAGATCAGCCCCGATCGCTACGTGGTGATCAGCCCCGACGAGCTCGACGCGCTCGAGCCGCGCAAGACCAAGACGATCGACATCGAGGACTTCGTGGACCTCGACGAGATCGACCCGCTCTACTACGACCACCCGTACTACCTGCTCCCCGGGCAGGGTGCGCAGAAGCCCTACAAGCTGCTGGTCGAGGCGATGCGCCAGGCCAACAAGGTCGCGATCGCGCGCGTGGTGATCAGGACCAAGGAGCAGCTGGTGGCAATCCGGCCGGTCGGCGACGTGCTGGCGATGGCGAGCATGAACTTCGCCGACGAGGTGGTGGACCCCGACTCGTTCGACGAGGCGCCGGGCGACGACGTGGAGACGCGCAAGCGCGAGGTCGAGATGGCTCAGCAGCTGATCGAGAGCCTTACGTCGGAGTTCGACCCGTCGAAGTACCACGACACCTACCGCGAGCGCGTGCTGGAGATGATCGAGGCGAAGGCCGAGGGCCAGGAGATCGCGGTCCAGCCGGCCGAGGAGGAGGCCGCGCCGGTGCCCGACCTGATGGCGGCGCTCGAGGCGAGCCTCGCCGCCTCCAAGAAGGACAAGAGCGGGAACGGCGCGTCGTCGAGCAAGAGCCCCGCCAAGAAGAAGCCGGCCGCGAAGAAGAAGGCTGCGGCCAAGAAGTAGCACGGCGCGCCTCGTCCGCGACCTGTTCGCGCGGCCGGAGCGCTACCGCTACGGGCGCGCTCGCTCGCAGCGCGCGGACCTGTACGTGCCGGACGGGCCGGGGCCCCACCCCGTGGTGGTGATGCTCCACGGCGGGTACTGGCGCTCGCGGTACGGCAAGTCTCTGATGCGGGGTGTGTCGGCCGACCTCGCGCGGCGCGGGTTCGCCGCCTGGAACGTGGAGTACCGCCGGGTGGGGCGCCACGGCGGCGGCTGGCCCGCCACCTTCGACGACGTGGCCGCGGCGATCGACCTCCTCGCCGAGCTCGGTGACGAGCGCCTGGATCTCGACGATGTGGCGGCCGTCGGCCACTCGGCCGGCGGCCAGCTGGCGATCTGGGCGGCCGCCCGGGCCGACCCGCGCGTGCCGATCCGGCGGGTGGTGGCGCAGTCCGCGGTGCTCGACCTGGTTGCGGCGGGCGAGCCCGCGGCCACGCTTCTGGGCGGCGGCCCGGACGACGTGCCGGAGCGCTACGCGGCCGCGAACCCGATGCAGCTCATCCCGCTGGGCAAGCCAACGCTGGTGGTGCACGGCGCCGACGACGAGACCGTGCCGCTCGAGCGCAGCCGCCTGTACGTGGAGGCCGCACGCGCGGCCGGCGACCCGGCCGAGCTGGTCGAGCCCTCGCCGGGCCACCACCGGATCCACATCGACCCGCGCTCGGACGCGTGGCAGATCGTGGCCGAGTGGGTAACGCGACCAGTGTGACCTCGATGCCGCTGGCGCACGAGACGTGGCTCGTCCACGACAACGTGCCCACGGACTGGAGCTTCGTGACCGAGGGCGCCACGCTGGCGCTGCTCGCGGGCGCGGTGCTGATCACGCTGGCGGTGCGGCTGCTGCAGCGCGTGCGCCCCGGCGTTGACGTGCCGGTGCTGGCGCGGATGGCCCCGTTCATGCCGTTCGCGGTCCGCCTGCACCTGGCCACGTCGCTCATCGGACTCCTGTCGCTCGGCTACTACCTGTCGCCCGCGATGGACCTGAAGGCCAACGTCGTCGGGATCCTGCTCGGCGCGGTGATGGTGATCGTGGCCGTGCTGATGGTGATCGGAATCGAGGTACGGATCGCCGCCTGGATCCTGGTCGCCGCGGGTCCGCTCGGGATGCTCGAGTTCGGGGTCTCGCCCGTGCTCCAGCGGCTCGACATGCTCGGCCTCGCGGGGTTCCTGATCTTCACCGGCGCCGGTCGCTGGTCGGCCGAGTACGAGCTGGGCCGCGCCCGGGATCCCTCGCCGGAGGCGGTCGCCCGCGCGGTGTGGGCGCTGCGGGTGGCGGCGGGCGCGGCGCTCGTCATCGTGGCGTTCGTGGAGAAGCTCGCACAGCCCCGGCTCGCGCTCGACTTCCTCCACCACTACCCGCAGTTCAACGTCGCACAGGGGGTCGGCATTCACATGAGCGACCTCGACTTCGCGCGCGTGGCGGGCTCGGTCGAGGTCCTGTTCGGGCTCCTGGTGATCTCGGGCGCCCTGCCCCAGGCGGTGGTGGTGATCGCCGGCATCCCGTTCAACGCCACGCTCTGGTTCTTCGGCAACGTCGAGCTGGTGGGCCACCTCCCGATCTACGGAACCATGCTCGTGCTCCTGGTCTACGGAAGCTCGCCGCGGTACCGCCCGCTGGTGCCGCGGCTCTGGCCGTTTCGCCTTCGCGGGGCGTAGGCTGCCCCGCCATGAGCTACACGATCAAGAACCTCAGAGACGTGGAGGACAAGGCGCCGGAGTTCGGCTTCGACGCCACGCAGGAGGCGCGCTTCGCGCAGTACGACCTGGAGGCCGAGGCGACCGGGATCTCCTTCCAACGCGTCAAGCCGGGCTGCCGGCAGGCGTTCGCCCATCGCCACGAGGGCGCCGAGGAGGTCTACGTGATCCTCTCGGGCAGCGGGCGCGTGAAGCTCGACGACGCCGTCGAGGACGTGAAGGCGATGGATGCGATCCGCGTGGCGCCGAACGTGGCGCGGCAGTTCGAGGCCGACGACGAAGGGCTCGAGCTGCTCGCGGTCGGCCCGCGCCACGAGGGCGACGGAGAGATCATCAAGGAGGGCATCTTCGACTGATCGATGGCCGTCTATGTGTCTGGTAAGCTGACGCATAGATGCCCGTCGATACGTCGATCGCCTGCTGCTCGCCTCGCATCGCGGGGCACGTAGATGCTGCCCGCGCCGCCGAGGTGGCGGGTGTGGCGCGGCTGCTGTCCGACCCGATCCGGGTCCAGGTGCTCGACGTGCTCCGCGGACACGACGAGGCGGTCTGCCAGTGCGAGCTCACGCCGCTCTTCGACGTCTCGCAACCCACGCTCAGCCACCACCTGCGCAGGCTCGAGGAGGCCGGCTTCGTGTCGGTGGAACGGCGCGGGCGCTGGGCCTACTACTCGATCGAGCCCGAATCACTGGAGGTCCTGAGCTCATGGCTGTCCTGAGACCGCACCTGGCGCTGACCGTGACCGACGTCGAGCGCGCGATCCCGTTCTACGAGGCGCTGTTCGGCGTCACGCCGGAGAAGGTCAGGCCGGGCTACGCCAAGTTCTCGGTGGCCGAGCCGGCGATCAACTTCACCCTCACCCAGGGCGAGCGCGCGGGGCTCGGCGCCTTCAACCACGCGGGCATCCAGGTGGCCGCCACCGAGGACGTGCTCGCCGCGAGGGAGCGGCTGACCGCGGCCGGGCTCGCGGCGTTCGACGAGATGGACACCACCTGCTGCTACGCGCGCCAGGACAAGATCTGGGTGCGCGACCCCGACGGCACGCCGTGGGAGGTCTTCGTCACGCACGCGGACACCGCCGAGCACGGCGACGGAGGGCTCCCGGAGGCCGAGGCCGAGACGTGTGGCTGCGGCTCGGGCGAGTCCGCCACCGAGTGCTGCTCGCAGGTATCCGGCTGCTGCGCCTGATGGCCGAGCTCCAGCTCAACGACCCGCAGACTCTGTACCGCCGCTGGGAGGACCAGCAGTGGAGCCCGTTCGCCGTCGACCTCACGGCCGACCGCGAGCAGTGGGCCGCGATGGACGGGGCGCAGCGCGACCTGATCCACTTCGTGCTCTCGTCGCTCATGGTCGCGGAGGAGCGGATCACCACGAAGTTCGCCGGGCTGGTGGCCGCCGAGGCGCCCGAGGAGGAGACCACGTTCCTCGCCACCCAGCAGGTGGACGAGGCGCGCCACATGCAGTTCTACGCGCGCTTCCAGGACGAGGTGGTGGCAGAGCCGGGGGCGATCGCGGCGCACGTGGGGCGGGCGCGTGAGCAGGTGTCCGACAGCTTCCGCCACATCTTCGACGAGGTGCTCGTGGAGGCGCACCGGCGGCTGCTCGCAGAGCCCGCCGACCTAGCCGCCAAGGTCCGCTTCGTGACCCTCTACCACCTGATCCTCGAGAGCACGCTCGGGCTCACGTCGTTCCACTTCGTGACCGAGTACCTGCGCGCGGAGGGGCTGCTGCCGGGGTTCGTGGAGGGCTACTCGCTGATCCACCACGACGAGACCCGCCACATCGGCTACGGGATCTGGTTCCTGCGCGAGACCGTGCGCGAGCGGCCGGAGATGGCCGACGTGGTGCGCGAGACGCTGCGCGAGCTGCTGCCGTCGGTCGCCGAGTCGCTCAAGCCCCCGGGCGGCGGGAGCTCCACGGACGTGCTCGGGGTGAGCGAGGACGACATCCGCGAGTTCGCGCTGAGCGGGCTCACGCGGCGGCTGAAGATCGTCGGGGTCCCGCTCGAGACGGTGTATGCCTGAGGAGCGGCCGGCGCTCGCCCGGCGCGCCGCGGCGGAGGGCATGGCCGCGTTCGCCCTGGTGTTCGCGGGCTGCGGCGCGGTGGTCACCGACAGCGTGCGCCACGGCGCGCTCGGGACCGTCGGGGTCAGCCTCGTCTTCGGCCTCGTGATCACGGCGATGATCTATGCCACCGGGCATCTGTCCGGCGCGCACATCAACCCCGCGGTGACGATCGCGTTCGTGCTCACGCGTCACTTCCCGCCGCGCGACGCGGCGGCCTACGTGGCCGCTCAGCTGGCGGGTGCGGCCGCGGCCGCGCTCGTGCTGCTGGCCGCGTGGAGCGACCGGCCGGCGGACCTCGGCGCCACCGTGCCCACCGTGGGCACCGGCACCGCCCTCCTCTACGAGGTCGTGCTCACGGCGTTCCTCATGTTCGTGATCATCGCCGTGGCCACCGACGTGCGTGCTGTGGGAGCCGCCGCGGCGCTTGCGATCGGCGGCACGGTGGGGCTCGACGCGCTCTTCGGCGGGCCGATCACCGGCGCGTCGATGAACCCGGCCCGCTCGTTCGGGCCGGCGCTGGCGTCCGGCCAGTGGCACGACTTCTGGATCTACGTGGTCGGCCCGCTGGTCGGCGCGGCGCTGGGCGGCTTCGCCTACCAGCTCGTGCGAGCGCCGCAGACGCCGCCCGGCGGCGCGGGGGCCTGATGGCGCACGTGCTGTTCGTGTGCCTGCACAACGCCGGGCGCTCGCAGATGAGCCAGGCGCTGTTCGAGCGCGCGTCCGGTGGGCGCCACAGTGCGGCGTCGGCGGGGACCAGACCGGGCGAGCGCGTGCACCCGGAGGTGGTGGAGGCGATGCGCGAGCTGGGGGTCGACCTCTCCGGCCGCACGCCGCAGCCGCTCACGCGCGAGCTGGCCGAGCGCGCCGACGTGGTGGTCACGATGGGCTGCGGCGACGAGTGCCCGTACATCCCGGGCAAGCGCTACCTGGACTGGGAGCTGACCGACCCGAAGGGCCTTGCGGGGGGCGAGGTGCGAGCGATCCGCGACGAGATCGCGGAGCGCGTGGCGCAGCTCGCGGCCGAGCTGGGCTAGCTGCCCTGGCCCGGCAGTCCCAGGTACTGCCGCAGCGCGGCTCGGATCACCGCCGAAGTCGTCGCATTCTCGCGCTGCGCGTGTAGAGCCAAGGCCTCCCGCAGCTCAGGATCGAGCCGTACGGATTCGACCTCGGCAGCAGCAGAGCCGATCGGCGGGCGCCCCCGTCGACGCCGCCGAATCTCGTCGACATCGAAACCCGCCTCAGCCTTGGCGGCGAGCTTTTCGACCAGTTCATCCGTGATCGGCACCCCGCTCGCTGTCTCCCCATATCGCTTCTCGGCCATGGTCAGTATCCGCGCAGGAGCCTGGCGTATCTCGGTCGCATCCGCATCGCGTGGATGGCGATCTCGGTCCCGTACGGGCTCACAATCGTCAGGATCTCCAGAGGGGCCGCGTTGCGTCCCGGCCCGATGTAGAGCCGGGCGTCATCGTCGAGGTCGTCGATCGCGAGGGCATGGTCGATGGCGTGCGTGATGTCGTCATCCGAAATCCCGTGCTTCCGGGCTGAGGGATGTATCTCGGCCACAAATTGTAATACGAATTGTGGATGGAGCGATGCCTGGCTCTAGAAGTCCGGGCCGCCCGGCCCCGGCTCGACCAGGTAGATCTCCTCGCCCAGGGTCTCGATCGCGTCCTCGATCACGGCGACCGCGGCGGCCAGGTCGGCCGCCGCGTGGCGGTCGGCGAGCGGCGCGAGCGTTCCCCGGATCAGGCGGCGCAGCACATCCGGGATCGGGTCGCCCCCCGGCGTGAAGTTGCGCGACATGTGGCCGATGATGAGCGTGCCGCTGCCGGCCCAGCTCACGAACGCCTCGCTGAGGCGGTCGACGTTGCTGCCGTTGGTGACTGCGTGTGGTTCGTTCATGAACCACTCAGTCGCCGAGCGCGACTTTCTCGCCCCCCGAGTCGCGAATCGGAATGAAAGACTGCGCCGATGCCGCCGCGCCAGGACGCGCTCCTGCTCGATCTCGTGGGCGACGTGATCGGCCTACTCGACCTCGATGAGCTCCGCACCGGGCTCCTGGGCGCCCTGCGACGAGCCGTGCCATCCGACTGGGCGTCGCTGAACGACGTGGGCCCCGACCACGTGGTCTCGATCGTCGAGCCCGAGCTCGAGCCGGACATCCTCCCCCGCTTCGCCGAGCACGTGCACGAGAACCCGCTGCTCCAGCACTGGGAGCGCACGCAGGACGGGCGCGCGTTCCGGTTCTCGGACGTGAGCACCCGAGCGGAGCGTGAGGCCACCCGCCTCCACCAGGAGGTCTACGCGCCGCTCGGGCTCAACCACCAGATCGCGTTCACCCTCCCACACGCGCCCGACCAGGTGCTTGCGCTCGTACTCTCGCGCCGCGACCGGGACTACTCGGACGACGAGCGCGACTTCCTCAATCGCGCGCGACCCTTCCTGATCCAGGCGTACCGGAATGCGCTCGCATACTCCGAGCGCGCACCCCGGTCGCCCGCGGGCCTCGAGCGGCCCCTGGAGACCCACGGGCTCACGCCGCGCGAGGCCGAGGTGCTGGCGCTCGTGGCGGTCGGCGGGTCCAACCGCAGCGTGGCGGACCGGCTCGGGGTGAGCGACCGGACGGTGCAGAAGCACCTCGAGCGCACGTTCCGCAAGCTCGGCGTGACCACGCGCTCGGCCGCCGCCGCGCGGGCCTGGGAGATGCAGGACTAGAGGCGCCCCGCGTACGCCGGTTTGGCGTACGCCACCCGAGCACGGGTCCGCCCGGAGAGGTTAGGGTCGGCCGATGGGTCTCGGGCTGGTCCGCCGCGTGGTGCTGCTGTCACTCGCGGCGGGTGCGCTCACGCTCGGCGCGGCCGGCGGCGCGCAGGCGCAGGTGGGGACAGGGAAGTCGATCGACATCCCCTACTCGGAGATCACCGAGATGTACTCGGTCGGCGGCAACTGCGGGTGGTTCCACTACTTCCTCCAGATCGGCGAGGTGAAGGGAGCGACCTCGTACTCGGTCCTCAACCGCTTCAACGGCGGCTCGTACACCGTGAGCCAGAGCGGTCCGCCGTTCCCGGATGACGACGAGCAGGGCGACGGCTACCACTGGGTCGCCCCGAAGGGGACTCACCGCTTCGGGGCGACGGGCGGGAGCGGAGGAGGCCCCTGCCCCGACTACAACAGCGCCTGGACGCCGGATTACGTGCGAGCCAACTTCGCCGACGACAAGCCGCGGATCGTGGGCAGCACCACCGAGGCCGACGGCAAGCCGGTGCCCGGCGTGAAGGTCTCGATCACCGGAGCCTCGAGCACCTCGGGCACCACCAACCTCGGCGGCGTGTACAGCGTCTCCGTCAAGAAGGGCGGCTACCACGTGCGCGCGCCCGAGGGCTTCTGCGTGACCGGGATCGCGAAGTGCACGACCACGAAGACCCTGACGGTGAAGGGCACCGAGGACGTGAGCTTCGTGCGGCGCGACCCGCCCCTGATCCTGAGCGGGACGATCCGCGACGAGTTCAACCGCGGGCTCGGCGGGGTGCGGGTGAGCGTGACCGGCCCCGAGGCCGCCACCACGCTGACCGACGCCGGCGGCCGCTACGAGCTGCGCCTCCAGAAGCCGGGCACGTACGGGCTGACGGCCGTCGCGCCCAAGCCGCACGGCCCGCAGGAGCGCTACTTCATCGTGCGGAACGGCCAGCCGACGGAGGGCACCGCCGCCGACGTGACGCTCAACAAGGACACGAGCCCGGTGACGGTCGACTGGGAGCTCGATCGCAAGCTCGAGTTCAGCCTCACGACCGCCGATCCCGCGCTCGCCGACGGCTTCTCGCGAGCCGTGACGACCCTGCGGGCGCTCACGCAGCGCGGCGACCCCGCGCCGGGCGTGGAGCTGCGGATCGACCCGCCGGCCGACGCGGTCCCGCGCGCGGTCATCTGCACGACCGGGGCCGAATCGCACCCGCTGTGGCCGAGCCTCCTGAGCGACGGCTCCGTCTCGCCGGCGGGCATCCCGTTCGGACCCGATTCGACCACCAACTCGAAGGGCGAGGTGACCTTCCGCATCTTCCCGGGGACCGACGGGCGGCCGTTCACCATCAACGGCTCGCGCCGGACCGGCGCGTTCTCGAGCTTCTCGCTCAGCATCCCGTTCGTGCCGAGCAAGTCGCGCCAGTTCAACCGCGACCAGCTGGCCCGCGCTCTGTTCGAGGGCAACACCGGGTTCGGCTTCTTCGGCGACGAGTCGGTGGTGTTCGAGACGCTCGCCGTTCGTCAGCGCAACGACGCGGATGCGCTTTCGGGCATCGACGCGGTCCCGGTGTTCACCGTCGACTCCAAGCGCCAGGGGATCCTCTTCTACAGCCGCGGCGTGGTGCCGGACAACTCGGGCGGGAGCCCGAGGGTGATCGCTCCGACCGACGCCGGCTTCGTGCTCGAGAACACGCTGCTCCAGCGCGTCACGTCGATCCCCGACCTGCCCACGTTGCGCGACTGGGCGAAGGGCGAGACCGTGGCGGTCGACGGCGCCGACGGGCGCACCTTCCTCGGCTGGCCGATCCCGACCACCGCGGGCGGCGGCCTGGGCACCTGCCTGGACAACGGCGTGCGCGGCGAGCGGTTCGTGTTCGCGGCGCACTCGCCGGTTCGCCTGCTGGTGACCGACAAGCAGGGCCACCAGCTCGGCACCGACTCGAAGGGCACGCGACACGGCGACGTGGGCGGCACCGTGACGAGCGACGGCAAGGCGTCCTACGTGATCGTGCCGGACGGCTCCTACACGCTCACCGTGATCGGCACCGGAAGCGGGCCGGTCACGCTCGAGTCGCGTCACGACGGCGTGACCACG
>JAXDJC010000264.1:0-2502 GCA_034663685.1 Thermoleophilaceae bacterium
CCGGATCGCCGTCGATCCGGAACGTGGTGACGAACGCCATTGGGAGGTCCCTTCGGTAGTGGTCGGCGGGACGCTACCGGGGCGGGCGAGCGGCCGCGTTTCCGTCCGGCATACGAACTAGTGTTCGTATCATGAACCCGAACCTCCGAGGCGTGATCGCGGAGAGTGCGATAGCCGCGGAGGCTGCGCGGCTGGGGTTCTCCGTGCTGCTCCCGGCCTTCGGGGCTCCCCGCTGCGACATGGTGCTCGACGACGGGGAGCGCGTGCTGAGGCTGCAGTGTAAGAGCGCGTCTCGGCGCGACGATGTCGTATTCGTTCGGGCTCAAACAAACCGGCGAACAGCGACCGGGTACGAGCGCGGCACCTACACCGAGGACGAGGTCGATCTGATCGCCGCGTACTGTCCTGAGATCGGCCGATGCTTCGCCGTTCCGATCGGAGAGTTCGGTCCGGGCGGCCAGCTTTGCCTCCGCCTCGCACCGCCAAGAAACGGTCAGAGGGCGGGGCTACACTTCGCGAGCGACTACGAGTTTGGGGCTATAGCTCAGCTGGAAGAGCGCCTGAGTGGCACTCAGGAGGTCGCCGGTTCGAGCCCGGCTAGCTCCACTCCCTCCGCCGGCAGCACCACCGTCGGCGCCCACGAGTTCCGCAACCGCTTCGGCTGGTACATGGAACGGGCAGCGGCGGGCGAGGAGATCCTCGTCACCCACCGCGGCCGGCCGCGCATCCGCGTTGCGCCGGCGGAGCCACGCCTGTTCGCGGTGGCCGCTTGAGCTGATCGGGCTCGGCCCACGCGCCGCGCCAGACGGCCTGCGTGAAATGGTGCGACCCATGTCCGCGGTTGCGCCGAGGTTCCGCTCCATGCCCAACCTGGCCGGCGGTCGCCTCGCGCTCGCCGGCTTCGGCGCCTTCGCGGTCGTCGCCGCCATCGTTCGGATCGCCTACTTCCAGTCTCCAATGGCGGGCGATGTCACCCAATTCCTGTACGTCGGCGAAACCGTGGGCAACGGCGGGATGCCGTACGCGGACGCCGCATTCAACAAGGGCCCGCTCACTGCGCTCCTGTTCGCCGTGATCGACCCGATCGTCGGCACGTCGCCGACCGCGGTCCACCTGACGGTCATCCCGTTCGTCGCCCTCGGGGCGCTCGCGCTCGCCGCCTACGTGACCCACCATGTCGACCGGTGGGCGGGTGCGCTCGCAGGCCTCGCGTTCGCGGCGTTCTCCGGGATCAACGACGTCGAGGGCGGATCGGCGAAGACCGAGCAGTTCGGCGTGGCTCCTGTGTTCGGTGCCTTGTGGTGCGCCACCCGGCAGGGGATCGCCGGACCGGCCGGGGCCGGTGCGCTCCTCGCGTGCGCAATCCTGATCAATCCCAGCCTCGGGGTCGCGATTCCCGCGGTCCTCGTCGAGCTCTGGCTCGGAACGCCGCCCGGTCAGCGCGCACGCCGCTACGGGGCGATGGCCGCTGCGGCAGCGGCCGCAGTTCTGCCCGTCTTCGCGTGGCTGGCGGTGGGCGGCGCGCTCGACGACATGTTCGTGCAGGTCGGCGGCAAGGTCGTTTCCACCGTGGGCGCGGTCCCTCGGTACGGAATGGCGCTGGCTGTTGTCCGACCGGGCCGCTTCCACCTTCCGGCGGCCGGGTTGTGGGCCGTGGCGTTCGTCGGTTGTGCGGTGGCGTTCCGCGACCCTCGGCTGCGACGGCCGGCACTGGCGCTGGCGCTTGTGATCGGGGTCGTGGCACTGCGGATGAAGATCGCGGCGTACGAATTCGGTTATGAGTACTACCCCGCACTCCCCGCGATCTGCGGCGCGATCGCGCTCGGCGTCGCAGCCGTCTGGCCCTCGCGCCCGCTGGAACGGGCCGCGGTCGCTGCCCTCGTGTTCACGTTCCCACTGTGGACGCTGGCCGTCAATCCGCAGCTGGAGCTCCTCGCCCGGGATCCGAACGCGCGCGACGCGTACGCGGCGTCGGTCTATCCCGTCGCAAGCTTCATCCGGGCCCACACGATCCCGACCGACCCGATCATGGTCGCCGGCGGACGCGCGGAGGTCTACTGGGTCGCGGAGCGGCGCGCCCCCACTCGCTTCTTCGACGTATTCGCAATAAGGGACCACGGCGCCTACGCGGCCGAGCGAAGGCGCGATTTGAGCCGCCACCCGCCGGCGGCGCTCGTGTTCATGAAGACCGAACTGCTGAGCTATGACAGGGACCTCCAGAGACTGGCTCTGTCCGGGGCCTACACGAAGGCGTTCAGCCGCGACGGCAGCTCGGTGTGGCTCAGGCGCGGCCTGGATCGGACGCCCGCCGGGGTTCCGCCTGGGCCGTGACCGGTCGCCCGCCGTAGCGGGGTCGGATGTGATCGACTTCCCCTCATGAACCAAGCCGCCCGCCCCGTGACCGAGCCGGCATTCGCCGGCCCGACCCCCGCGGGTCGCCGGGGCACGATCGTGCCCGCCGAGCCGCTGCCCATCGAGGGGTCGGTCGAGGTGGAGCTGCCG
>JAXDJC010000137.1:0-13888 GCA_034663685.1 Thermoleophilaceae bacterium
CGCGTGAGTCCCACGATGGTCCCGCGCGCGTACGGGTCCCAGTACGGCGAGCCGAGCCCCGTGAGCGCCGGCACGAAGTACACGCCGTCGTTCGACTCGATCGAGCCCGCCAGCTCCTCGGTCTCCGCCGCCTCGCGGATGATCCCGAGGCCGTCGCGCAGCCACTGCACCGCGGCGCCGGTCACGAACACGCTCGCCTCCACGGCGTAGTCCACGCGGTGGCCCACGCCCCACGCGATCGTGTTGAGCACGCCCTCGCGCACGGGTGGCGGCTCGGGACCCGCGTTCTGGAGCACGAAGCTGCCGGTGCCGTAGGTGTTCTTGCCGAGGCCGGGCTCGTGGCATGCCTGCCCGTAGAGCGCCGCCTGCTGGTCGCCCGCGATCCCCGCCACCGGCACGGCCGCGCCACCGCCCAGCACGCTCGTCTCCCCGTACACGTGCGCGCTCGGCAGCGCCTCCGGCAGGCAGGCCGGGTCCACCGACAGGAGCTCGCACAGCTCCGGGTCCCACTCGCGCGAGCGGATGTCGAAGAGCAGCGTGCGCGAGGCGTTCGTGTAGTCGGTCACGTGGCGGCCGGTGAGCTTGAACAGCAGCCAGCTGTCGATCGTCCCGATCGCCGCGCGCGCCGGGTCCACCCCGCCCTCGCGGATCAGCCACTCGATCTTCGTGCCGGAGAAGTACGGGTCGAGCACCAGCCCGGTGCGCTCGCGGAACATGTCCTCGTGGCCGGCCGCGCGGAGCTCGTCGCAGCGCGCCGCGGTGCGGCGGTCCTGCCACACGAGCGCGCGGTGCAGCGGCTCGCCGGTCTCGCGATCCCAGGCCACGACCGTCTCGCGCTGGTTGGTGATGCCGATGCCCGCCAGGTCGCCCGGCTTCACGCCCGCGTCGCCCAGCGCCTCGCCGGCCACGCGGAGGGTCACGTCCCAGATCTCGGCCGCGTCGTGCTCCACCCAGCCGGGCCGCGGGAAGTGCTGCTCGAACTCGCTGTAGGCGCGCCCGGCCGGGCGACCCTCGCCGTCGAACACGATGCAGGTCGTGCCCGTGGTGCCCTGGTCGATCGCGAGGATCAGCGCGCTCCTCCCCTCATCCGGCGCAGAGCGTAAACGCCCAGGAAGTCCTTGAGCTGCCGGGCGCGGTGGAGGAAGCCGGCGGCGCTGCGGCCGGTGGCGCGGTGCTCGAGCGGCAGCTCCACCTCCACGACCAGGAAGCCCGCGCGGTGGGCGTCCACCGTCATGCCGATCTCCATCCCGAAGCGAGGCGCGAACGGGAGCACCGCGTCGAGCACCGGCGGGGCCAGCGCGCGCTGCCCGCTGATCGGCGCCGTGAGGTCGAGGCCCGTGAGCGAGCGGATCGCCCAGTGGGCGAAGCCCACGGCGAGGCCGAAGCCCCCGCCCACGCTGCTCTGGAAGGCCCCCACGGCCAGCTCGCCGCCTCCGAATCGCACGTCCTCGACCAGGCGCAGGAGGTGCCGCGCCGAGTCGCCGAGGTCGCCGTCGCAGATCAGGAGAATCGGGCGCCCCTCGCCGCGCGCCCGCTCGGCGGCCAGGGTGGCCACACCGCCCTTGCCGAGCCGCCGCCGGGCGCTCACCAGCTCGGCATCTCCCGCGCGCGCGACCTCCGCGGTGGCGTCCGTGGAGGCGTCGTCGGCCACGATCAGCCGCGCGTCGGGGAAGGTCGCGCGGAGCGCGGACAGGGTCTCGCCGAGGCGGTCGGCCTCGTTGTATGCGGTCACGACGATCGCTATTTCCGGCGTCACGACCGGTTATCGTGCCCAAGATCAGCGGGCTCCGCTGATCTCACCGCCAAGCCCCGCGATCAGGAGGACTCGTTGCCCGACGTCGAAGCGCACATCACCGGCACCGTCTGGAAGGTCGAGTGCAAGGTCGGCGACGCCGTCGTCGAGGGCGACACGCTGGTCATCCTCGAGTCCATGAAGATGGAGATGCCGGTCGAGGCCGAGGACGACGGCACGGTGTCCGAGATCAAGTGCTCCGAGGGGCAGTCCGTCTCCGAGGGCGACACGCTCGTTGTCCTCGAGTAGCACCGCCTCGAAGGAGCTCGCCTCGGGCAAGCTCGTGATCGACGAGCCGTCGTCGAACGTCGTCCGCATCAGGATCGTCAACCCGGACAAGCGCGGCGCGCTCGACCACGAGATCCTCGACACGCTCGCGCACACCGTGAGCAACCTCGAGGCGATCTGCCTGGTGATCACCGGCACGGACAACGTGTTCTCCGCCGGGTACGACATCGGCAACTTCCCGGAGTCGTCGTTCGACGGCAGCGGCAGCGACCGCGGCTTCTCGGACGCCGCCGAGAAGCTCGTGGCCCACCCGTTCACGGAGGCCATGGAGGCGATCGAGGCCTACCCGTACCCCGTGCTCGCCGCCATCAACGGGCACGCGATCGGCGGCGGCCTGGAGCTGGCGATCACGTGCGACATCCGGATCGCCGCCACCAGCGTGCGGATGGGGATGCCGCCGGCCAAGATCGGCCTGATCTACTCCTACACCGGACTGCGCAAGTTCATCGACGTCTGCGGCGTGGGCAACACCAGCGAGCTCTTCTACACGGGCGCGAACGTGGACTCCGACCGCGCGTGCCAGATGGGCCTGGTCAACGAGGTCGTGGAGCCCGGCCAGCTGGAGGAACGGGCGCTCGAGGTGGCCGCTGAGATCGGCAGGAACTCGCCGGGCTCGCTGCGGGGCAACAAGGAGGTCATCCGCACGCTGCGGGCGCACAGCGGCGACCTCCCGGCGATCGAGGCGCGCCGCCTCGTGACGCTGCGCGAGTCGTGCTTCACGTCGGGCGATTTCATCGAGGGCATACGCGCCTTCGGCGAGAAGCGCCCGCCGCGCTGGTCCGGTCGCTAGACCGCTTCCAGAGGGCGTCCGACCCCGCACTTAACTTGAGGCCTGCTCGTCCCCACGAGGAGGTCAAGAAGCTTGCCGCCGCTCATCAGCTACGACGAGGCGCTCGCCCTCGGCGAGATCGAGGACCACGCCGAGATCGAGGCCCTCGTGGACCGCGCGTTCCAGGCGCGCCTCGAGAACTTCGGCGACTCCACGGACATGTGCTCGCTGGTCAACGCCAAGTCCGGCGGCTGCGCGGAGGACTGTGGGTTCTGCGCGCAGTCGAAGTACGCGGAGGCGGACACGCCGATGCACGCGATGATGACGCCGGAGCAGATCCTCGAGCACGCGCGCGCGGCCGAGGCTGCGGGGGCACACCGCTTCTGCATGGTCACGCAGGGCCAGGGGCTCTCGAAGAAGGACTTCGGCAACGTGCTCGAGGGGGCCAGGCTGGTGGCCGAGCACACCAACCTCAAGCGCTGCGTGTCGATCGGCCACATCTCGCGCGAGCGCGCGAAGGCCCTGAAGGACGTTGGCATTCAGCGCGTGCACCACAACGTGGAGACGGCCGAGAGCTACTACCCGGAGGTCTCCTCCACGGTCCGCTACGAGGGCCGGCTGCGCACGATCGACGCCGTGGCAGAGGCGGGGCTCGAGACGTGCGTGGGCGGCATCCTCAACCTCGGCGAGAGCCGCGCGCAGCGGGTGGAGATGGCGTTCCAGCTCGCCAAGGTCGACCCGACCAGCGTGCCGATCAACCTGCTCAACCCGCGCCCGGGCACCAAGTTCGGCGACCGCGACCACATGGACCCGTGGGAGGCGGTCAAGTGGATCGCGATCTTCCGGCTGATCCTCCCGACGGCGCTGTTCCGGCTCTGCGGTGGCCGCGTGGAGAACCTCGGCGAGCTCGAGCCGCTGGCGGTCAGGGCGGGGCTCAACGGGGTGATGATGGGCAACTTCCTCACCACGCTCGGCTCGGAGCCGGAGGACGACCGCGCGATGTTCGAGTCGCTCGGGCTCAACACCGCGCGCCAGCCGGACAACGGGGCCAACCCGCGGCCGGACAACCGCAGCGGCTGGCTCGGCGGCGAGTCGCCGGGCACGCCGGTGGACCGCCTGATCGACCGCCAGGACGAGGCCCCGATGTGGGACCCGGCCACGCAGCTTCGCCACCGCAAGAAGGCCTCGGTGCCGCCGCGCCCGGACGGCGCGCCCAATGCGTTTCCCGAGCTGGTCAAGGTGGCGGCACGATGACCGACATCGAGGCGGTTCTCGACGACCTTCGCGACCGCGGCCTGCACCGGCGCCTGCGGATGGTCTCCGGCCCCCAGGGCGCGCGCGTGCTGCTCGACGGCAAGCCGGTGCTCCTGCTCAGCTCGAACAACTACCTCGGGCTGGCCGATCACCCGCGCGTACGCGAGGCCGCGGCCGACGCCGCCATGCGCTGGGGGGCGGGCGCGGGAGCGTCGCGCCTGATCTCGGGGAACATGACGTGCCACCGCAGGCTCGAGGAGCGGCTCGCGATCTTCAAGCGCTTCCAGTCCGCGCTGCTGTTCGGGTCCGGCTATCTGGCCAACGCGGGCGTGATCTCGGCCCTGGCCCGCGAGGGCGACGTGGTGTTCTCGGACGAGCTCAACCACGCGAGCATCGTGGACGGCTGCCGGCTGGCGCGGGCGGACACTTTCGTCTACGACCACTGCGACACCGAGCACCTCGAGTGGGGCCTCCAGGAGGCCGCGGGCCGGGGCGCGCTGATCGTCACCGACAGCGTGTTCTCGATGGACGGCGACATCGCGCCCCTCGAGGAGATCGTGGAGCTGGGCGAGCGCTACGACGCGCGCGTGATGGTCGACGAGGCGCACGGCACCGGCTGCCTCGGGCCGGGCGGCCGCGGCGCGGTGGCTGACGCCGGACTCGAGCAGGAGGTCGACATCCTGGTCGGCACGCTCGGCAAGGCGCTCGGGGCCTACGGGGCCTACGTGTGCTGCGACCGCGACATGTCGGACTTCCTTGTCAACCGTGCACGCACCCTGATCTTCTCCACGGCGCTGCCGCCGCCGGCGGTCGCGGGCGCCATGGCCGCGCTCGAGCTCCTGATCGAGCAGCCGGAGCGGGTGCGCAAGCTCCAGCGCAACGCGGAGACGCTGCGCCACGCGCTCGCCGCCGAGGGGATCGACGCGGGCGACTCCGAGACCCAGATCGTGCCGCTCGTGGTCGGGGACGCGGGCGAGGCGATGGACGCGTGCGAGCGCGCTCTCGAGCGCGGCGTGTTCGCCCAGGCGATCCGGCCCCCCTCCGTGCGCGAGGGCACGTCCCGCCTCCGCCTCGCGGTGATGGCCGCGCACACGGAGGCAGAGCTTCGGCGGGCGGCGGGCGTGCTGGCGGGCGCGCTGCGCGCCGGCGCGACCCCCCTCGCCGCGCCGGCGCCCCGCCCGTCGGAGGACTCCGAGTGGGCCTGGGGCACGGGTCCGAGGCAGGCGGCCAGGGCCGCGCTGGGCCCCGAGCCCGCAGCTCCCGCCGCCGCACCCCGGGGCGGAGGCGTCTTCGACGGCTTCGCCGACGCCGCCTGAGCCCGCTCACCGCTCGCGCATGACCCGCGGGGTCTTCGTCACCGGGACCGACACCGGCGCCGGCAAGAGCGTGGTGGCCGCCGCGCTGTGCGCCGCCCTCGCGGCCCGCGGAGAGCGCGTGGCGGCGTTCAAGCCCGCCGTGACCGGGCTCGACGACCCGCCGGGCGAGTGGCCGCTCGACCACGAGCTGCTGGCGGGCGCGGCAACCGCCGGTCAGTCGCCGGAGGAGGTGGCGCCGCTGCGATTCGGGCCGGCGGTCTCGCCGCACCTGGCCGCCGAGCTGGCGGGAGAGCGGATCGAGCCGGCCGAGCTGGTGGCCGCCGCCCGGGCCGCGGGCGCGCAGGCGGACTCGATCGTCTGCGAGGGCGTGGGCGGCCTCATGGTCCCGCTTACCCCCGGCTACCTGGTGCGCGACCTCGCCGTGGACCTCGCGCTGCCGGTGGTGATCGCGGCCCGCCCCGGCCTCGGCACGATCAACCATTCGCTGCTCACGATCGAGTCGGCCCGGCGGGCGGGCCTGACGGTGCTCGCCGTGGTGCTCACGCCGTGGCCCGCCCGGCCCGGCGCGATGGAGCGATCGAACCGCGAGTCGATCGCCGCGCTCGGCGCCGCCCGTGTCGAGACGCTGCCGCCCACCACGCCGGAGGGCCTCGCCGCCGCGGGCGCCCACCTTGCGGCACTCTTGGAGGCCTGAACCTCAGGACCTTCCTCCCCCCGCTCCCCATCCCCACGGCCGCGCCGCCTGCCCCCGGCGAGCCCGCGCGCGAGCTGCCCGAGCCGGGCCTCGACCCCGGGCGGCCGGCGGTGGTCGCATTCCTCCGTCACACCGGCTGCCCGTTCGCCGAGACCACGGCGCGGATGCTGCGCGAGGCGGCCGAGGCGGAGCCGGACGTGGCGTTCGTGGCGGTGAGCCACGCGCCGGCCGCGGCCACCGCGAGGTGGTGCGACGCCGTGGGCGGCGTGGGCGCGGTGCGCGTGCTCGTGGACGACGGCCGCGTGCACTACGCCACCTGGGGCCTCGGCCGCACGAGCCTCGGGCACTTCGCCGGGCGGCGCTCGATGACCGAGGTCGGCCGCCTCGCGCGCGCCGGCATCCGCAACCGCCACCCGGACGGCACCCGCTGGCAGCGCGCCGGTACCTTCGCGATCGACGCGACCGGGATCGTGCGCTGGAACCACGTACCGGAGCACGCGGGCGACCTGCCGGACCTGAGCCGGGCGCTCGTCGCGCTCGCGTAGGCCCACCCGAGCGGGGCGCGCTCAGCGCTTGATCGGCTTGACGATCCCCTTGCTGGTGCTCGGCTTGTCGCGCGTGGGCAGCTCGGCGGCCACGTTCGACAGCTTGACGCTGAACGCCCCGTTCGACGGGCGGAAGAGATCCGGCGTGCGGCCGCGGAGCTCGAGCTTGATCGTGGAGCCCTTCGAGAACCTGTAGCCGTTGCCCTGGAGCTGGAAGGTGATCTGTCCCTTCTGGTTCGAGGTGAGCCGGTAGACGCCGAAGTCCACCATCCGCTGCTTGCCGCCCGTGACCTCCCAGAGGACCGCGTCGAGCTGACCGTAGGCGCCCGTGGTGGCGACCGTCGCCGTGATCGTGGGCACCCCGAGCATCGTGAAGCCGGGCGAGGTGCGCGTGAGCACGGTCGTGCCCTTCGACGACCCCGGGTCCACCTGGAGGCAGCGGTCGGAGTTCTTGACCGGGTCCGCGGCCAGCGCCGACTCGGGGCTGCCGCCGCTCGAGGTGACCTTGCCGCTCCCCCGCGTCAGCACCAGCGCCCCGCGGGCGAGCCTGGACCAGCTCGTGGCGCGTATCGCGCTGCTCCCGTCCGAGCCCTTCGGGCAGCCCTGGAGGAACGCGGTCACGCCGCCGCCGGGGACCACGCCGCCCTGACCCTTGAGGTGGCTCGCGAAGAAGGCCGCGGCGTCGTCGTTGAACACCTTGTACTGGCTCAGCGGGTTGCCGGCGGTGAAGTGGCCCACGTCGCCGATCTGGATCGACACGTCGGCGCCCGCGCCGGCCGCGGCGCGGATCCGGTTGTACGGCCGCAGCGCGTCGATCGCGGGGAAGACCGGATCGGTCCACCCGACCATCGTGAGCAGCGGCGCGACGCCGGCCGCCGACAGGCCGGCCGTGCCCTTGTAGGTGCTGAACTGCTTGAGGATCGCGGTGGCGTCCGCCTTGTACGGCTCGCCGGCGTTCACGAGCGTCTGCCAGCCCTTGAGGTCGGCGGTCGGGTCGGCGCCCACGGGGGCGATGTTGGCCACCAGCGCGCCGCCGTTCGCCAGTGCGTTCAGCACGCTCGACTTGAGCACTCCCAGCGGAGCCAGGGCCTCGGGCTTCGCCGGAACCTTGAAGGTGAGCGCACGGCCGTTCGGGACGAGCGAGTACGCGAGGTCGGAGTCGCCCCAGCGCGGGTAGGCGGCGGCCACCTTCATCGGCTTGCCGCCCGGGCTCTTCCAGGGGGAGAAGGTGCCGTCGATGTTGCGGATCCGGTCGCGCAGGAACGCGAGCTGCATGGTCGCGAGGCCGCCCTGGCTCGTGCCGGTCACGCCGATCCGGGCGGGATCCGTCACGCCCTCGTCCGCCAGCAGGCCGAGCAGGTGCTGCGCGTCGTGGAGCTCCCAGCGCTGGTCCGAGATCGGGTGCACCCAGCCCTTGTCGCACTGCGGCGAGGTGCGCGAGTCGGGCACGCCGCACGAGCGGCCGAACCCGCGGAACGAGTAGGTCACGACCGCGTAGCCCTGCTGCGCGTAGTACGTGTTGTTCCAGTGGTAGGTGTGGGCGTCCTTGCCGTCCGGCGAGTCGGCCTCGAAGCTGGCCTTGGTGCCGGGGAAGCCGTGCAGCATGACGATCGTGGGGAACGGCGCGGTGCCCGTGGCGGGCAGCGTCACGTCCACGTCGAGCGGCACGCCGTCGAACGTGGGGACGCGCTGCTCGTCGGTGGCCGTGGGGCAGAAGCGCACGCCGTTCTGCGCGGTGCACGCGTGACCGAAGGGCGCATCGGGCGAGGCGGACGCGGCGGCAGGCAGCGCGAGGATCGCGAGTAAGCCGGCCAGAAGCGGGAGACGCCTCATGTGCCCACACTAACCGTTCCGTCCCCCGCCCGGATTACCTTCGTTCGCGTGAGCCTCGCGGCCGACGACCGCCGCTTTCTCTGGCATCCGTTCACGCAGCAGCGCGGGTGGGAGCACGAGGACGCCCCCGCCATCGAGCGCGCCGACGGCGTGTACCTCTTCGACGCCGACGGCAGGCGCTACATCGACGGCGTCTCGTCGCTCTGGTGCAACGTGCACGGGCACCGCCACCCGGTGATCGACATGGCGGTCAAGGATCAGCTCGACCGGGTGGCGCACACCACGATGCTCGGCCTCTCGCACCCGAGCGCGGTCGAGCTGGCCAAGCGCCTGGTCGAGCTGGCGCCCGACGGGCTCTCGCGCGTCTTCTACTCCGACAGCGGCTCGACCGCCACCGAGATCGCGCTCAAGATGGCGTTCCAGTACTGGCAGCAGCAGGGCGGCGAGCACGCGCGGCGCACGCGCTTCGTCTGCCTGCGGATGTCCTACCACGGGGACACGATCGGCTCGGTGTCCGTGGGCGGGATCGACCTCTTCCACTCGATGTACCGCCCGCTGCTGTTCGATGCCCTGCGGGCCGAGCCGGGCGACGCCGCCGACATGGAGCGCGTGCTGGCCGAGCACGGCCACGAGGTGGCCGCGGTGATCGTCGAGCCGATCGTGCAGGGCGCGGCCGGGATGCTCGTGCACCCGGAGGGCTACCTGCGCGACGTTCGCGAGCTGTGCGACCGCCACGGCGTGCTGCTGATCTGCGACGAGGTGGCCACCGGCTTCGGGCGCACCGGGAAGATGTTCGCCTGCGAGCACGAGGGCGTCTCGCCCGACCTGATGTGCGTGGCCAAGGGACTCACCGGCGGCTACATGCCGCTCGCCGCCACGCTGGCCACCGAGCGCATCTACGAGGGCTTCCTCGGCGACTTCGAGGAGTTCCGCACGTTCTTCCACGGCCACACGTACACGGGCAACCCGCTCGCCTGCGCGGCGGCGCTCGCCAGCCTGCGGCTGTTCGAGCAGGAGCGCACGCTCGAGGTGCTGCGGCCCAAGTGCGAGCTGCTCGGCCGCCTGCTCGAGCCCGTGGCCGCCCTGCCCGCCGTCACCGAGGTGCGCCGCTGCGGCTTCATGACCGGCATCGAGCTCGGCGGGTTCCCGGTCGAGGCGCGCATGGGCCACCAGGTCACGCTCGAGGCGCGCCGCCGCGGGGCCATAGTGCGCCCGCTCGGCGACGTGGTGATCCTGATGCCGCCGCTGTCGATCCGGCCGTCGGAGCTCCGCGAGCTGGTTGAGATCACGGCCGAGGCGATCGACGTGGCCACCAGCTCGTACGCGCCGCTGGCGCAGGCCGCCTGAAGTCAACTGCCGGCACTCAGGGAGGCGGGCTTGAGCGAGAGGAGGCCCGCTCGGGCGAACCCCTGTCAATTGCGGCGCCTATATCGCCGTTATTGACAGGGGTTGATCCTGTCCCCCTCGATTGCCGCCGTTCGGCGGCCGGGACCTAGCCGTCGTACTCGACGAAGTCGCGCTTGCGAGCCCCGCATACGGGGCAGAGCCAGTCGTTCGGGATCTCCTCGAACGGGGTGCCCGGCGGGATCCCGCCGTCGGGGTCGCCCTCGGCCGGGTCGTAGATGAACCCACAGGACTCGCAGATCCAGAGCTGCTGCGTCGCCGCCTCCACGGGCCACAGTTTTGCAAACGGGCAGTAGCCTTGGCCGCGTGGCCAGGATCGACCGTCCGCCGCCCGGCGAGGAGCTGAACACGGGCGACGTCAAGCCCGCTCGGCTCGCCGCCACGGCGATCGTCCTGCGCGACGGCCACGGCGGCCTCGAGGTCCTGCTGGTCCAGCGCAACCCCGAGCAGCGCTTCATGGGCGGAGCGTGGGTCTTCCCGGGCGGCGCCGTGGGCGACGAGGACGACGGCGGCGACCCCGCCACGGCCGCCCTGCGCGAGCTCCAGGAGGAGGCCGGCCTGAGCCTCGAGGACGTGGAGGCGCTGGTTCCGTTCTCGCGCTGGATCACGCCCGAGGAGGTCTCGATCCGCTTCGACACGTTCTTCTTCGTGGCCGCCGCCCCGCCGGACGCCGAGCCGGAGGTGGACGGCGCCGAGTGCGTGGACGCCCGCTGGATCAGCCCGTCCGACGCCCTCACCGCGGGGGAGAGAGGCGAGCTGATGCTCGTCTTCCCCACGATCAAGCACCTCGAGCAGCTCGCCGGGCTCGAGTCGGTCGAGCACGCGCTCGAGACGGCCCGCGGCCGCGAGGTGGAGCCCATCCTCCCCAAGGTGGTGCACGGCGACGGCGAGGCGCATGTGCTGCTGCCGGGCGAGCCGGGGTATCCGAGCTGAGTCGCGCGGGCCCGCAACCCCGACGGGCCGGCGGGGTTCAGTGAGGGCAACGTGAGAGCCATCACCGCCAGAGCCGTCGTACTCGCCGCAGCGCTGTCCCTGTCCGGGGGCGTATCCGCGCTCGCGGACACCGTCGTGGGAGACGACGGCCCCAACGCCAACCTCACCGGCACGCCCGGCCCCGACGGGATCTGGGGCGAGGGCGGCGACGACAAGCTCACCGGTCTCGCCGCCAACGACTACCTCGAGGCCGGGCCGGGCAACGACACGGTCGATGCCGGCTCGGGCGACGACTTCGCGACCGGGGGCACCGGCGACGACACGCTGTCGATGGGAACCGGCCGCGACGTGGCCTACGCGGGACCCGGCAACGACACGCTCGTGGGCGAGGACGGCGACGACGTCCTGCTCGGCCAGCTTGGCAACGACCGCATCTTCGGCGGGCCCGGCAACGACCGCATCTACACCGGGGTGGGCGACGACGACTTCGCCGACGGCGGCACCGGCAACGACCAGATCTACGCCGACGGCGGCACCAAGCGCCTGCTGGGCGACGCCGGCCGCGACAAGATCGTGGCCCAGGCGGGGGCGACCGTGGACGCGATGGGCGGCTCAGGCGCCGACACCATCTCGCTCTCGAGCGGCAACGACAAGGTCAACCCGGGCGGCGGCCGGGACACGGTGTCGACGGCGGCGGGCGACGACACGATCGACTCGGTCGACGGCGTCCGCGACACGATCAACTGCGGGAAGGGCAACGACACGGTCCGCGCGGACAAGATCGACGTGCTCACCGGCTGCGAGAACGTGACCCACGCGAGCCCCAAGCAGAGGAAGCCGCAGAGCTGAGCCGAGCGCGCCCGGCCGCGCCTCCTGTATAAGAGGCGCATGGCCCCGGAGGGACTCACAGTCGCGATCACCGGCCCGACCGGCGACCTCGGCATCTCGATGGTCGAGTCGCTCGAGCGCTCGCGCCGCGTGAGGAAGATCGTGGGGATGGCCCGCCGCCCGTTCAACCCGAAGGAGCGCGGCTGGAAGAAGACCGAGTACCGCCAGGGCGACGTGCAGGACGCCGCCAGCGTGCGCGACGCGGTGAAGGGCGCCGACGTGGTGGTGCACCTCGCCTTCGCGATCCTCACCGCGGGCAGCTCCAGCCGCGGCGTGAACGTGGACGGGTCGAAGAACGTGTTCGAGGCCGCCGTGAAGGCCGGCGCGGACCGCATCTGTTACGCGTCGAGCGTGGCCGCCTACGGGTTCCACGACGACAACCCGGACTGGCTCACCGAGGACGTCCCGCCGCGCGGCACGCCCGAGCACCCGTACTCGGCCCAGAAGGCGGAGGTCGAGCAGATCCTCAACTCCGTGCTCGCGCGCACCAGCCGCACCTCGGCGTGGGTCTTCCGGCCCTGCATCGTCGCGGGCCCGAAAGCCACCACCTTCCTCGAGGAGATCCCCTACTTCCGGCTCTCCGAGAAGATGCCCGACGCCGTGCGCCGCCTCGTGGGCGGCATGCCGATCCTCAAGCCGGTCATCCCCGACACGGGGCCGCCGTTCCAGCTCGTGCACGAGGACGACGTGGCGAGCGCGTTCGTGGCCGGCGTGCACGGCCGCGGCTCGCCCGGCCCGTACAACCTCGCCGGCCGCGGCAAGCTCACGCTGAGCGACGTGGCCGACGCGCTCGGCTGGTACTCGGCCCCGTTCCCGGACCTCGCGCTCGATGCCACGATGGAGGTGCTTGCGCGGCTGCCGCGGCTGCCGGAGCAGCTCGCCTGGATCCAGTCGGCGCGCAAGCCGGTCCTCATGCGCACCGCGCGCGCACAGAAGGAGCTCGGCTGGCGCCCCAAGCACACGGCGCGCGCCACGCTCAAGCAGATGATCGACGCCTACCGCGCGGAGTCGCAGGGCGTCGAGGCCGGCGCGACCGCCTGACCCCCAGGGTCTGGCCCCCTCCTACAGCGCCTTGCGGAACAGCTCCTCGTAGTCCTCCTCGGACGGCTCGCGCGGGTTCATCAGCGTGGTGCCGTCGCCCATCGCGCCCTCGACCAGCGCCGGGATGCCGTCCTCGGGCACGCCCACCTCCGACAGCCGGGTGGGCAGGCCGAGCGTGGTCACGAGCCCGGCGACGTGCGAGGCGAGCGCGTCGCCGACCGCCTCGTCGGAGCCGCCCGTCTCGATCCCGAGCAGGTCGTTCACGTCTCGGTAGCGGTCGGCGATGTCCGAGCCGCCGCCGGCGTTGAAGCGGATCACGTGCGGCAGGTTGATCGCGTTGGCCACGCCGTGGGGCACGCCGAAGTGGGCGCCGCACGGATGCGACATCGCGTGCGTCGAGCCGAGGTAGACGGTGATGGCGAGCGACGCCGCCACCAGCATGTTGCCGCGCGCCTCGTCGTCGTCTGGCCCGTTCGCCACGGCCCGCTCGAGGTTGTCGCGCATGAGCCGCAGCGCGTGCAGCGCCTCGGCGTCGTTGAAGGGGCTCGACTCCACCGTCACGTAGCCCTCGATCGCGTGGGTCATCGCGTCCATGCCGGTGGCGGCGGCGATCTTCGCGGGCAGCGTGCGGGTGGACTCCGGGTCGAGCACCGCGAGCCGCGGGAACATGGGCATGTCGGCCAGCTCGAGCTTGACCTTGGCCTCGTGGTCCTTCACCACCGCCGCCATCGACACCTCGGAGCCGGTTCCGGCCGTGGTGGGCACGCAGGCGAGCGGCGCCAGCTCGATCGGCGCGCCCATGCCGTCGTTTTCGCGCGGGAGCGCGTAGAGGCCCTCGTAGTCGTGCACGGTCCCGCCGTGCGTGAAGAGCACCGCCGCCGCCTTGGCGGTGTCCATCACCGACCCGCCCCCGACCGCCAGGAACGAGTCGGCGCCGGCCTCCTTCGCGGCCTCGGCGCAGCGGGCCACCACGTCGACGGCCGAGTCCTGCGGCACGTCGTCGAACACCCCGGCCAGCTCGAGCCCGCCGTCGGTGACCCCGGACTCCGCGCGGTCGACCAGGCCGGTCCCGCGTATCACCTGGTCGGTGACAACGAAGACGCGCTGCGCGCCCTCCTTCATGAACTCGAA
>JAXDJC010000188.1:0-28230 GCA_034663685.1 Thermoleophilaceae bacterium
GCATCCGGCGACACGATCTCGCGCGCGAAGCCCTTCTCCGAGCGGTCGCGCTGGAACGCCTCCCAGATGTTGGTCTTGCCGGGCACGTGCTCGCCGAACACGTAGTAGTGCGCGAGCGAGTAGCCGAAGAAGTGGGCGCCGTCGATGCCGCGCTCGATCGCCTGCGCCTCGTCCTCGTGGCACATCATCGGCAGCACCACGGCGAAGTTCGGGTTCACCGCGAAGCCGGCCGGCACGCACTCGTCGGACTCGATCAGCGCGTAGTAGTCGTCCACCCACTCCTTCGCCTCCTCCGGCTCCACGAAGGAGAACGACAGCGCGCCGATGCCATGCCGCGCGGCCATCAGGATCGTGTCGCGGCGGCTGCACGCCACCCACAGCGGCGGGTGCGGCCGCTGCTTGGACTTGGGCATCACGTTGCGCGGCGGCATGCTGATGAACTCGCCGTCCACCCCGGCGAACGGCTCCTCGGCGAACATGCGCGCCACCACGTCGATCGCCTCCTCCCACTGCGCGCGCTTGGACTCGCGGTCCACGCCGAAGCCGCCCAACTCCGCCTGCGAGCTGGCCTCGCCGGTGCCCAGCTCCACGCGCCCGCCCGAGATCAGGTCGAGCGTGGCGGCGCGCTCCACGATCCGCGCCGGGTGGTTGAACGCGGGCGGGAGCTGCACGATCCCGTGGCCCAGGCGGATGCGCTTGGTGCGCTGGCTCGCCGCCGCCAGGAACACCTCGGGAGCGCTCGAGTGCGAGTACTCCTCGAGGAAGTGGTGCTCGACCTCCCAGACGTAGTCGAAGCCGAGCCGGTCCGCCAGCTCCACCTGGTCGAGCGCGTCGTTCAGCAGCTTCTCGGTGGAGCCCTCCCCCCACGGACGCGGCTGCTGGTGCTCGTAGAAGAGGCCGAACCTCATCGCCCCGGCACGCTACCGGTCGAACCCGATTGCGTGCGTACAGTCACGTACCGATAGCCGGCCGCTCGGTTAGTTCGATGTCACGCCGCCGCCTCGGGCCCGACGCCCGTAGGCTCTGAAGGGAGACCGATGCAACGCGAAGAGATAGTTCTGCACGGCCACCGGGTCAGCTACCGGCAGGCCGGGCGGGGCCCCGTCATCGTCCTGATCCACGGGATCACGGGCAGCTCCGACACCTGGCTCGACACGATCGAGGAGCTGTCCGAGCACCACACCGTGGTCGCGCCCGACATGCTGGGCCACGGCGAGTCCGCCAAGCCGCGCGGCGACTACTCGCTCGGCGCCTACGCCAGCGGCATCCGCGACCTGCTGGCCGCGCTCGGCCACGACCGCGCCAGCGTCGTGGGCCACTCGCTCGGCGGCGGGGTGGCGATGCAGATGGCCTACCAGTTCCCCGAGCGCGTGGAGCGGCTCGCGCTCGTGTCGAGCGGCGGCCTCGGCCGCGAGGTCAACATCCTGCTGCGGGCAGCCGCGCTGCCGGGCTCGGAGTTCGTGCTCCCGCTCCTGACCGCACGTCCGATCGTGAACCTCACCAACGCGGTGGCCGGCGTGGTGGGGGGGCTCGGGATGCGCCCGGGCGCCGACCTCGAGGAGATCTGGCGCGGGTTCTCGTCGCTCTCCGACGTGGAGGCGCGCGCGGCGTTCATCCACACGCTGCGCGGCATCATCGACCCCGGCGGCCAGCGCGTGAGCGCCACCGACCGGCTCTACCTCGCGGCCGAGATGCCCTCGCTGATCGTCTGGGGCGAGCGCGACCCGGTCATCCCCTTCCGCCACGGCCTGCGGGCCAACGAGGCGATGCCCGGCAGCAGGCTGGTGTCCTTCCCGAACGCCGGCCACTTCCCGCACCGCGACAACCCGCGGCGCTTCACCCGCGCCCTGCTCGACTTCATGGAGGAGACCGACCCCGCCGTCCTTCCCGAGTCCCGCCTGCGCGAGCTCCTGCGGGAGGGCGCATAGCCGGCACGCCGGACTTCGAGGCGGAGGGCCTGCTCGAGGGACTCGAGGACGAGGGCGCGCGGGCGAGCCGGCTGGACCTGCTCCGGCAGCTCTCCGAGTCCGGCGTCTCGATCGACGAGCTGCGCCGGGCGGTCGCGGAGGACCGCCTCGCGCTGCTCCCGGTGGAGCAGGTGCTCGGCACGCACGAGAAGTACACCGCGAAGGAGCTGGCCGAGAAGACCGGTGTGCCGCTCGACGTGCTCGAGCGCCAGTGGCAGGCGCTCGGCCTGCCGGTGGCCGGCCGGGACGAGAAGGTCTACGGCGACGAGGACCTGCGCGGCGCGGAGCTTCTCAAGCAGTTCATCGACGCCGGGCTTCCCCAGGACGGGATCACGCAGGTGGCGCGCGTGCTGGGCGAGGGCATGCGCCGCATCGCCGACGCCTCCATGCAGCTCGTTGGCCAGGCGCTCGCCCGGCCCGACGACAACGAGCGCGACGCGGGCCTCCGCTACGCCGCGGTGGCCGAGCAGCTGATCCCGGTGATCGGGCCCGAGCTCGAGTACGTCTACCGGGTGCAGCTCCGCGAGCTGGTGCGCAACGACGTGGTCAGCCGGGTCGAGCTCGAGACCGGCAAGATCGAGGGCACGCAGGAGGTCACGGTCTGCTTCGCCGACCTCGTGGGCTTCACCAAGCTGGGCGAGGAGATACCGCCCGAGGACCTGAGCGTGGTGGCCGGGCGGCTGGCGGAGCTGGCGTCCGACGTGGCGGTCAATCCGGTCCGGCTCGTCAAGACGATCGGTGACGCCGCGATGCTCGTGGGCACCGAGGCCGGGGCGGTGGTGGACACGGCGCTCGAGCTCGTGCGGCGCTCGGACGAGGCCGGCAAGGACTTCCCGCCGCTGCGGTCCGGGATCGCGCACGGCCTCGCACTTCAGCGAGCCGGCGACTGGTACGGCAGCCCCGTGAACACGGCGAGCCGCGTGACCGGCGTGGCGCGCCCGAGCAGCGTGCTCTGCACCGAGGAGGCCCGTGCCCAGGCGGGCGACAGGTTCCGCTGGTCGCCGGCCGGCCGCAGGCGCCTCAAGGGCGTGACCGAGCCGGTCCGGCTCTTCCGCGCCCGCCCGCCGCAGGACTAGCCCGCCCGGGGCCGCGGGCCGGCGCGCGGCTCAGCGGTCGGGGCGGTCCGGGTGCACGTCGTCGATCGTCGTGAGCGCCGTGTACGGCACGTCGCGGCCCGCCGCGTCGCGGATCGCCTCGTCGCCGCCGGCGAGGCGGTCGAGGATCACCAGCACGCCGCAGATCTCGTGCCCCTCGTCGCGCACCCGCTCGATCGCGCGGATCGTGGACCCGCCGGTGGTGACCACGTCCTCCACGATCAGGCAGCGCGTGCCCGGATCGAGCGGCGGCCCCTCGATCCAGCGCGAGAGGCCGTGCTCCTTGCGCTCCTTGCGCACGAAGAAGGCGGGCACGTCCGCCCCGCCCGCGAGGCCGGCGCACGCGATCGGGTCCGCGCCCATGGTCATGCCGCCCACCGCGCCCGCACCGGTGGCCTCGACCTCCGCCGCCACCAGCTGCGCGAGCGCGCGGAACCCGGCGGGGCGGAGGATCGCGCGCTTGGCGTCGATCAGGTAGGTGGAGGTCGCTCCGCTCGTGAGCGTGAACTCGCCGAGCACCAGCGCGTGCTCGCGCAGCTCCGCGACGAGGGCCTCGCGCGGGCTCACGCGCCGCGCGGACGGGTCCGGCGGCCGCGGTCCCAGCCCAGCCAGAGCGCCAGCGGGTAGACGCCGAGGAGCGCCGCGGCGGCGCCCGCGTCGAGCCGCCGGCTGCGCCGCCTGGTCCTCACGCTGAGCACCGGGAAGTTGACCATGAAGTCGCGCCCGTCGCGCCCGGGGAGAAGCGGCCAGGCGGGCCTGGTGTACGGCGCGTTCAGGTAGAGCGACGCTCCGACCCCCCAGAACAGCGCCAGGCAGGCCGCGCCCGCCGCCTTCGCGATCGGGCCCTGTGCCTCCTCCGGCGCGAGGCGGCCGTACGCGAGGCCTGTGGCATAGAGCCCAGGAGGGTCGACGAGGAAGGACACCACGCGCGTAATCTACCCGCGGCGTGAGGCTCGACCTCGGCTTCCTTCCCAACGCCCGTCAGGCCCTGCTGCCACTGCCGCTGGTCGATCGCCGCGCCGGCACGCCCGCCGCCGTGCTGCCCCCGCTCGAACCGGATCCGGCCGCGCCCTGGGCCGGCGAGCGCGTGGCCGTGGTGGGCACGGACGGCGGCGCCGGCTCGGTGGCGATGATCGGCCTGGCCCGGGCGCTCGAGGAGAGCGGCGCCCGCCCGGCGCTGATCTCCACCTGCTCGGGCTCGGCGCTCTGGGGCGCGATGTGGGCCGCCGGCATGAGCGCCGAGGAGATGGCCGACTGCGCGCTCGCTTGGCGTCCCGAGGACCACCTCGGAGTCCAGTGGACCGGCCTGCCGCGCTTCGCGGCCTCGGCGCTGCGCGGGTTCAGCGGCCTGGCGAAGGCGAGGGCGGTGGAGCAGCTCTTCCCGCGCCACGTCTGGCGGATGTCGGCGGGCGCGACGGAGGTCCCGTTCCAGGTGCTCGCACACGACCTCGAGAGCGGCCGCTCGGAGCCGCTGGGCAGCGTCGCCACGCCGGAGCTGACGCTGGGCGAGCTGGTGCGCGTGGCCGTTGCGTCGCCGCACGAGCGCGAGGCGGTGAGGATCGAGGGCCGCTTCTACTCGGACGCCGGCGCCGCGGAGAGGCCGAGCCCCGAGCGCCTGCTGGACGGGGCGGACTTCGATCGCGTGCTCGACGCGGGCACGGGGCCGTCGTCCTTCTACGGCCTGTTCCTGGACCGGCGCCGCTGGCCGGAGCTGATCCGCGGCGGGTACGACGCCGCTAGGCGTACACGTCCACTCGCGTCCCCATCGTGAGCCAGTCGTAGATCGACCGGGAGTTGGGGACCGGCACGCGCAGGCACCCGTGGCTCGCGTTGTACGTGGGCACGTCCGCGTACCCGTGCACCGCATAGCCGCGGATGAAGTAGGCCGAGTTGACCATGCCGTGCGAGTTGGTGCCCGGCGAGCGGCGGTACACGTGGAAGGTGCCGCGCACGGTGGGCGTGGACGGCTTGCCCGGCGAGGTGACGTAGATCCGCACCGGCGCGCCCTTGTCGGCCAGCACGAGCACGCCGCGGGAGAGGTCGGCCTCCGCGTGGCGGCCGGCCTTGGGGAAGCGCAGCTTGAAGCCGCCGCGGCCCTGGAAGAGCGCGCTGTAGATCGCGTAGTTGGTTCCGCTGATGCGGCTCATCCCGTTGACCTTGCGGAAGGCGAGCACGGCCCGGCCGGTGGCCGCGTCGAGGTGGCCGCTGAGCGGCGTGACGTAGGCGAGCCGGCGCAGCAGGATCTGGAGCAGGCGCACCTGCTCGCCGCTCGAGCCGCCCGTGCCCACGGCGCCGAAGCGCGCGCGCTGCGAGCTGGCGCTCTTCTGGGCGGTGGTGCCCTCGTGCTTGGCGACCACGAAGTAGGAGCCGGGCGTCTTGGCCCCGCCGAAGGAGGTGGTGAACTTGCCGTGGCCGTGGTCGTCCTTCACCTTGACCGTGCGGCTGCCGATCCGCTTCTTGCCCTTGTAGAGGCTCACGGTGACCTTCTCGCCGGCCACGAACGGGTCGAGCCGGCCCGAGGCCACGAGCGACTGGCCGGCCAGCACCCAGCGCTTGCCCCTGTCCCCGATCGAGGCCACGCCGACCGACAGCTTGGCGCCGGCGGGGGCCGCCGGGGGCGGGGTGGTCGGATCGACCGGCGGGAGCTGGGCGTGCGCGGGGCCGGCGAGGGCGAGCGGGACGAGGAGGCAGAGGAGCAGCGCGCGAGTTCTCATGTTCGTCACATTCAAGCCGATCGGTTCAGGTCCTACCCGGGTTTGGCGCCATCGCACTCCTCCCGCGGGGCGCAGGATGCGCCGAGAGTAGCCGCGCAGCGAGGATGGCGCCGCCGATCGTGAGCCCGCCCACCGCGCCCCCCACGGCCCACTCGTGCGTGCTCACGCCGAACGCCAGCGTGTTGTTGAGCGCGTGGAGGCAGATCGTCGAGAACAGCGTGCCGGTGCGCTCGTAGACCAGGCAGAAGATCACCCCGAGGATCATCAGCACCGGCAGCACCTCGGCGGGCGTGCTCCCCACGTGGATGCCGCCGAAGAGCGCGCCGTCGGCGATCGCCGCGAGCGCGACCGGGAGCCTGGTGCGCAGCGCGCGGTAGAAGAACCCGCGGAAGAACAGCTCCTCCGCGACCGGCGCGCACGTGATCACCACGAGCGCGGCGCCCACCAGCCACGCCTTGCCGTCCTTGGTGCCGAGGTCCTCGAGCGTCTTCTGGTCGGAGTTCGAGGAGACGAGCGCGCTGTAGACGATCGCCAGCACCCAGTAGACCGCGAAGCCGAGCGCGGCCCAGCCCACCGTGGGCCAGAAGCGCGCCGGCCGCAGCCCGAAGTGCCAGAGCCGCGGGCGCACCGTGCGCGCGGCGAGGAACACCGCCACCGCCACGAAGATCAGCTCCTGCGCGATGGTGCCGAACTGGAGGAAGCCCTTGGAGTTGCTCACGTCCTTGGCGCCGGCGGCCGTGGCGATCGCCGCGATCACGGCCACCACGATCAGCGTGCCCATGAACGCGATCCCCATCGCCGCGGGCCCGTACCACCACGGCCAGGCGGGCCAGCGCGAGGCCGGCTCCGGCAGCTCGGGCGGGTCCGGAGGCGGCGGGTGCGGAAAGGCGTAGCCGTGGCCGAACTGCGGGCCGTACGGAGGCGCGGGGGTGCCCATCCGGACCTAGAGTACGGCCGCCAGCTCGCCCAGGTTCGCGATCGCCTGCAGCTCCCCGGCGGGCTCCGAGCCGTGGCGGCGGATCAGCACCGGGCGTATCCCCGCGGCCAGCGCGCCGGCCACGTCGTTCTCCTCCGAGTCGCCCACGTGCACCGCCTCCTCCGGCCCGCACCCGGCCGCCGCGAGCCCGGCGCGGAACGGCGCCCCGTCCGGCTTGGCGGCACCCGCCTCCGCGGAGGACACCGCGCCGTCGACCAGCTCCAGCACCCCGGCCGAGTCGAGCACCTCGCGCAGCGAGCAGTCCCAGTTGCTGACGACCACGAGACGCAGCCCGCGCTCGCGCAGGTCGCGCAGCGCCGGCGCCACGTCCGGGAAGGCGCGGAAGGAGAGCGACGCCAGCAGCGCGTCGCGCGCGTCGGGCAGCGCCAGCTCCGGCACGGCGAGCTCCTCGAGCAGAACGGCGGCGCAGCGGTTGCGCAGCTCCGCGAGCGTGCTCTCGTCGCGGCCCGCGGTGTGGTGCTCGACGTAGTAGGCCACCTCCGCGCCGAACGCCCGCCCCAGGCGCTCCTCGCCGAGGTCGAAGCCGCGGCCCGCCAGCTCCGCGCGCAGCCGCGGGACCACGGAGTCCAGCTCGACCAGGGTGCCGAGCGAGTCGAGCAGGACGGCACGTGGCGCGGCCGGCATGGCGGCGGATTGTGGCGGACCGGGCGCGGTCCGAGCGGCTGCGTACGCTGCCGGCCGTGGTCACGGCCATCGTCACGCTCGTAGTCGCGTTCGCTGCGGCCCAGCTCGTGGATCGCGCGGTTGCGCGCCGGGCCGAGGCCCTCGCGGCGTCGGTGCCGGGCGGCGGCGGGCCCGCGGCGGGCACGCGCCTGCGGCTGCTCCGGCGGCTGATCTACGCGCTGATCCTCTTCGTCGGGATCGCGCTCGCGCTCAGCCAGTTCGAGGGCGTGCGGCGCGTGGCCACGGGCGCGCTCGCCTCGTCCGCGGTGCTCGGCCTGGTGGTCGGCTTCGCCGCACGGGCCACGCTGGCCAACGCGGTGGCCGGCGCGCTGATCGCGATCACCCAGCCGATCCGGATCGGCGACGTGGTCACGTTCGAGAGCAGCACCGGCACGGTGGAGGACATCCGCCTGACCTACACCTACATCGCGTGCGACGACGGCACGCGCGTGATCGTGCCGAACGAGCGCCTGGCCCAGAACACGGTCGCCAACCACACGATCGGCACCGGGCCGGTGCGCGTGGAGGTGGCCCTCTACGTGCCGCCGGACGCCGACCCGATCCGGGCGCTCGCCGTGCTCGGCCGCGAGGAGGGCGTGGACGTGCGCGTGGACGAGGTCGAGAAGGACGCGATCCGGATCGTGGCCGGCGCCACCGCCGCGAGCCGCGCCGAGCGGCCCGCACTGGAGGCAGGACTGAGGGTCGCGTGCCTCGAACGACTACAGCGCGAGGGACTATCCTCGACCGGGCCCGCAGGGGCGCCCTCGCGCGATGAGCCCACGCCAGAGAAGACTCCGTAGGAAAAGCGGTCACACGGGCCGCAACGGCGCGCTGCTCGCGCTGCTCCTGGCCGCCGCGGTCGTGGTGATCGCGGGGCTTTCGGGCATCGGCTGGGTGTTCGCCGTCGCGGCCTCGGCGCCCGACATCAACACGCTCAAGCCGATCGACAAGGGCGAGAGCTCGATCATCTACGCGGCCGACGGCTCGCGGCTCGGCTACGTGCAGTCGGACACGATCCGCACGCCGGTCCCGTGGAAGAAGATGCCGCCGATCATCCGGCAGGCCACGGTGGCGATCGAGGACGAGCGCTTCTACAAGCACAAGGGCGTGGACGTGCAGTCCGTGGGGCGTGCCGCGTTCGAGGACGTGCTCGCGCAACGCAACAAGCAGGGCGGCTCCACGATCACCCAGCAGCTCGTCCGCCAGCTCTACATCGCCAACCCGCAGCGCAACATCCAGCGCAAGATCCGCGAGGCCAAGATGGCGGCGGACCTCGAGCAGGCGAAGAGCAAGCAGTGGATCCTGGAGGAGTACCTCAACGTGATCCCCTACGGGACCGTGAACGGCAAGACGGCGATCGGGATCCAGGCGGCGTCCCAGCTCTTCTTCTCGCGGCCGGCGAACAAGCTCACGCTCACGCAGGCGGCGATGCTCGCCGGCCTCCCGCAGGCGCCGTCCGAGTACAACCCGCTCCGTAACCCCACCGCCGCCCTCGAGCGCCGCAACCGCGTGCTTCAGAAGATGGCCGACAACCAGTTCATCACCCAGCAGGAGGCGGACACGGCGTCGTCCGAGCCGCTCGGGCTCCGGCGCAGCCGGATCTTCGACACGCGCCGCGAGCCGTACTTCTTCGACTACGTGCAGGACCAGTTGATCCAGCGCTACGGCGTGGGCATCTACCGCCGCGGCGGGCTCAAGATCCACACCACGATCGACCCGAAGATGCAGCAGATGGGCCGCGCCGCGATCAACGGGCAGCTCAGCTGGCCGGGCGATCCGAGCTCCGCCATCGTGGCGATCGACCCGAAGACCGGCTACATCCGGGCGATGGCCTCCAGCGGTCACTACAACGACCGCACCTTCAACCTCGCGGCCCAGGGGCACCGCCAGCCCGGCTCGTCGTTCAAGACGATGGTGCTGGTCACGGCGCTGCGCAAGGGGATCGACCCGAACAAGACGATCTACGTGTCCAAGCCGCTCTCGCTCAACGTGCCGGGCTTCGGGCCGTGGCAGGTGAAGACCTACGCGAACACCTACGGCGGGCCGATGAACCTCGTCACGGCCACGCTCAAGTCGGACAACACCGTGTACGCGCAGCTCGACATCGACGTCGGGCCCAAGGAGGTGGCCAACACCGCGCACCTGCTCGGCATACGGACCAAGCTCGACGGGATCCCGTCGGAGGGCCTCGGCGGCCTGCGCCTCGGCGTGTCCCCGCTCGAGATGTCGAGCGCGTACGCCACGCTCGCCGCGGGCGGGATGTACAGCGAGCCCAAGGCGATCCAGAGCGTGGAGTTCCCGGACGGGAAGTCCGACGACCTCGGCAAGCCCAAGCGCAAGCGCGTGATCAGCGACGGTGTGGCCTACGAGACCACCAAGATCCTCCAGATGAACGTGCAGAAGGGCACCGGCACCAAGGCCCAGTTCGGGTGCCCGGCGGCCGGCAAGACGGGGACCACCGACAACTACAACGACGCCTGGTTCGCGGGCTATACGCCCTCGCTGGCGGCGGCGGTCTGGGTTGGCTACCCGAACGCGCTCAAGGAGATGCGCAGCGTGCACGGGATCGAGGTGGCCGGCGGCACGTTCCCCACGCAGATCTGGCACGACTTCATGCTCCCGGCGCACACCGCGTGCAGCCCGTTCGCCCTGCCGCAGCACCCGGCCACCTTCAGCGCCTTCTACGGCCGCAACTCCGGCACGGGCGGCAACGTGCCGGGCCAGCAGACCTACAACTACGGCCCGCCGGCCGGCGGCAACTCGGCCGGCGGCGGCGGCCACAGCGGCTACGACCCGCGCCTGTACGCCGCGCCGCCGCAGGGCCCGCCCAAGACCACGCCGGCGCCCAAGCCGCCGAAGAACGGGAACGGCCACAAGAGCAACGGCGGGGGCAACGGCAACGGCGGAGGAAACGGCGGCCAGTAGGCGCCCGGGCATCGTCGCGCTCGCGGCGCTCTGCCTGCTGTACGTCGCGCTCGCGGCTCTGCCCGCGGCGCCCAGCTCCCATCTCATACCGGCGACGGAGCACGGCGGCGGCTCGCCCGGCTGGCTGCTCGGGCCGCTGCAATTCGCCGGGCTCGACGGCGCATCGGGCGGGGCCGCGCGGCCGCTCTTCTACGCCGGCCTGTGGCTGGCGCTGGTGCTCTACGTGGTGGTGTTCCGGCGCGCGGCGGACGTGGGGCGGCGGTTCGCGGTGTGGGCGATCGTCGGGCTGCACGTGGTGTTCCTGCTCGCCCCGCCGCTGCTCTCGCAGGACGTCTTCTCCTACATCGCCTACGCCCGGCTCGGCGTGGAGCACTCGCTCGACCCGTACAAGCACGCGCCGGTGGACATCCGGGGCGACGAGGTCTACCTGTTCGCCGGGTCGAGGGGCGCCAGGTCGGTCTACGGCCCGGCGTTCACGCTGCTCACCTACCCGCTCGCGCCGCTCGGCGTGCCCGCCGCGTTGTGGATCCTGAAGGCGATCGCCGCGCTCGCCTCGCTGGGAATAGTCGCGCTGGTCTGGCGCGCGGCGGAGCGGCTGCGGCGCGACCCGCTGCCCGCGGCGCTGTTCGTGGGCCTCAACCCGGTGGTGCTCGTGCACGACGTGGGCGGGGCGCACAACGAAACGCTCGTGGTGCTGCTGACCACGGCCGGCCTGGCCGCGTGGGCCGCCGGCTCGCCGCGCGCCGCCTCGGCTTGGACCACCGCCGCGGCGGGGCTGAAGGCCTCGGCGGGGCTCGTGGTGCCGTTCCTGATCGCGGGCGCGCGCGGTCATCGGCGGGGGGCACTGCTCGCTGCGCTGGCGGCCGTGCTCGGGATCGTGGTGCTCGCGCTCGTCGGCTTCGGCACCAATGCGCTCGACGCGCTCACGGTGCTCAGCTCGAACCAGGGGCGCAGCTCCAGCTGGAGCCTCCCGTACAAGGGGGCCGAGCTGCTCAGCGTGCTGCTTCCCGGGGACCGGCTCGACTACCGCGACGCCGTGCGCGCCGTGTTCGGTATCGCGTTCGGCGCGGTCCTGCTGTGGCTGCTGCTGCGCACCTGGCGCGGGGCCGACCCGATCCGCATGGCCGGCTGGGCCACGTTCGCGATCCTGGTGTGCTCCGCGTGGCTCGTGCCGTGGTACGTGCTGTGGCTGCTGCCGCTCGCCGCTCTGGCCGCGGACCGGCGGCTCACCTGGGCCACGATCGTGCTCTGTGCCTGGACGTTCCCGATCGCGGTTCCGCTCGTCTGATGCCCGAGCGCGATCTGATCCGTGCGTTCCAGGGGATCGTCGGGGCGCGCGGCGGGCGCCTGCTGCGCGGCAGCGGCGACGACGCCGCGGTCACGCGCGCCGAGGGCGTGGTGGTCACCTCGATCGACTCGGTCGTGGATGGCGTGCACTTCGAGCGCTCGACCCACTCGCCCGGCGACATCGGCCACAAGGCGCTCGCCCGCGGGCTGTCCGACCTGGCGGCGATGGGCGCCGAGCCGGGCGAGGCCTACGCGGCGCTGGCGGCGCCCGCCGATCTGGGCGAGTCGGACGCGCTCGAGATGGTGCGTGCGATGGAGGAGCTTGCGGTGGCCACCGGCACCGCGATCGCCGGCGGCGACGTGACCGCCGGCCCGGTGCTCTCGATCGCGGTCAGCGTGAACGGCTGGGCGGGGTCGGAGCACGAGCTGGCGTACCGCGACGGGGCGCGGCCGGGCGACCTGCTCGGCGTGACCGGCGAGCTGGGTGGGGCCGCGGCCGGCCTGCTCCTGCTGCGCGGCCTGGAGACCGCACTCGCGGCGGCCGAGCGCGACGCTCTGATCCTCCGCCACCTCCGCCCGGAGCCGCGGCTGGCCGCCGGCCGGGCCCTCGCGCTCGCGGGTGCGTCCGCGATGATCGACCTGAGCGACGGGCTTGCCGCCGACGCTCAGCACATCGCCGAGGCGAGCGGGGTGGCGGTCGAGGTCCGGCTCGAGGCGCTGCCCGTGGCCGCCGGAGTCGAGGCGGTGGCGGAGGCGGCGGGCCGCGACCCGTTCGAGCTGGCCGCGGCGGGCGGCGACGACTACGAGCTGCTGCTCACCGTCGCGCCCGAGCGGCGCGAGGCGATCGAGGCGGCCGCCCGCTCGGCGGGCGCCTGGGTGCGCTGGCTAGGCCGGGTCGGGCCGGGAGCGGGCGTCGTGCTGGTCGGACCCGGGGGCGCGCCGGTCGCGCTCGCGGGGTTCGAGCACCTCTGACCCGCCGAGCAGCGCCTCGCGCACGGTTCGGCGCCCGAGCATCGCGCCGGCGACCGCATGCGGGTCCACGACGTACTGGCCCGCCCTGACCCGGCGCATCAGCTCCGCTTTGTCCATCGCAACCAGGCTACGCCGCTCCCTCCCATATGGCCACTATCGGCGCACGCGCTCGAGCGGGGGACCCGCCGGCCCGCTCACCGAACGCCTGTCCACGGGCGGCCGGCCGCCGCTGCCGGGAACGTGCGGCACATCGGGGTCCCCGCGCCGGGCGTGGGCGAGAGCCACCGCCGCCACGGACCCGAGCACGCCGAGCGCCACGCATCCGAGCAGCGCGCTGACCAGCCCCACCTGGTGCCCGGTCACGAGGAAGAACAGGTACCAGCCGCCCTCGACCGGCCCCATGCGAAATTGCTGCGCGTACGTGGCCACGATCGCCGCCGCGGGAAGCAGCCCCGCCAGCGTCATCCAGATCCGCGTCCGCGCGCGCACGCCCGTGAGCACGGCGAGCATCCAGAGGTGCAGCGGCAATACGAGCGCGAGCCCGGTGAACGGGTTGATCGCCCACGAGGCGAGCGTGAGCCCGCAGAGCACGAGGGTGATCGCCACGCCGGCGCCCGGCTCGGTCGGGTCGGGCAGGCGGCGGCCGCGCCGCAGCAGCGACGTGCGCATGAGGATCCAGACCAGTGCGATCGTGAGCACCACGGCCACCACGACCCCCACCGCCGAGGCGTCCACGGGGGCGGCGCTCGGGTCGAGCGGGGCGGCGGGCGCATCGGTGGCGATGCCCACCAGCACCAGCAGCTCGGCCAGCGCGAGTCCGGCCAGGAACGGGACGGTCCCGGCGGCCACCCACGCGAGCCAGGGCAGCACGGGCGCCCCGCGCCGCCGTGCCCGGGCGAGCGCGTCGATCGACGCCACGAGCACCGGCAGGATCAGGGTGATGGCCAGCAGCGACAGCGCCCAGCCCGGCGCCAGGCGGCCCCCGACCGTCACGTACGAGCGCGGACCGTGATCGGGCGGGCGGGGCTGCTCATCGAGGGTGAACAGCAGCCGCAGCGCGGCGCGGCCGAACTCCTCGTAGCGCACGGGGTGCACGTCGCTCACCTGGCGCTCGCCGCGCGGCGCGGCCAGCTCCCCGCTCGCCGACACGCGGATCGCGGTCACCCCGTCCTCGATCAGCACGCCCTGGGCGCCCAGGCCGACCGGGAAGGCCAGGCGCGCTATCTGGGCCGGGGCGCTCCCCGCGGGGCCCCCGTCCTCGCCCACCTCGTTGCGCAGGGCGTTGGCGGCCGTGCGGCGCAGCCCGAGGTTGCCGCGCGTCGCGTTGTTCGACCAGTCCACCAGCAGCGGCCCGTGCGAGTGCGGCGCGCCCATGTTCGAGAGCACGATCACGGCGTCGACGGGGCCGATCGACCCGAGGTGCTGGGCGAGCCGCCGCGCCCCGGCCTCGCCCCCGGTGCCACCGCCGACAGATGCGAGCACGACGGTCTTCTGCGTGGCGCGTCCCTGGAGCACCCGCCCGAACTCCATGAGCGCCGCCGTGTCGGCGGCCGAGCCGGTGGCGTCGGGCACCGACAGCGCGTCGCGCGCGGCGATCACCACCACCTGGTGGCGCGAGACCCCCGGCCGGCGCGCCATCACGTTGGTGAGGCTCGTGTTGCCGTCCTTGAAGCGGTCGATCGACGTCTGGAGCCCGAAGTGGCGGAACGCGGATGTCACGCGGGCGGCCACGGCCTGCTCGCCGGGGGAGCCGGTTCGGCGGTCGGGCGTGCGCTGCACGATCGAGCGCACCGTGTTGGCGGCGGCCGATCCCTCGAAGAGGACGTCCGCCGGCGCCGCCTGCTGGAGCGGGCGCGGCGGGCTCTCCAGCGAGAACATCGCGACCACCAGACCCAGCAGCGCGGGTAGGAACGCCGCGCGATAGATGCGGGGTTCGATCACGATTCGGTGCCCGAGATGACCGCTCCAACCTACAATCCCGCGGGTTAAGGACGACGGAATGTCAGCCCAGCCCCCCAGGATCCTCCTGGTCGACGACGAGCAGTCGGTGCAGACGCTGCTCTCGTATCCGCTCCGGAAGGAGGGCTACGACGTGGTCGCGGCGACGACCGGCAGGGAGGCCCTCGAGCGCTTCCGCGACGACCACTTCGACCTGGTCGTGCTCGACGTGATGCTTCCCGAGGTCGACGGCTTCGACGTCTGCAAGGAGCTGCGTGCCAAGAGCACGGTGCCGATCATCATGCTCACCGCCAAGACGGAGGAGGTGGACAAGGTCCTAGGCCTCGAGCTCGGCGCCGACGACTACATCACCAAGCCGTTCTCGATGCGCGAGTTCTCGAGCCGCGTGAAGGCCGTGCTGCGGCGCGCGGGGCTCAGCCGCAACGGCGACGCCGCCGAGGAGCCGCTCGAGAACGGCGAGCTGCGGATCGACTTCGCCAAGCGCTCGGTGGAGCTGAGCGGCGACCCGATCCGGTTGACCTACGTGGAGTTCGAGATCCTCTCGGTGCTCGCGCGCAGCCCCGGCCGCGTGTACAGCCGCGGGATGCTGCTGGAGCGCCTCTGGGGCGACTCCGCGTTCCGCGACCCGCGCACCATCGACGTCCACATCCGGCACCTGCGCGAGAAGCTCGAGCGCGACGCGCGCGAGCCGGAGCTGATCTTCACGGTGCGCGGAGTGGGCTACCACTTCCGCGACCGCTGACCCAACCCTTACGCTGAACGGCATGGCGGCCCGCCTGCCGGCGCTTCGGCTGCAGAACAAGCTCGCGCTTCTCTTCCTGGCGATCACCGCGCTCGCCTTCGCGGCCGCCATCTTCGTGGTGCTCCCGCGGCTCACCGCGCAGCTCCGCCAGGACCGGCTCGTGGACCTCGAGCGCGTGGCGGAGTCGTCCTCGCCGTCGATCCGCCGCGTGGTGGGGCGCAACGTCTCCAACCACGACCTCGACGAGCTGGTCCGCGCCGTCGGGGACTCGAGCCGCGCGCGGGTGACCCTGCTCGGCATCCAGCGCTCGAGCACCGGCGAGCGCAGCTATTACCCGATCTCCGACTCGAACGCGGCGCCGCAGGTCAACCCGGACTACGCGCTGGCCGAGCGCGCGCGGCGGGACCGGCGGCTCGTGACGCGGATCGGGCGCGAGGGCCGCGTGGCCACGCCGATCCTGTACCGCGGCGAGCCGGTCTGGATCGTCCTCTACTCGCGCTCGTTCGCCGACGTGGACGACTCCGTGGCGCTCGTTCGCGACCGGCTGATCGTGGCCGGGGTGGTGGCGCTGCTGGTGGCGCTGATCGGCGGGTTCCTGGTGGCGCGGAGGCTCGCGCGGCGGGTGCGCCGGCTCGAGCTGGCCGCGCGCGACGTGACCGCGGGCCGGCCGGTGCCGCCGCTGCCGATCGACTCCCGCGACGAGCTCGGGGAGCTGACCCGCACCTTCAACGAGATGCAGCGCCAGCTCGCTCTGGTCGACCGCGCGCGCAAGGAGTTCATCGCCAACGCGTCGCACGAGCTGCGCACGCCGATCTTCTCGCTGGCCGGCTTCGTGGAGCTGCTGGAGGACGAGGAGCTCGACGACGCCACCCGGCGCGAGTTCCTGGAGACCATGCGCGAGCAGGTGGAGCGCCTCCAGAAGCTGGCGGTGGACCTGCTCGACCTCTCCCGCCTGGACGCCGGCTCGCTCCAGCTCGCGCTCGAGGAGGTGGACCTCGGCGAGCTCGCCCGCGACGTGGCCTCGGAGTTCCGGCCGGCCGTGGGCCGGCACCGCACCGAGCTCGAGATGAGGCTCCCCCAGGGTCAGGTGGAGGCCGTCTGCGACCGCGAGAGGACGGTCCAGATCATGCGTATCCTGCTCGACAATGCCCTCCGCCACACCCCCGAGGGCACGGCCGTGACCGTCACCGCCGGCAGGGAGAACGGCGCGGCCAGGCTGGTGGTGGCGGACTCCGGACCGGGCATCGACCCCGTGGCCCGGTCGCAGGTGTTCGAGCGCTTCTACACCGCTGACGCGGCGCGCGGCTCCGGGCTGGGCCTCGCGATCGCGCGCGAGCTGGCCGAGCGGATGGACGGGCGGATCGACCTGGACGCGGAGCCCGGCCGGACGGTCTTCACGCTGGAGCTCCCGGTGGCCGACGGCCACGACGCGCCGGCTCCGGCCGGCGGCTGAGCGTGGACACGGCCGCGCTGGTCCGGGAGCTGTCGCTCGCGCTCCGCGAGCGGGTGCTGCCCATGCTCGGGTCGCACTCGGGGCGGGCGCACAGCTCCGAGGGCGCGGGCGGCGACGTGACGTTCGCGATCGACGAGGAGGCCGAGAGCTTCCTCGAGTCGTTCCTCGCCGAGCGTGCGCCCGAGGTGGCGTTCTACTCGGAGGACCGCGGGCTCGTGGTGCCGGCGGGCGGCAGCGCGAGCGAGGTGCTCGTGGTGGACCCGATCGACGGCACCCGCCCCGCGATGGCCGGGCTCGAGTCCTGCTGCGTGTCGGTGGCGGCCGCGCCGCTGCGCGAGGGGGTCCGGATGGGCGACGTGCACGTGGGCTGCGTGGTGGAGATCCCCTCGGGCGTGACGTTCCTCGCGGAGCGCGGCCGCGGCCTGCTCGAGGGGCCGGGCACGGTGCTGTCGGCGAACGAGCGGCTCGACCGCATGTTCTGGACCTACGGGTTCCGCGGGCGCCCGGCCCGGGCGCTCACCGAGGTGCTGGCCGAGCTGATCGACGCCTCCTCGGTCGGCGGCGCCAGCTTCGACCTCGGCTCGGCCACCTTCGACATGACGCGCGTGATCACCGGCCAGCTCGACTCGTACGTGGAGCCGGGCCCGCTGCTGGTGGACGAGGTGCCGGGGATGCGGGAGGAGTTCGAGCGCGTGGGCGGCGGCGCGGTGCTCAACAACTCTCCGTACGACCTGGCGGCCGCGGCGCTCTGCGCCACCGAGGCCGGTGCGATCGTGACCGACGCCCGCGGCCGGTCGCTCGACGACCGGCCGCTCCTCGGCTCGGGCGCGGAGTTCCAGATGTCGGTCGTGACCAGCGCCAACCCCGCTCTGCATGCGGAAATCCTCGCCGCCGTCGACGCTGGCGTGGCCCGGGTGTCCTCGGGTAGGGTCTAGCCATCGAAGCCGCCGCCCCCAACCGGACCGTCTCGCTCACGATCCCGGCCAAGCCGGACTACGTCGTGCTCGCCCGGCTCGCGCTCTCGGCCGTGTGCCGGATCGCGCCGCTGGAGCTCGAGGCCGCGGCCGACCTCAAGCTCGCGATCACCGAGGCGGCCACGTTCCTCATGGGCGGCGACCGCCGCAGCGCGGCGCGCGAGGACGGGGAGGAGCAGGAGGCCTCGATGAGGTTCTCGTTCGACCTCCAGGACCACGAGATCGTGGTGGAGGTCCAGGGCTCGGAGAAGCGCACCTTCTCCGAGGAGGAGCGTGAGCTGAGCCGGGCCATCATCGACGCCACGGTCGACGGCTGCGAGTACGACGGCGACACGATGCGGCTCAGGAAGCGACTCGGCCTCGCCGCCGAGTAGGCTGCCGCGGTCGTCTGAGCCCAAGATAGGAGTCGCCTCTTGCTGCAGCCGGTAGGGGTGGGACACAAGTCCCTGGCTGATTACACGCACCTGGTGGGGCGTCCCCTGATCGAGGAGATCCGGGCGCTCTCCGAGCAGATGGCGGGACTGCGCGTCCTGCACATGTCCGCGACCGCCTTCGGCGGCGGCGTCTCCGAGATCCTCTACACGCTCGTGCCGCTGATGCGCGACGTGGGAATCGAGGCCGAGTGGCAGGTGATCATCGGCCGCGAGGAGTTCTACAACGCCACGAAGCTGATGCACAACGCCCTCCAGGGCAACCCGCTCGACCTCAGCCCGAGCGAGTGGACGGTCTACGAGGAGTACAACGAGATCAACGCCCGCGAGCTGACCGGCGACTGGGACGTGATCATCGTGCACGACCCCCAGCCGCTGGCGGTGCGCCAGCACGTGCCGGAGAAGGCGAAGCACTGGGTCTGGCGCTGCCACATCGACCTCTCCACGCCGCACCCGCCGACGATCGAGCGGCTCAAGCCGCTGATCCGCGAGTACGACGGCGGCTCGGTCTGGCACCTCCAGCAGTACGTGCCCGACGGGCTCGATCCCAAGGGCCCGGTACACCTCGTCCCGCCGGCGATCGACCCGCTGTCGCCGAAGAACATGGCGCTGTCCCCGGAGGACGCGGCGTTCGTCTGCGACCAGTTCGGCGTGGACGTGGACAGGCCGCTCATCTGCCAGGTCTCCCGCTTCGACCCGTGGAAGGACCCCCACGGCGTGATCGACGCCTACCGGATCGTCAAGCAGGACATTCCCGAGGTGCAGCTGGCCCTCGTGGGGTCGATGGCCACCGACGACCCGGAGGGCTGGGAGTTCTTCAACTCCACGCTCGAGTACGCGGGCGGCGACCCCGACATCAAGATCCTCAACAACCTCAACCAGGTGGGGTCGATCGAGGTCAACGCGTTCCAGTCGCAGGCCGAGGTCGTGATCCAGAAGTCCACCCGTGAGGGATTCGGGCTGACGGTGTCCGAGGCGCTCTGGAAGGCGCGGCCGTTCATCGGCGGCGACGTGGGCGGGATCCCGCTCCAGGTCCAGGACGGGGAGACCGGCTACCTCGTCAGCTCGCCGGAGGAGTGCGCCGACCGCGCCCTGCGGATCCTGCGCGAGCCGGAGCTTGGTAAGCGGCTGGGACGAGCGGGTAAGGAGCATGTGCGACGCCACTTCCTGACGCCGCGCCTGCTGCGCGACTGGCAGCGCATCTTCTCGGACCTGCAGTGAGCCACGAAACTCCCCTCGTACTCGTCTCGAACCGCGGTCCCGCGACCTTCGAGCCGGACGACGCGGGCGAGCTCCAGCCGATCCGCGGCGGCGGCGGGCTGGTCACCGCGCTGAAGGGACTCGTGGACCACCGCGAGGCGCTCTGGGTGGCGTCCACGATGACCGAGGGCGACAGCGAGATGAGCCGTCGCCACGGCGGGCGCAGCTTCGAGTGCGAGGTCGACGAGACGACGTACCGGCTGCGGCTGGTGGAGAGCGATCCCGAGGCCTACGACCGCTTCTACAACGAGATCGAAAACCCGCTCCTGTGGTTCATCCAGCACTACCTCTGGGACCTCTCCAACGCGCCCGACATCAGCCGCGAGGAGGTGGTCGCCTACGAGGAGGGCTACCGGACGGTCAACGACGACCTGGCGCGCGCGGTCGTCCAGGAGACCGAGGACATGCGCGACGCGGTGGTGATGCTCCACGACTACCACCTCTACACGGCGCCGAAGGTGATCCGCGCCGAGCGCCCGGACCTCTTCCTCCACCACTTCATCCACATCCCGTGGACCCAGCCGGACGCGTGGCGGGTGCTGCCCACCGAGATCCGCGAGGACATCTACGAGGGGCTCCTGGCCAACGACATCGTGGGTTTCCACACGCGCGCCTACCGGCGCAACTTCCTGCTCTGCTGCTCCGAGCTGTTCGGCCTCGACGTGGACATGGAGGCCGGCGTGGTGCGCCACGAGGGGCGCGAGACGTGGGTGCGCCACTACCCGCTGCCGATCTCGGCCCAGAGCTTCCGCCGCACCGCCCAGCGGCCGGCCGTGCACCAGTACGAGCGCGAGGTGCTGCGGCGCCGACGCGAGCACATGATCCTGCGGGTTGACCGCGCGGACCTCTCGAAGAACGTGCTGCGCGGCTTCACAGCCTTCGACCTCTTCCTCGAGCAGCACCCCGAGTACCGCGAGAACGTGACCTTCGTGGCGCAGATGATGCCGTCGCGCCAGGACGTGCCCGAGTACGCGGAGTACCTCGAGAAGATCGAGGCGCTGGTCGCCGTGGTCAACCACCGGCACGGGACGACGGACTGGATGCCGATCGACCTCGACCTCGTCGACAACGTGGAGCGGGCGATCGCCCGCTACAAGCATTACGACCTGCTGATGGTCAACGCGATGTTCGACGGGATGAACCTGGTGGCCAAGGAGGGGCCGCTCGTGAACGAGCGCCACGGGGTCTCGCTGCTCTCCGAGAACACGGGCGCGCACGAGGAGCTGGGCCAGTTCGCGCTCTCGGTCAACCCGTTCGACGTGCAGGAGCAGGCCGACGCGATCCACCGCGCGCTGACCATGTCCGCCGAGGAGCGCTCGTGGCGGGCCGAGGGCCTGAAGAGCATTATCTCCTCGCGCGATCCGGGCGACTGGGTCGACGACCAGCTCGCCGACATCGAGGCCAAGCGCTCCGGGGCGCGGCTCGGCCCGGACGGCGTGGTGGCGGCGGCGTAGCAGCGCGCGGCCCGCCGGCCGCCCGGTTAGAAGGGCCAGCAGCGCCGGCGGGCCATCAGAGCCTCCTGCTGCTTCACGTACTCGATGGCTTCGCGAAGGCGGGCGCGGCTCTCGGCCCGCTCGATTTCGGCCGCCCGCTCTTCCTCCTGCGCCTCGAGCCATTCGCGGCGGAGAACCTCCCGCATCGGGCTCGGCGGAAAGTCGTCATATGGAGTTGGTTCGCTCATGGGGCCGCGAAGGGTCATTTCATCGTACCCCAGGACCGTCGCCGCTCGACCCGTTGCTTCCGAAGACAGCTTGCTCGAGGCGCCGTAGCCGACCTTCGGTCCGCGAGCCGAACTTGGCAAGTTCGCGGTCGAGGCGCTCGACCTCGTGCTCGCTTCTCTCGAACGCGAGTCCGAGCCCACCCGGAAGCTGCGCCTCGGTCACGGTGGCTCCTGCCCAGAGCCGAACTGCCAGCCCGCCGAGGACCATGATGCCTCCGGCCGCCGCGCCGGCTTTGGCGAGCGCCATGAACAGGCTTCCGGACCCGGCGAGCTCGGTTGCCAGAACTGCCAGCGCGAACGGCGCGGCTAGGAGGACGCCCCAGCGAGTTGCGGGCGGCCCGGTCACATGAACTCCGGTGATCGCGGCGCGGGGCGTCCCCAGCGCCGGCCGCGTGGGGCCGGCGCGATCCGTCGCGGGGCTGGAGAGGCGCTGGGGACGGGCGGGCTCGTGGCGCGCGGCCGTGGCGACGCTGCCCGCTTGACGTACCTCTTTCGCACGTGTCTGCGCGGTCGCGTTCGAGGCTTTCGGCGGGACTCGGTGTGCGACGCCGCCGGCGGAGTGAATGCGGGCTGCACCGGCGCCTGGGGTTTCGCCGGCGGCGCGACGGGCAGCGCCGGAGGCGGCTCGCCGCCGCCTCCGCACCCTCGCGGGCCGAGCGCGATCAGCAGCCCGGCGCCCGCGATCGCGCCCACGCGCGCCAGGTTTCCCCACCGCAGCCGGGCAAGAAGGGAGGCGGGGTCGCGGTCCTGAAATGGGGCCATACCAGCCTAAGTCCCGAGCGGCGAGAACTCGCCCCGTTGCTATCTTGCGCCGCCGATGCCGATTCTCTACGACCTCATGGTCCTGCTCGACCCCGACGCGCCCGAGGAGCGGCGCTCGGAGATCCTCGGCAGCATCGAGACGCTGGTCGCGGCCGGAGACGGCGCCGTCGTGGGCCACCACGACTGGGGAGTCCGCCGGATCGCGTTCGAGATCGACCACCGGCCCGAGGCGGCCTACCACCTGTACCAGTTCGAGACCGACTCCAAGGAGACGCTCGAGCGCCTCAACCACAACCTGAGGATCGCCGACGGCGTCATCCGGTTCCGGATCATCCGGGTCAAGCCGGGCACCCCGCCGCCGCCCGAGCCGCGCCAGGAGGCGCCGCGCCCTACGCGCGAGCGCCCGCAGGAGACCCGCGTCGCCGCCCGTGCGGCCGCGGACTCCGAGCAGCCCGCCGGCGAAGACGAGTAGCGGGCCCGGGGGCCGATCGGCCCCCAGCGTTACAACTTCGCAAACAGCGGCGTCTTCTCCGTTACAACCGGGGCGAATCCGCCCGGCCCGTCCATTAGCGCATGTACTCTCGCCCGAGAGCTGATTCGAAGAGGCAAGGAGCTTCCGCAATGGCAGCAACCAACATCAACCGGGTAGTGATGACCGGCAACCTGACCCGCGATCCCGAGCTGCGCAGCACCAACAGCGGCACGTCCGTCTGTGGCCTGCGCATCGCGTGCAACACGCGCCGCAAGGATGGCTCGGGCAACTGGGTCGACAAGCCCAACTTTTTCGACGTCACGGTTTGGGGCGCGCAGGGGGAGAACTGCTCGCAGTACCTCTCCAAGGGTCGCCCGGTCGCGATCGACGGCCGCCTCGAGTGGCGCGAGTACACGGACAAGGACGGCAACAACCGGCAGGCGATCGAGATCGTGGCCGACTCCGTCCAGTTCCTGGGCTCACGCGAGGGCGGCGGGAACGGCGGCGAGAACGGCGGTCGCTTCACCCCGCAGACCGACGTTCCGGCCGACACGGGCGACTTCGCCCCCGCAGCCCCCGCGGCGACCGGCGGTGGCGGCGCGCCCGACGACGACATTCCCTTCTAACAAGGGCGAGACGGTGAACCGCTCGGCGATAGCTAGACTCGCCGTCGATCTACGACGAGGTGACGACGCAGTAAATGGCGAAAGCACGCGGCCGGACGCAGACGCGCCGGCGAGACAGAGGGAAGCCCGCAACGGGCGGTCGCAGGAAGCCTTGCCAGTTCTGCAAGGACAAGGTGGACGTGGTCGACTACAAGGACGTCGCCACCCTGCGGCGAGCGATGAGCGAGAAGGGCAAGATTCGCTCAGCCCGGATCACGGGCTCGTGCCGGAGGCACCAGGCCCAGCTCGCACGTGCCGTCAAGCGCGCGCGGGAATTGGGCCTGCTCCCGTACGTCTCAGATCGCTGACGAGGCTGTTCTCGTAATGGCTCAGGCCATCCTCCTGGAGGATGTGGACACGCTGGGGGCGCGCGGCGAGATCGTCGACGTCTCCCCCGGCTACCTGCGCAACTTCCTCGTGCCGCGCAAGCTCGCGCACGCCGCCACCCCGGGCGCGCTTGCCGAGGCTCAGCGGCGCATGGAGGTGGCCGAGCGGGCCGTCCGCGAGGCGGCCGAGCGGGCCCAGGAGAACGCGGCCCTGCTCTCGCGCACGGTGCTCACGATCTCGCACCCGGCCGGCGAGGACGGGCGGCTGTTCGGCCAGGTCACGGCCCAGGAGATCGCGGACGCCATCCGCCAGGCCCGCAACCTCAAGCTCGACCGCCGCAAGGTGCAGCTCGAGGAGCCGATCCGCACCACCGGAACGCACATGGTCGAGGTCGAGGTGCACGACGGTGTCACCGCCCGCGTCAAAACAATCATCACCGCGGCTGGATGACGCTGCAAACCTTCGCCTGCCTTCGGCCTCGGTCGCTCGCGTGCTGTTCGCACGCGTCGCTCCCTGCGTCCTTGGCATGCTCGGTTTTCGCGTCCCCAGCGGGTCGCGCCGGCCCGTGTGGGCTGAGCCGGTAGTGCGCGATGGCCATCTCGGTCCCGCCTGAGTCCGCGGGCAAGGTACCGCCGCAGAACCAGGAGGCCGAGGTCTCCGTGCTCGGCGCGATCCTGCTGTCCGAGCAGGCGCTCGACGCCCTCCAGATCGACGTCAAGCTGCGCGCGGAGGACTTCTACCGCCAGCGCCACCGCCTCATCTTCGGGGCGATGATCCGGCTAAAGGAGAAGACGGACCCGCAGCCGGTCGACGTGCTCACGGTCTGCGAGGAGCTCGACCGCGCCGGGGAGCTCGACGAGGCCGGCGGCACGGCCTACGTGCACTCGCTGCCCAACCTCGTGCCGTCCGCGGGCAACGTCCGCCAGTACGCGCGGATCGTCAAGGAGCACTCGCTCCTGCGCCGCCTGCTCGACACCACGCGCGGGATCCAGCAGGACGTCTTCGACTTCGCCGGCGAGCCGCGCGAGCTGCTCGAGCAGGCCGAGGCCAAGCTCTACCGGATCGCCAACGACGAGCACAGCGGCGAGCTGCGCTCGATCGAGGCCGTGCTCCACGACGAGCTCGAGAAGCTCGAGCGCGTCTCGCGCGAGGGAGTGGCCCTCACCGGCACGCCGTCCGGCTTCAAGGACCTCGACGAGATCACGGGCGGCTTCCAGCCGGGCAACCTGATCGTGCTGGCTGCAAGGCCATCGATGGGAAAATCGGCGCTGGTCACCAACATCGCGGAGAACGCCTCCGTCAAGCACGGCCGGCCGGTCGCGCTGTTCAGCCTCGAGATGTCGGAGACCGAGCTCGCCCAGCGCTTCATCGCATCGCAGGCCAAGCTCAACGGCGACGACCTCCGCAAGGGCAAGGTGCGGCCGGACCGCTGGCCCAAGGTCATGCAGGCCACCGAGACGCTCGCGGCCGCGCCGCTCTACATCGACGACTCGAGCGACCTCGGCATCCTCGAGATGCGGGCCAAGGCGCGGCGGCTGCACTCGCGCAGCCCGCTCGGCCTCGTGGTGGTCGACTACCTCCAGCTCATGCGCCCGGAGGATGGCTCGGTCAACCGCGTCGAGCAGATCGGCCAGATCAGCCGCGGCCTCAAGATCCTCGCGCGCGAGCTGAGCATCCCGGTGATCGCCGTGTCGCAGCTCTCGCGTGCGGTCGAGGCGCGGCCCGACAAGAAGCCGATGCTCTCGGACCTCCGCGAGTCCGGCCAGATCGAGCAGGACGCCGACCTCGTCATGTTCATCTACCGCGACGAGTACTACAACCGGGAGGAGAGCGAGCGCCCCGGCGAGGCCGACGTGATCGTCGCCAAGCACCGCAACGGCCCGGTCGGCAACGTGGTGCTCACCTTCCTGGAGCGCTATCCCAAGTTCATGAACCTCACGCGCCGCGAGCCGGACGGCGGCGTCCCGCTCGAGGACGTGGCGTGAGCGCCCGGGGGGGCTGAGGCATGCCGGGACTCGTGCTGGTGGGCGCCCAGTGGGGCGACGAGGGCAAGGGCAAGGTCACCGACCTCCTCGCCGAGCAGGCCGACGTGGTCATCCGCTACCAGGGCGGCAACAACGCCGGCCACACGATCGTCCGCGACGGCGAGGTCTTCAAGCTGCACCTGATCCCGAGCGGGATCCTCTACCCCGGCAAGCACTGCCTGATCGGCAACGGCGTGGTGCTCGACCCGCAGGTCATCACCGAGGAGATCTCCGGCCTGCACCAGCGGCGGATCGACATGACCAACCTCAAGATCTCCGCCAACGCGCACCTGATCATGCCCTACCACCGCCTGCTCGACCAGGCGGGCGAGGCGCGGCTCGGCAAGCTCCAGATCGGCACCACGCGGCGCGGGATCGGCCCCTGCTACGCCGACAAGGCGCTGCGCCTCGGCATCCGGGTGCAGGACCTGCTCGACGAGAAGATCCTGCGGCAGAAGATCGCGGCGGCCATGGATCCCAAGCGGCAGCTCCTGCGCCCGTACGCGAAGGAGCCGGAGCTCGATCTCCACACGATGACCGAGGAGTACAGCAGCCTCGGCCACCGCCTCGAGCCCTTCATCGCCGACACCACGCGGATCGTCTGGGACGCGCTCGACCGCGACCGCCTGGTCATCTTCGAGGGGGCGCAGGGAACGCTGCTCGACATCGACCACGGCACCTATCCGTTCGTCACCTCGTCCAACCCGATCGCCGGCGCAGCGTGCATCGGAGCCGGCGTGGGCCCGCGCGACATCGACGAGGTCTGGGGCATCGCCAAGGCGTACACCACGCGCGTGGGCGCCGGCCCGTTCCCCTCCGAGCTCGAGAACGAGCTCGGCGAGCGGATCCGCGAGGCCGGCGGCGAGTACGGGACCACCACCGGCCGCCCACGCCGCTGCGGCTGGCTCGACATCGTCGCCCTGCGCTACGCGGCGCGCCTCAACGGCCTGACCGGCATCGCGATCACCAAGCTCGACGCCCTCACCGGCATCGACCCGCTCGGCGTGGCCGTGCGCTACCTCGGCCCCGAGGGCGCCACCTTCGACACCTTCCCCTACCACCAGTCGATCGTCCACAAGGCCACCGCCGAGGCGGTCGAGCTGCCCGGCTGGGACGAGGACATCACCGGCGCCCGCAGCCTCGAGGACCTGCCCGCCAACGCGCGCGCCTACCTCGACTACATCGAGAAGGCGCTCGGGGTGCCGATCGTGCTGGTCGGCGTCGGTCCCGGCCGCGAGCAGGTGATCAAGACGGGCGCGGCGCCGGGCCTGCTGCCGCTCCCGGCGGACGCTCCGGCTCCGGCGGGCTGAGCCGGTCGTCCAGCAGCAGCCCCTCGCCGCGGCGGATGAACCGCACGCCGAGCGAGAGCGCGCCGATCAGGGCGGCCACCGCCAGCGAGATCTGCACGCCCAGGAGCCCCTCGCGGCTCCAGTAGACGTCCTCGAGCTCGAGCAGCAGCGCCGACTCGTCGAGCGTGAGCCCCATGCCCGCCCCGAACGGGATCGCGAGCTTCGGCTCGATGTCCTCGTTGCGGGTGAGGATCGCAACCGCGCCGGAGACGAACGCGAGCACGATCCCCGGCACGAAGTGGTGGATGTGCCTGCGGCCGACCACCACGTTGCGGAACGGCCCGACCGTGGAGCGCGTGCGGAGCATGTAGGTGACCGAGCGGACGCACACGAACGTGAGCACGAACGACGTGAGCATGTTGAAGGCCGCGTTCTCCCGGGTCGAAACGTCCTGGTAGCCGGCCACCGCCACCTCCACCGTCTCGGTCACGGCCTCCTGCGCGGCCAGCAGCGTGTCATCCGTCTCGCTGGGCAGCGGCGCGGAGCCGCGTTGCCAGATGCGCCCGATCTCCACCGCGGCGACCGCGGCCACGATCGCACCGGCGAAGGTGCCGAGCGCGATCGTGCGCCGGTCCGGCCGGAACACGAGGCCCTCGGAGCGGAGCGCGGCCCCGGCAACGCGCCGGCGCGCCGCGGCCGTGGCGCGCCGCGGCGATGCGAGTTCACGGGCCGTGCGGCGCCGCCGGCGCAGGATCAGGCTCACGTCCCGGCCAGTCTATGAGCCGGGCGAGTCGGATCCTTTAGCTACCTGCGCCCCGGTGCCGATGGATGATTACGATGCCCGGCCCGAGCGAGGGGAAACCGATCGTCACGTCGATGACCAGGGGATTGGCCGGCGCAGCCCGCGCCGCCGCCGCGGCCACCGCCTCGGTGGCGCGCCATGCGGCCTGGTACGCGCGCTACCGGGTTGACGGCAGCTCGCGGGCGCAGAACGCGCGCGATCAGGCCCGCGCTCGCGAGCGCGACTGAGCGGCGGGCCCACCGCCCCCGCGCGCGTGTCCGCTCAGCCCAGCTCGCCCGCGATGTGCTCGCGAAGCGCCGCGGCCGCCTGCCGCGTTCGCTCGCCCGGCGCGGCCAGCTCCGCATCCTCGATCTGAGCCACCGGCTGGACCTCCCGGGTGGTCGAGGCCAGGAACGCCTCCTCGCAGCCGAGCACCTCGTCACGGGTCACCGCGCGCTCCTCGGCTCCCGTCAGCTGCAGAACCGCGTCGCGGGTGATCGAGGCCAGGATGTGGTCCTCCAGCGGCGGCGTGCACAGCTCCCCGTCGCCGGCCACGTAGAAGAGCGAGGCCGTGGGCGCCTCCAGCACGCGGCCGTGCGGTGTGACCAGCAGCGCCTCGTCGAATCCGCGCTCGCGCGCCATCCGGCCGGCGAGCATGTTGGCCGCGTACGACAGCGACTTGATGCCGTCGAGCAGCCGCGTGGGGGCAAAGGTCACGAAGCCGAGCCGCGCGTGCTCGGGCGCCTCCGGGA
>JAXDJC010000248.1:0-12257 GCA_034663685.1 Thermoleophilaceae bacterium
GCTCTCGCAGCTCGGCCAGGCCCGCCGCGTGGTGGTCGCGAAGGACACGACCACGATCGTCGACGGTGCCGGTGAGACCGAGGCCATCAAGGGCCGGATCAACCAGATCAAGACCGAGATCGACAACACCGACTCGGACTTCGACCGCGAGAAGCTCCAGGAGCGCCTCGCGAAGCTGGCCGGCGGTGTGGCGGTAGTGAAGGTCGGTGCCGCCACCGAGACCGAGATGAAGGAGAAGAAGCACCGTGTCGAGGACGCCCTCCAGGCGACCCGCGCGGCGCTCGAGGAGGGCATCGTCCCGGGCGGCGGCGCTGCGCTGCTGCGCGCGGCGACCTCCATCAAGGTCGACGCGCTCGAGGAGGGCGACGAGCAGACGGGTGCGAGGATCATCCTCCGCGCGCTGGAGGAGCCCGTCCGCCAGCTGGCCCACAACGCCGGGCTCGAGGGCTCGGTCGTGGTCAACGACGTCCGCAAGGCGAAGGCCGGTCAGGGCCTCAACGCCGAGACGGGCGAGATCGTGGACCTCGTGGAGGCCGGTGTCATCGACCCGGCGATGGTCACGCGCTCGGCGCTGCAGAACGCGGCCTCGATCGCGAAGAACATCCTGACGACGGAGTGCATCGTCGCCGAGATCCCCGACAAGGAGGGCGTCGGCGCCGGCATGCCCGCGGGCATGGACGGGATGATGTAGCTCGGTCCTCCTGGACCCGTTTCGTTGGCGAAGGCCCGGCATCGCGCCGGGCCTTCGTCGTTTATGGGCCCGGCCCGCGCAAACGGCGGCTGGGGAGGGGGCAGTCGTGGCGCGCGGCCAGCCACTGAACCGTTTTGGTCGCCATCACAGCCAAAACGGTTCAGGCGTATCCGGCGGCCCGGCCTAACGGCCCGGAGCTCAACCTCCCAAGTGCTTCCGTTCCGGGCGACTGAAGAGTCGCCCGCGCGCGCGAGCGACGCGCCGTGGCCGCAGGATGCGGCTGCGCGCCATGTTCAACAGTCTGTTGAGGTTTTCATCAACAGACCGATATGGTCTTCAACACGTTGTTTAAGAAAACCGCCACAGAGGGGAAGAACATGTCGCCGAACCTGAAGGACCCTCGCCAGTTCGATGACGCCTACCGCAAGATCTCACCGCAGGCGATCGCGGCCGCCAACCGCGTGCTTCGCGACGAGCCGGCCGCGGAGGACGTCGTGCAGGACGTGTTCATGCAGCTCTGGCTCAGGCCGAGCTCGTACGACTCGCGGCGCGGGCCGCTGAGCGCATACGTGACGATGATGTCCCGCAGCCGGGCGCTGGACCGCTGGCGCTCGCGCACCGCGCGCGACGCTGCCGTCGAGCGCACCAAGGAGGAGGTCCGCGTGACCGGCCACGGAGCGGCGGAGAGCGCCGCCGAGGGGGTGATGCGCCGCGACCGCAACCGCCGCCTCGCCGGCGCGATCAAGCGGCTGCCGCCCGAGCAGCGCGACGCCCTGCTGCTGGCGTACGGTCGCGGCATGACCGCGAGTGAGATCGCCGAGGCCGGCGCCATCCCCCTCGGCACGGCCAAGAGCCGCCTGCGCCTCGGGCTGCGGAAGACACGCGAGAACCTCTCCGCGGTGGCCTGACCGGTTGGCCGACGACCTCACGATCCGCGAGGTCGCGGCCCGGACGGGTGTGAACGCGGCCACGCTGCGGATGTGGGAGCAGCGCTTCGGCTTCCCCGATCCCGCGCGGCTCGAGAGCGGCCACCGCCGCTACAGCGACGAGGACGTGGAGCAGGTGCGCCGGGTGGCGCGCGACCGCGCGGCCGGGCTGTCGATCCCGGCCGCGATCGAGCGAGCGCGCTCGGCTGTCGCCGAGGTCGAGCCGTCGATCTACGCCGGGCTGAGGCGCCGGCGGCCGGATCTGATCCCGTACCTCCTGCCCAAGCGGACCCTCATCGCGCTGAGCCACGCGATCGAGGACGAGTGCGCCGCGCGCGCGGAGCGCCCGGTGCTGTTCGGCAGCTTCCAGCGCCCGCTCTTCTACCGGCACGCGCAGGCGCGCTGGCGCGAGCTCTCACGCACGGCTGCGACCGCGATCGTGTTCGCGGAGTTCGACAAGCGCCGCGATCCCAAGGGCGGACCCCACGAGATCCCGATCGCGCACGAGGACCCGCTGCTGCGGGAGTGGGGCCTGGTGTGCGACGCGCCGGACTACACGGCCTTCCTGGCCGCCTGGGAGCGCCCGGGCCAGGACGGCGTGCCGGACTCAGAGCGCGTCTTCGAGACGATCTGGAGCGTGGAGCCCGAGCTGGTCCGCGAGGCCGCGCGCGTGGCCGCCGGCATCGCGGAGCAGACCGCGCCAGACCTGATCGCCGCGGTGCGCGAGCGCATGAGCGACACCCCGCCGCCGAGCGCCGAGGAGTTCCGCCTCGTCGGCTCGCTCACCAACCGGATGGTGGCCTACGTGGGCCAGGCCGGGGCTAGCGGCCTCCCAGCACCTCACGCATCCGCCGGGGACTGACCCCGAGCGCCTCGGCGTCGGCCGTCCCCCGCGGAGTGGTCATTGGGATCTCCATCAGCTCCGCCTCCTCCCAGACCGCGAAGCTCTGGTCGCCGGCCACCGCCTCCACAGCCCGCAGGCCGCTCCGCACCAGTGGCAGCGGCAAGTGCACCAGGCGGCGGCGGCGCCGGAGCGCCTCCAGCGTGAGCCGCGCCATGTCGTCGTAGGAGAGCGTGTCCGGGCCGGCCAGCTCGTAGCGCCGCGCGCCGCCGTTCTCGGGAGCGTGCAGCGCGCCCATCACCGCGGCGGCGGCGTCGTCGGCCCAGATCGGCTGGTAGCGCGCCTGGCCGGACCCGGAGATCAGCATCACGGGCAGCAGCGACATCCGCTCGAGCAGCCTGATCCACGGGTCGCGCGGCGAGTAGACGATCGACGGGGCGAACACCACGCTCGGGATCTCCGCCCGCTCCACCGCCTCCTCCGCGAGCGCCTTGGCCCGGAAGAACCGCGCCCGCTCGTGCTGGGATGCGCCCAGCGCGGAGAAGAACACGAAGCGCTCGACCCCCGTCCGCTCGGCCGCGCGCAGCAGCCGCAGCGTGGCCACCGCGTTCAGCTCCTCGATCGAGGCGCGCGGCTGGTCGCGGATCGCGGCCGCCAGGTGAACCACGGTCTTGACCCCGCGCAGCGCGTTGCGGAACGACGCGGGATCGGCCAGGTCGCCGAGCGCGATCTGGACCCGGACCCGGTCGGGGCCGAGCTCGCGCGGCTCGCGGACGAGACAGCGGACGCGCTGGCGGTCGGCGACGAGGCGGGCCAGGAGCGCCGATCCGACGTTTCCGGTCGCCCCGGTTAACAAGATCACATGGGGAGCGTAATAAGATGCGCGCTCGCGCCGGTCGACCGGCGCGCGCACCCCGACGAATCAGAAGGAGCCGACTCGACCACATGGCCTACGTCATCGCCGAGCCCTGCATCGACACGAAGGACAACTCGTGCGTCGAGGTATGCCCTGTCGACTGCATCCATCCGACTCCGGACGAGCCCGATTACGACGAGGTCAAGATGCTCTACATCGACCCCGATGAGTGCATCGACTGCGACGCCTGCGTGGAGGCCTGCCCCGTCGACGCCTGCTTCGCCGAGGACCAGCTCCCCGACGAGTGGTCCTCCTACATCCAGGTCAACGCCGACTACTACAAGTCGAAGTCGTAGCGCGCGGCCGGCGGAGCGCCGGCCGCGGGCTAATGCCCGTTCAGCTCGCGCCAGCTGTTGGCGATCACGTTGATCGTCTGCGTGGTGGTCGCGAGGTTGAACACGTTGGCGTCATAGAGCACGTTCAGCTTGCTGGAGCCCGCGAGCACGCCGCCGGCGCTGTCCACCACCACCGAGCCCGTCACCTGTGCATTGCCGCCGAGTGAGACCACGTCGCCGGTCAGGCTGGTGGAGTTGACCGCGTAGACGAGGCCGTAGAAGTTGGTGGTGCCGCCGAACGTGATCGTGCCGCTGTAGACGACGAGCATGCCCGGGTTCGCGGCCGTGTTCACGTTCGCGTTGCCGGTGTAGCCGCACCCGCCGGTCTCGACGAAGACGAGCGGGGCGCTCGGAAGCGAGCTCGGGCACGAGCCGTACCAGGTGCCCGCGGCCTTCGCTCGGTTGCGGAGGGCGTCGATCTCGCTCGTGCCCATCGCGTTCGGGATCGTCGGGTCCGAGATGTACGAGTTCGGCCAGACCTGCCCCTTGGTCACCACGTAGTCGAGGCACGCGTTGCCGCGGGCGGGGCCGCCGGAGCCGACGGTGCAGCGAGCGAGGATGCCGGGCCCGGCACCGGCGTCCACGATCACCTTGTTGCCGTTGTTGCTCGTGGCGAAGTGACCCGCGGTGATCACGCCGCGGGGGAACGCGTGCCCGACCGGCGTGGCGCGGATCAGGGAGACGATCGTGCGCGACTGGCCGCGGATGCTCGCCTGCGCGCGGAGCCACATCACGCCGTCCGGGGTGCCGGTCGGACCGCTCTGGTCCCAGGCCGGCTGGCTGGCGGTGGCGGTGTCGTCGTAGAAGCTGCCGAGTCCGTTGTCGCGCACGCTCAGGTTCCACGTGATCGTGGCGGCGGCGCCGAAGTCCTTGTTCGCGAAGCCCCGCAGCAGCGCGCCGGCCTCGGGGCAGCGCACGTCGGTGGACACCTGCGTGCACGGCGCGAACGCCTTGTCCGAGGTCTCCGGCCAGCCGGATGACAGCAGGTTGGCCTGGGCGTTGAGCACGCCCTCCGCGAGGGTGAGGGTGTTCTCGCGCACGCGCTCGCGTCCCGTCTGGCGGGTCTGGTTGTCGGTGAAGGAGAGGATCGCGAGCCCAGCCACCAGCATGAGCCCCGTGACGAGCACGGCCACGATCAGGGCCACGCCGGATTCCTCGCGCAGCCTCATGGCGCCGTCACCGTGAGCGGTCCCGCGATCGCCTGCAGCCCGCCGACGTCGAAGACCTGGAGCTGGATCTTCCGCGCGCCGGCCGCCGGGGCGGTGTACGTGTAGAGCACCCCGGTCCCCACGCGCGTGGTGTCGTCGCAGAGGGTCACGGTCGTCACGTCGCACCAGCGGTAGGTGAGCGGCAGGCCCTCGGGGTCGGTCGAGGTGCCCGCGTTGAGCGTGAGCTTCTTCGAGCCGGCGGTGCCGGCCGTCACGGTGAAGCTCGCTGTGGGAGAGCCGTTCTGGTTGCGGAGCAGGATGCCGCTGGTCAGCTCGGTCTCAGCGGGCTGCTCGTTCCAGACGCGGTCCGAGAAGACGCTCAGCCTGATCGTGGTGATCGTGTCGAGCGCCCCGGCGTTCGGGTAGTAGGTGAAGAGCGGCTTGGAGGTCGGGCGCGCCGTCCAGGTGGCCCGGTTGGTGATGTGGTCGGCGATCACGCGGCGGCTGCCCCAGCCCGGGTCCGGGCACGTCGCGGAGGGCATCGTGGTGGGCGGCGTGGCCGTGGTCCACCTGTAGGCCTGCTCCCAGATCAGCCCGGTGGTGGTGCCGGCGTCGAGGCTGGTGGTGTCGAGGCAGTAGCGCACGCGCATGAGGTTGCGTGCGTTCTGGCTGCCGGCCGGCTTGGGCGTGGCGTCGACCGTCTCGACCACGAGGTCGTACGAGCTGGCGAGGTTCACCAGCTGGTTCTGGCCTGTGGTGTTGCGCAGGTTGCGCGTGATCACGGCAACGGCGTTGCGGGCGGCGTCCTGGGCGTCGTTCTGGTTGTTGGTGATCCGCTGGGTGCGGCCAAGGAGCACGAACGGCGCGATGGCGGCACCGAGCACGACCACCATCAGCGAAGCCGCGATCAGCACCTCCATGAGCGTGAACCCGCGCTCGTCGTGCAACAGCCGGCTCATCCGCTGACTCCCTCCTTGGTCGACTCGGCCAGGTGGGTGTCCACGGCGGTGATCCGGTAGCTCTTGGCCGTCGACGTGTCCTCGGTCAGCGTGATGCTGTTGCTCAGCTCGCCCGCGGCGCCGCACGGGGACACGGCGTTGCCGAACGTGGTCCGGTCGACCCGGTTGTCGTAGTCCCACGAGCTTGCCCCGTAGTCACGCCGGTAGACGCGGTAGAAGTCGATGCAGTCGCCCGAGTCGGGATCGCCCGATCCGGCCGGGTTCGTCCAGGTGAGGGTCACCGTGTTGCCGTTGCGCGTAGCGACCGAGTTGGTTGGCGGGCTCGGGCGCGTGTTGGGCGCGTTCACGTTGGGCGACTGCGCGGTGATGCCGCCGGTCTGAGTCGACCCGTCCGGGTTCGCGCCCGTGGGGCTGATCCGGTAGGTCACGGACGAGCCGCAGCACGACGGGTCGTTGGTGTCCTGGCAGCCGCGCACGCTGGGCGAGTACGTCTGGCACGCGGGGCCGTCGTAGGACCCGTCCCGGAGCCGGACCGCGAGAAAGCCGGTCACGTCGCGGTCCACGCGGGCCGAGGCGGTCGAGGTGGGGTAGGTCTCGATCTCGGGGAGGTTGTCCCAGAGCGGGTTGCGCCCTGCGGCGGTGGGCGCGAAGGCCGTGTAGTCGGGGATGTAGCGGTTCACCGTCACGACCAGTGGCGACGGGCTGTTGATCGCGATCGCACCCGCGGAGTCGAAGATCTGGGCCGCGATCACGTAGTTGCCGTCGGGCTGGGCGTCCGGCAGGTTCCAGGTCCAGCTGAACGTGGTCGCCGGGCCGTTGATCGTGGCCGCGGGCTGGCCGTCGATCGTGAACCTGACCTTCTGCGCCGTGTACGCGGTCGTGGCCTGGAAGGTCACCGACTTGGGAGTCACCGACGACGCGGTGGTCACGGGCCACGTGCAGACGGTCGAGCTGGCGCACGGCGCCACCTGGCCGGAGTACAGGGTCGGGGCGGTGATCTTCACCTCCTTGATGTCGTTGCTCGTGGCGGTGCCGCCGCCGGGACCGGTGCCGCCCGGGTTCGTGATCCGGTTGGATCCCACGACGGTCGTCTGGGTGAGCGGCGCGCCGAGGCCCGCCGGAGGCGTGGCGACGAGCGTCACGCGCCGGTAGTCGTCGCCGTTGCTGTCGCCCGTCCCGGCCGGGCTGTCGGAGCAGTAGCCGGCGCCGCCCGCGTGGGCGGCGGACCCGTCGCGCGGGTCGTCCACGATGCAGGCGGTCACGCTCATCGTGAAGGTCATCCCGTTCCGCTGGATCTCCCAGGAGCCGGTGGTGGCCGGAACGTCGTCGGGGAAGCCGTTCGCCTGAAGGGTCGTCTTGACCGACGCCGTGGTGAGCTGCGTGTAGGGAACCCCCTGCGAGGTCTCGATGATGTCGCGCATGAGCGCGTTGGCGGTCTGGCGCGCCTTGGCCTGGGACGTCTGCGCGCTCGCCCTGTCGAGGAGGGCGACGGTTCCGAGCACGCCGACGAGGATCACGGCCATCGCCACGACCACCTCGATCAGCGTGAAAGCATCCTCACGCGGCGCGCGCGTTGCACGGGGCATCAATAAGCCCATCGTCTGGCGGGCCCTTTGCTTAACCCGGGGAGCGTGCCAACTCGGGCATTCGGCTACCCCTGGGTGGGGGGGTCATGCCAATCCGTCCGCAAACGAGCTTCCGCGCGCCAGGAAAGGCCTGTGTGCAGGGATTCTTGCGAGTGCTACTGCGCCATCGGCAGCGGCGTGCCGGTCACCGGCGCGGCCGCCGGCGGGAGGTCGCCGTTCGACTGCTGGAACAGCGGCGCCACCTGAGGCGTGGCGGCCACCAGGCCGCGGGCGGCGTGGAAGATCGCCTGGGCGGCCGGGGCGTCCGGGTCGGTGAGCACCAGCGGGTTGCCCTCGTCGGCTCCCACGCGCAGGTTCTCGGCCAGGGGAACCTTGCCCAGCAGCGGCACGTCCAGCTCGTCCGCCAGCAGCTGCCCGCCGCCCTCCCCGAAGATCGTCACGCGCTCGCCGTCGGGACCGTTGAACGCCGACATGTTCTCGATTACGCCGGCCACCTCGAGGTCGAACCGGGCGGCCGTCTCGGCCGCGCGCGCTGCCACGTTCTGCGCGGCCGGCTGCGGCGTGGTCACCACCACGAAGCGGGCCTGGGGGAGGAGCTGAGCCAGCGTCATCGACACGTCGCCGGTGCCCGGCGGGAGGTCGATCAGCAGGTAGTCGAGCTCGCCCCACTCCACGTCCTCGAGGAACTGGCGGATCGCCTTGTGCAGCATCGGCCCGCGCCAGACGATCGCCTGGTCCTCGCGCTCGAGGAAGAACTCGATCGAGATCGCCTGCACGCCGCCCGAGCCGACGAGCGGCACGATCTTGCGGCGCTCGTTCACGCGCGGCTTGCCGTGCACGCCGAGCATCCGGGGGATCGAGTACCCCCACACGTCGGCGTCCATCGCCGCGGCGGGGTGGCCCTCGGCCACTAGGGCGGCGGCCAGGTTGGAGGTGATCGTGGACTTGCCCACGCCGCCCTTGCCGGATCCCACGCAGATCACGTTCTTCACGCGCGCGAGGGCGCCGCTCGGCAGGCCGTCCTTGCGGCCGAGCCGGGTCTGGAGGCCCTGCTTCTCGTCGGGGCTCAGCACGTCGAAGCCCACCTCCACCTGGGCCACGCCGTCGAGCGCGCTCACCGCGTCGACCACCGCCGTCTGGAAGTGGGAGCGGATCGGGCAGCCGGGAGTGGTCAGCGAGACCACGACCTCGACCCGGCCGTGCACCGGCTGACGGATCGAGCGGACCATGCCGAGCTCCACGATGTTGTGGCGCAGCTCGGGGTCGATGACCACGCGCAGCGCTTCGCGGATCTGGCTTTCGGTCGGCACGTGGCCATTGAAGCAGGTGGCAGCCGGGCCAAGCGGCCCCCGACTTGCGCTCAGGCCCATCGACCGGTCAGGATCTGCTGAGTGGCTGCGGTGCAGATCCCGGACCCGGCGACGACGGGGGTCGATCGGCTGATCGACTCGTACGTCCGTTGCCTGATGTTCGCCGAGCGCTCGCCGTGGTTCGTCAAGGTCGAGCATTCCGGTTCGCCGCCGTACAGGACCTGGGTTCTCGGTTCCCGGGGACTGAGATATCTGATCGCCCGCCGCGTGAGGCGCGGGGTGACCCTGGCCCGTCGCGGCGTGCTGCGCGCCGACGCGGCTGGGCGCGACGGCAAGGAGCAGCTGCGCCGGCTCGACGAGCTCGAGCGCTCGCTGCCGCCGCTCGCGCTCACCCGCCAGGCCATCTTCGCGCTCGTGCTCGTATCGCTTGCGCTCCAGTTCGGAGGACAGCTCTTCGGTGAGGCCAGCGACTTGGTCAACGCGGTGCTGCGCGACTCCGTCACGCTCGACCCGAACGCGGCCTGGAAGGAGATCGTCAAGGTCGACCAGGCCGTCCGCTACCGCGCGGTCGTGCTGCTCACGGCGCTGCTGCCCATCGCACTCTTCGTGCCCCAGTGGACGTTCAGGCTCGCCCGGATCGTGTTCTCGGTCCGCCCGGACACGCTGCCGGAGACGGTTCCGTCGATGTGGTCGCCCGTGCGTGACCCGCAGCAGGACACCTACGCCATCGAGCGGGAGGTCTTCCAGGGCCTCGACGTGCGCCGTCCCCGGCAGCTCCAGCTCGACCTGCTGTTCTGGGGGTCGGTCTGCGGCCCCGCCGCCTTCCTCGCCTGGGCCTTCACGTTGAACGAGGTGGGCGAGCATCGCTGGCTGAGGGCGGCGGCCGGCATGGCGACCTTGGTGTCCTTCACAGCGGTCGCCCTGGGCCTCTGGCGGCGCCACCGCCAGCGCGAGGGCGGGAACGCCCCGCCCAACATCAACGTCCGGGTGGTGGCGCTCGTGGGGGTGTGCGTGGTCACCGGTGCGCTCGGATTGGCGCTCGGGCCGGGTGGGCTCCTGCCCTACCGGCCCCCGCGCGGGACGGTCTCGGACGTGGCTGTGGTCGAGCGCGCCGTGAGCGCCAACGACGTGGGCGAGCGCACCGGCAGCGACCCCGCCGGCGCCGTGCAGCCGGACGTGCGCCGCGCGATCTCCACCCGGCGCCCGACGGAAGCGGTCATCGGCACGACCCTCTCGTACGTGCCGGCTATGCGTCAGTCCCAATGCGAGGGCTGCTCGGTCCGCTGGGTGGTCTACGACGCCGACACCCAGCGCGTCTACTGGAAGGGGCCGGGCTGGCCCAAGCGCGAGCTGACCTTCGCGGATCGCGAGGCCCAGCCGGGCCGGCTCTGGGTTCCGCTGCCGGCCCGTGCGGGGCGGTTCGTGGTCAAGATCGAGGTGGTCGAGCCGAGGAAGGGGCGCCAGATCTCGCGTGCGGCCGCGGACAGCGCGGTGCTCGAGTTCGCGAGGCCCGCCAATCCCCCGGCGGCCAAGCCCCCTAAAAAGTGAACCGGCGGAGCCCGAGGGCCCCGCCGGTTCGAGGGAGGAGAGATACTGCACTACCGGTCGGGTTATGAGGACCGATAGTTCCCACCCGCTGACCGTCTCTCCGGCGGCGCGGGGCTAAGGGGTACTGGGCTACGAGAGCGGGCTGAGCTCCTCGACGCCCGACTGGATGCGCTCGACGCCCTTGCCGAAGTCCGTGCCGGCCGTCTTGACCGACCTGCGGACCTGGGTGCGACGCTGGCGCGCCTCGCGCTCGACCTGCGTGCGGGTGCGCTTGACCTGACGCTGAAGCCGGTTGCGCGCGGTCTCGCCACGGCGCTCGAACTTCTTCAGGTTGGTCGTCACGCGCTTCTGCACGCGGTTGACCTCACGCTGGACGCTGACGCGGCCCTTGGTGTAGGGACGGACCGTCTCGAGCACGTTGTCACGTGCCACGAGGTAGGCGCCGACCGGGATCAGCACGCCACGCTGGGCGGTCTTGACGACCGACTCGATGGCCGTGGTCTCGGCCTTGGCGGCCTGAGCGGCGGTGCCGGCGGCCTGACGCGCCGTGGTGCGCGCGCTGGTGGCGGTCCGGCGGGCGTTCGAGCGAGTGCGGGCGGCGCTGCGAGCGGCGGTGTTCCGCTGGCGGCTGGCCGCGGCGCTCTTCGCGCGGGCGCTCCGCTGGGTGCCGGTGGTGGTCCGCTTGGCGTTGCCGTTGGTGCTCCGGCTGGCGGTGCTCCGACGGGTGCCGCTGCTCCGGCTGCTGCTGGTGCTACGTCGTGTGCTCGTGTTCTGAGCCATGGTTCCCTTCCCTTCCATCCTCGCCTCGTCGTGGGGGGCGGTTCTGATGCCCGCTAGGCGAATCTAAGGTTATTAGTTTTAACGACAATACAAATGTAGCCAGAACAGGCGTTCGCAAACACCCCTGGCGTGTGACGTGGGGCACACAGGCCGGAGGCCGCGCGGAGCGCGGGATGCGCTAGCGGTGGCGCTTGGCGGGGAGCCGGTGCTCGACCACGAGCATCGGCAGCGCCGGGCCGGCGGGCAGCGCGCGGCGGAACTTCGGGCCGGTCGCCTGCGAGCAGCCGAAGCGCAGCCAGTCGTCGGAGGCGTGCCAGAACTCGCCGGGCGCGATCGAGGCGATCATCGGCGAGTTCTCGCAGCCGAAGACGTGCATGTCCTTCGTGGGGTTGGCGAAGTGGCCCAGCTCATGGAGGATCGTGGACTGGAGGTCGTACTCGGCGGTGGAGGGGTAGCCCGGGCCCTGCTGCCACGTGACGAACGGATTGAGCTGGGTGTCGCGCTCCACCACGTCGGTCCCGGAGCGCACGTAGCGGCGCACGTCGCGGCAGCGGCGCTTGCCGTTCACGCGCGTGCACACGCGCGAGGACTTGATCTTGTAGCGCGCCCGCGTCCACACGCTGGTCACCCCCAGGGCCTTCGCGTTGATCTTGCGCGAGAAGCCGAGCACCTGGATGCCGTCGCGCACCCCGGGCTCCTGGCCGGCGTTGCCCGCCACGCTGAGCTTCCAGTGCCTCGCGGACTGGTCGGCGAGGTCGTAGAGGCGGGCGGCGTCCACGCCCAGCGGGCGCTCGTCGCTGGCGTTCACGTAGAAGGAGTCCGACGCGCCGGCCTGCGGCGCGGTGACGCAGAGAAGCGCCGCGATTGCGGCAAGGGGCGACAGGCGGGACCAGTGGACCACCGGTTAGGCGTCGGACGCCGCCGCCCGGCCCTTGAGCGCGCTGGACGCTAAGCCGCCGCGGCGGCCGGCGCGGTGCGCGCCAGCCATGCGTCCGGGTCCCTCAGCTCGGCCATCGTGGGCAGCGACTTGGGCGAGTCCCACACGCGGTTGAGCGCCTCCATCCCGCCGCGCTCCACCGCGGCGTCGCAGAACGCCTTGCCCTCCTCGTACTGGCGCATCTTCATGTCGAGGCCCAGCAGGCGCTGGAGGATCCGCTCCGGCGCCGAGCGGCTGGCCCGCCGGCGCTCCATCCCCTCGCGCAGGCCGGCGTAGCCCG
>JAXDJC010000258.1:0-3777 GCA_034663685.1 Thermoleophilaceae bacterium
CGGCTTCAAGGGCCGCAGCGGCCGCACGTTCCGCGCCAAGCTCAAGCTCGAGCAGGCCGACGACGGCAAGTGGCGCGTGGAGTTCGACGAGGAGTGGGCCAAGGAGCCGCGTGCCAAGCCGCCCGAGTCGTCCGAGGACGGGGCGGCCGGCGACGCCGCCGCCGTCGTCGCCGAGGGCGCGCGCTCCGCCGATGGGGCCGCCTCGGCGGCTCCCTCCGGCGAGCCGACCGCCGCTTAGCAGGCGAGCCTCAGTCGCGCTGAGCGACCACGTGCACGATGTCGCAGAGCCGCGGCATGTTCAGCACGGGCGCGGCCGCCGAGAGGGCCACGTAGCCGGCGGGGCTGACGAGCCGCGGCTGCTCGTACATGTGCAGGCGCTGCCAGAGGCCCTCGCGCACTATGGCGCGCAGCGGCGCCACCTGCCGGATCCGGAATCCGCGCGACTCGATCAACCGCACGAGCGCCGCGCGCGGGAAGTAGTGCATGTGAGGGCTCGGCAAGCCCCGCTGCCACAGCCGCTCGAACGGCCGCCGGGCGCCGACGCCGGCGAGCCGGAGGGCACCGCGGAAGACGATGCCGTCGGACGTCGGAATGTTCACGCTGAGAGTCCCGCCCCCGTCGAGGTGCTCCCGGCACGCGTCGAGGCACGCGACGGGGGCGGGGATGTGCTCGAGGACGTCGTTGAACGTGATGGCGTCGAAGCGCTCGCCGCCGTCGAGCACCTGGGGGAACTCTCCACCCAGAACCGTGTGCCCCTGGGCCCGGGCGTTCTCCGCCAGCTCAGCGTCCGGCTCGGCCCCGATCGCCTGCGCGCCGCGGCGCGCCGCGGCATCCAGGAACCAGCCGTGGGCCGACCCCACGTCGAGCAGGCGCGCGCCGGCGAGCGGCCGCACGGCGTCGATGCGATCGAGCACGGTCGCGAAGTTGCGCTGCCGCAGTAGTCGCAGGCCCTGCGCACGGGCCTGCTCGTCGAGCCTGTACGCCGTCGTCTCGCCGATGGCCGGCGCCAGCGACGATCGCCACGTTCCGCAGGCGCGGCACTCGGACGCCCACGGGACGGCCCTCGACTCGGCGGCGCCGCCGCACACGATGCAGCCGGCGGCCATCAGCCGCACTGGCCCAGGGTTCCGAATCGCACGTGGCCGATCGACACGTTCGGCCCGCGAGAGAGCCTCACGACGGCGCCGTGCAGCGCCCGCGGCGGGGCGGTGGCCGCCACGCGCTGCGATTGGCCGGCTGGGATCTCGGCCCGGACGTGGCCCAGCTCCGGGTCGGCCGAGCCGTAGTCGATGGTCAGGATGGCCGCGCCCCCCGAGCCGCCCGTCGCCACGTCGGCCACCAGGGTGCGGCCGGCGCAAACAGGTATTTCGACCTGGTTGTTCGGGGCGTTCAGGATGTCGTAGCCCGTGACCGGGTGCGGGGCGCGCGGCGTGTTCACCAGCCGGTAGATCGCCCACTTGTCGTCGGCCCACGCCAGCTCGCCGTGGCGTGGGTTGATCTGCGCCGCCACGTCGAGCGGCTCGTCCACCCTCAGGACCACCCAGTTCACCCCCAGCTCGCGCAGCTGCGAGAGGAGGGGGGCGCCGGCGGGCGGTGGCGCCGCTGCGGCGGAACGGCCCCGGAACTCGAAGGGGTACAGCAGGTCGCGGCCGCCCTCGAGCCAGACGCGCTGGTGCGGAGCCGAGAGTGCGATCGCATGAGGAGGGGAGAGCCGGTTGAAGGTGCTCAGCGCCACACGCTCGAACGCCGCAGTCCGCTCGTAGTCGTAGTCGCTCTGGCGATGCAGCGCCACCCTGATCGGCAGCCTGTGGAACGGGACGTACCAGAACTGAGCCACCGTGGAGGGCCACTGGAGCGCCGCGGCCAGGCAGACGGCGACGGCGGCGCCGCGCTGCGCGAGCGGTCGCAGCCGCACGTCCCGTGCGCAGAGCGCAAGTGCCGGAGCGGCGACCGCGGCGATCGGCAGCGTGTAGCGCAGGTAGCGGAACTGCTGGTACCAGACGATCAGCGCGAGCGCGACCGCCCCCCACAGGATCGCGAGGCTTCGATCGCGGCGGGCGCCGACCCACAACAGCGCCGCTCCCACCACGACGATGGCCGGGACCAGGCCGAACTCTCCGAACGGGTAGCCCGGGTTCACGGCGGAGGGGTCCGTCACGGAGAAGAGGGCGAAGTGGAGCGGCCCGCCGCCGGTGGGGTAGGGAAAGTCGAACTTCTCGTTGACCAGCGGCCAGAAGTCGCTCTTGAAGACGTTGTTGTACGCCGGGAAGAGCGGATTGCCGAGCTCGATCCAGCGGTCGACCAGCGGCGGGGCCGTGAGCGCTCCCGTCACCGCGGCGAATCCGGCCGCCACCTGCAGGCGGCCCGGCTCACGGCGGAGCAGGACGTACCCGACCGCCACTCCCACCACGAGCGCCGCGAGGTGCAGCTTGAACCCGATGCAGCCCGCGCCGAGCAGGCCGAGCGCCGCCCCCGCCGCAAGCGGTGAGGCCGGCGGCCGCCGCATGAGCGCGAGGGCCCCGGCCGCGAGGCCCAGCGCCGCGAGCATCAGCACTGCGTCGTCGTAGGCGTTGGTCGCCTGCCAGAAGACCGCGGGCGAGCTGACCAGCGCGATTGCGGCCAGCGGCGCCAGTGCGGAGCGCCGGGCGACCCACCAGACGCTCGCGGCCGTGGCCGCCACCGACAGCCACTGGAGGTAGCGGCCTACGCCGCCCGCGTCGACGAGATGGCCCGGCACCGCGATGACCTGGGCGAACCCGGTGATGCTCATCGTGGGGTGGAGCTTGGAGGCGTGGATCGCCCCCGAGCTGGCCCACAGCGCGGGTTGCAGCGCCTTCACGGCGAGCGCGTCGAAGGTCAGCTCGGGCGCGGCCGCGTAGACCGAAGCGACCCCAAGCAACAGGACGATGACCGACGCGGACGCGGCGCCCAGCCGGGTCGGTGCCGGACGCTCCCGCGCCCAGCCGCTTGCCGAGCGCCACGCCGGGAGCGCGGCCGAGAGCCCGACCACGATCACCGGGACCGCGACGGTCCACCAGCGGATCGCGCTCAGCCAGCCGAGCGCGAGGATCGCCAGCGCGAGGAGCCCACCCCCCGCGAGCCAGGCCGCCGGCGGGGTGCCGGCGAGCGCCGGAACGTGCAGCGCGCCGAGCGCCCAGCGGCCAATTCGCCAGCAGGCGCCCATCGTGAGCAGGGCCATCGCGAACGACCAGCCCTCGGTGCCGACCGTGAGCGTGGCGAGGACCGGAAAGGCGGCGACGGCCGCCGTGGCCGCGACGGGCAGCCAGAGCAGCCGCTCCGGGATCAGGGCGCTGGCCGCGGCGATCAGCGCCACGCCGATCGCGAAGTCGGTCACGAGGCTCTTCACGGTGCCGGCAGTCAGCGGTTGGGCCGGATCCATCAGCTCGCCGAGGTGCGTCGCCTGGACAGCCAGGACGAAGCAGGCCGCCGCGCCCACGGCCACCGCAAGGGCGCCGCCGCTGCTCGCCAGCCGCCGCCCACTCGACATACCTGCGCCCCCGCCGTCGCTGCTCAAGGGCGGAAAGGTACGGTCTCGCGCTCGGGTGGGCCGTTTGACGCGAACTTGGAGCAGGGACCTCTTCGCCGCCGCGGTGATGACGGCGGCCGTCCTGCTGCTGGAGTCCAGCGTCATCTCGGGCAAGCGCGCGCTGCTCGCGTTCCCCGACAACTCGCACCAGACCTACCCCTGGTTCAACTTCGCCGCTCGCGACGGGGCGCTCTGGGACCCGTACCAGTTCGGCGGGCACAGCTTCGTGG
>JAXDJC010000279.1:0-26319 GCA_034663685.1 Thermoleophilaceae bacterium
CCTGGCCGGTGTTGTAGTAGATGCCCTGGAACGAGCCCTTGATCGCGGCGTCGAGGTCGGCGTCCGGGAGGATGATGTTGGGGCTCTTGCCGCCGAGCTCGAGCGTGACGCGCTTGAGCGCGCGGCCGGCCTTCGCGCCGATCTCGCGCCCCACGGCGGTCGACCCGGTGAAGGCGATCTTGTCCACGCCGGGGTCGTCCACCAGCGCCGCGCCCGTCTCCCCGTCGCCGGTCACCACGTTCAGGACGCCCTCCGGGAGCCCGGCCTCCTGCGCGAGCTGCCCCAGCCTCAGCGCGGTGAGCGGCGTCTGCTCGGCCGGCTTGAGCACCACCGTGCAGCCGGCCGCCAGGGCGGGCGCGATCTTCCACGCCGCCATCAGCAGCGGGAAGTTCCACGGGATGATCTGGCCGCACACGCCGACCGGCTCCTTGCGCGTGTACACGTGCACGTTCGGCCACGTGACGGGGATGACCTCGCCCTCGATCTTGGTCGGCCAGCCGGCGTAGTAGCGCAGATGGGCGACCGCGCTCGGCACGTCCACGCGCGCGGCCATCTTCACCGGCTTGCCGTTGTCGAGCGCCTCGAGCTGAGCGAGCTCCTCGGCGTTCTCCTCGATCAGGTCGGCGAGCCGGTGCATGAGCCGCTCGCGCCCCGAGGCCGGCAGCTTGCCCCACTCGCCGGCGAGCGCGGCGCCCGCGGCCTCGACAGCCCGCCGCACGTCCTCGGCGCCCGCGTGCGCGACCGAGTCGATGACGTCCCCGCTGGAGGGATCGATCGTCTCGAACGTCCGCCCGCCGGCGGCGTCCGTCCACCGACCCCCGATGAGTAGTTGCTTGCTCAAGCTCGCAGCACGATCTTCAACGCCTCGCGCCGATCGTACGCGGCGTAGGCGTCGGCGGCGTCGTCGAGGTTCATCTCGCGGGAGACGAGCGGGTCCACGTCGAGCGCGCCGGAGGCGAGCAGCGCGAGCACCGTGTCGAGGTGGCGCATCACGTTCGCCTGGCCGCCCACGAGGTTGAGGCCCTTGAGCCAGACGATCCCCATGTGCACCTCCGCGCGCTCGGCGTGGACGCCGATCACCGACACCGTCCCGGCCTTGCGGGCCAGCCGGCAGCAGGTCTCGAGCACGCGTGCGTTGCCGACGGCGTCGACCGCCACATCCACGCCGCGGCCCTCGGTCGCCACCTTCACCGCGCGGGCCGGGTCCTCCTCCGTCGCGTGCACGGCCTCGGCGCCCATCGAGGCTGCGATCGCCAGCCGGTCCGCCACCGTGTCGATCGCGATCACCTTCGCGGCCCCCGCCGCGCGCGCGGCCATCACCGCGCACAGCCCGACGGGCCCGAGCCCGATCACCGCGCAGGTGTCGCCCGCCTTCAGGCCAGCGGCCACGACCGCGTGGTAGCCGGTGCCCATCACGTCGCCGGCGAACAGCGCCGCGCCGTCGGAGAGCCCGTCGGGCACGCGCCGCAGCGTGAGGTTGGCGCGCGGCACGAGCGCCATCTCCGCCTGCGTCCCCTGGAGCGAGCCGAGCACGGCCCCGTGGCCGAACACGCGCGCCTCGTCGCACTTCTGGAACACGCCGGTGCGGCAGTAGAAGCACTGGCCGCACGCGGTGTGGAAGGTGCCGAGCACGCGGTCGCCCACCGCCACCGACGTGACGGCGTCGCCGGCCGCGACCACCGTGCCCACGTACTCGTGCCCGAGCGTGAACCCGGGCTCGACCTGCACGCGCCCGTGGTAGATGTGGAGGTCGGAGCCGCAGATGCCCGAGGCGTCCACGCGCACCACCGCGTCGTCCGGCGCCAGCGGCTCCGGCTCGGGCCGCTCCTCGATCTCCACGCGGCCCGGCTCCTGGAAGGTCACGGCTCTCATGGCGCCGGCCTGTAGCGCTCCTCGCGGCGCTCGCGCCAGAGCCCGTCGAGCGTGGCCTGGGCCTGCTCGCGATCCCACTCCGACGGGCCGCGCGGGTGGTTCATCCCGAGCTTGAGTCCGGCGTCGATGTCCTCCGGCGACCCGACCCCCTCGGCCACCGCGAAGTCGGCCTCGTTCACGAGCTGGGCCACGATCCGGCCGAGCACCAGCCCCGGGGCGTCCTTCACCCACTCGCGGTGGAACCCGAGCGCGCGGAAGAAGGAGTCGGCGGCGTCGGCGACCGGGTCCGGCGTGGTGGGCAGGCGCGTGAGCTCGACCAGGTCGCCGAACGGCGCGATCAGGTGGAAGCCGCACGCCTCGGGGTGGCCGCGGGCGACGAGGCTGCGGTCGGCGCACACGGCGATCAGCGGCGGGCCCTGCGGCAGGTCGCCCAGGTCGCTGACCGGCGCCGGCACGCTGGCGTCCACCACCAGCTCCGGCTCCTCGAGCCCGCCGACGGCCACGAGCTGGCGCGCGTCGAATCCGGCCTGCGCCGCGCGCTCGCGCAGGTCGCGGGCCAGCACCCCGGCGCCCTCGATCGCCACCACGCGGCCCTCGCCGCCGCGCGGCTCCGGCGGGGCCGGGTCATCCGGCCGCCCGGGCGGGTACTCGTACCAGCCGCGTCCGGTCTTGCGGCCGAGCCGCCCGGCGGCCACCATCTTGGCCTGGAGCGGGCTCGGCTTCCAGCGCGGCTCGCCGAAGCTCTGCTCCGTGAACGATTTGGCGACCTCGAAGCCCACGTCGATCCCCACGAGGTCCATCAGCTCGAACGGCCCCATGCGGAAGCCGCCGCCGAGGCGCACGATGCGGTCGATCTGCTCGTGCGTGGCCATGCCCTCCTGGAGCAGCTTGAGCGACTCGGCGCCGAACGGGCGGTTGCAGCGGTTCACGAGGAAGCCCGGCCCGTCGTAGGCGCGGATCGGATGCCGGTCCATCCGCTCGGCCACGTGCACCGCAACCTCCACGGCCCGCTCCCCCGTCTGCATCGCCGCGATCACCTCGACGAGCTTCATCAGCGGAGGCGGGTTGAAGAAGTGCATCCCGACCACGTTCTCCGGCTTGGCCGCGGCGCCGGCGAGCGAGGTGACGAGGATCGAGGAGGTGTTGGTGGCGAGGATCGCGTCGGGGGCGACCGCCGACAGCTGCTCGAACAGCTGCCGCTTCAGATCGGGCCGCTCGGGCGCGGCCTCGACGATCAGCTCGCACTCGGAGAGATCCTCGATCGACGGCGCCAGGTGCAGGTGCTCGCCCGCGCCGGCGCTCCAGCGCCCCTTCTCGGCCCCCTTTGCGATCCCGGCGCGGAGGCGCTCCTCTCCCTTGACGAGCGCCTCGGGAACCGGGTCGTGGAGGTGAGTCTCGAGCCCGGCAACGCAACCGAGTTGCGCGATTCCGGAGCCCATCGTGCCCGCTCCCACAACCCCGAGGCGGTCGATTGATACGGTCATTCGCTCTGCGGATCCAAGGCGGCCCGGGATCATATGCCCGGGTTAAGCCGTACGGACCGCCGCAACTCGCGCCACCGGCGCGTGTCCACCCCGGACAACCCCCCTCGTATGACTCGATTCACCCATATCGCCCTGCTTTCAGTCGTTCTGCTCGCGGCCCTCGCGGGTCCGGCGGCCGCGTCGAAGACCCAGGAGTCGATCCTCCAGGACGACCGCCTGCTGCTGGACAGCGGCGCCGACGTGCGCACCCAGACGCTCGACCAGCTCAAGTCGCTGGGCGTGGACACGATCCGGGTGAACGCGATCTGGGCGCGCGTCGCGCCGGGCCGCGACGCCACCACCAAGCCGAGCTTCGACGCCACCGACCCCGGCGCCTACCCGGCCGGCGCCTTCGACGCGCTCGACGCCGTGGTGGCCGGCGCGGCCGCCCGCGGCATGGGGGTGCTCGTGACGATCACCGGCCCCGTGCCGGCCTGGGCCTCGCCATGCGGCGACCACCGCACGTGCGACCCGAACGCCGGCGAGTTCAAGAGCTTCGCCACCGCGGTCGGCCGCCGCTACTCGGGAACCTTCGTGCCGGGCGCGGGCGCCCCGGCCGGCGGTGGAGGTGTGCTCCCGCTGCCGAAGACGAACACGCCGGTCGACGACATCGTCGCGGCCCAGACCACCCAGGCCGCGCAGTCCGGGACCGCGCTGCCGCGCGTCACGCGCTGGTCGATCTACAACGAGCCGAACCTCGGCGCGTGGCTCACTCCCCAGTACACGGGCACGAGCAAGAAGCCGGTGCCGGCGTCCGGGCGGATCTACCGCGGCCTCCTGTACGCGGGGCTCGACGGGCTCAGCGCGTCCGGCCACGGCAGCGACCAGGCCCTCGTGGGCGAGAGCGCGCCGATCGGGCGCACGGGCGGCCCGCTCGCCACCCGCAGCCGCTCCCCGCTCGCGTTCTACCGCGACCTGCTGTGCATCGATGCGAAGGGCAAGGCCACGTCGAGCGCGGCCCTCGGCTGCGGCGGCTCCTTCCGCAAGCTCCCCGCGGCGGTCGCCCACCACCCGTACGCGGGCGGCGCGATCGGCGCGCCGACGGCGAAGGCGGGGCGCGACGACGTGCCGCTCGCCTCGATTCGCAACCTCTACCGCGTGCTCGACCAGGGCGCTGCTCGCGGGCGGATCGGCTCCAAGGCGCCGGTCTACCTGACGGAGTACGGGGTCCAGACCAAGCCGCCGGACCCGTTCGGCGTGTCGCCCGCCACGCAGGCGCGCTACATCAACCAGGCGGACTGGCTGGCGTACCGCGACAACCGGATCCGCTCGGTCTCCCAGTACGAGCTGAACGACCCGCCCGAGGTGGACCAGTTCAACACTGGCCTGCGCGCGACCAACGGCAACGCCAAGCCGAGCCTGGCCGCCTACCGGCTGCCGATCTGGGTGAGCAGCAAGCGAGTGTGGGGCCAGGTGCGCACCGGCGGCACGAGCGCGGACCTCCAGTGGCGCGCGTCGTCGAAGGGCAGCTGGAAGACCTACAGGACCGTGAAGCTGAACGCGGCCGGCTACTTCGACGCGGCGGTCAACCGCCGCGGCGGGCTGTGGCGGCTCGTGGCGGGCTCCGCCGCCGGCCGCACCGCCTCGGGCTACTAGCGCGCTCAGCGGCCCCGGAACTCGGGCCGGCGCTTCTCCACGAACGCGCGCATGCCCTCCACGCGGTCCTCGGTGGCCATCGCCAGCTCGAAGAGGCGCCGTTCGTGCTCCAGCTCCACCCGCTCGGCGGTGAGCACCGCCTCCTTGGCCAGCCGCACAGCCACCGGCGGGCGCCGGGCCACCACCTGCGCGATCTCCATCGCCTTGCCGAACCAGTCCTTGTCGACCGCGTTCACCAGGCCCATCGCGTACGCCTCGCCGGCGCTGATGCGGCGGCCCGTCAGCACCAGCTCCATCGTGCGCTGCTTGCCGATCGTCTTGGTCAGCCGCTGCGTGCCGCCGCCGCCCGGGATGATCCCGAGCAGGATCTCGGGCTGGCCGAACTCGGCCTTCTCGTGGGCCACGATCATGTCGCAGGCCAGCGCCAGCTCGCACCCGCCGCCGAGCGCGTAGCCGGCGACGGCGGCGATCAGCGGGGTTTCGATCGCGGCCAGCCGCGGCCAGAACGACTTGGCCGGCGAGTCGAGCACCTCGTCGAGCGGGCGCTCCGCCATCGCCTTGATGTCGGCGCCGGCGGCGAAGTAGTCGTCGCTGCCGGCGATCACCACGCAGCGGATCTCGGGGTCGAGGTCGAGGCTCTCGAGCAGCGCGGCCAGCTCCTCCATCACCTCGGGCGAGAGCGCGTTCATCGCTTCCGGGCGGTTCAGCCGGGCGACCGCGACGGCTCCGTCGCGTTCGGCGAGCACCACGCTCATGTCATCGCGTTGATGCCGGTCGCCGACCGGCCGATGATCAGCTTCTGGATCTGCGACGTGCCCTCGTAGAGCGTGGTCACGCGGGCGTCGCGCAGGTAGCGCTCGACCGGGTGGTCGTCCACGTAGCCCGCGCCGCCGTGCACCTGGATCGCGGTGTTGGCGCTGCGGATGGCGGCCTCGGTGGCGTAGAGCTTGGCGATCGAGGTCTCCGTGGTGTTGGGCTTGCCCGCGTCCTTGAGCCAGCCGGCGCGCCACACGAGCGCCCGCGAGGCCTCGGTGTCCACGATCATGTCGGCGATCATCGCCTGCACGAGCTGGAACGCCGCGATCGGGCGGTCGAACTGCTTGCGCTCCTTCGCGTACTCAACGGACGCGGTCACGCAGCCCTGGCAGATCCCCACGCAGCCGGCGGCCACGCTGTAGCGGCCGGAGTCGAGCGCGGACATGGCCACCTTGAAGCCGTCGCCCACCTGGCCGAGCAGAGCCTCCTCGCCCACCTCCACGCCGTCGAGCGACAGCTCCGCGGTGTCGGAGGCGCGCAGCCCGAGCTTGCCGTGGATCTCCCCGCTCGAGAAGCCGGGGGAGTCGGTCGGCACGAGGAAGCAGGCGAGGCCGCGGTGCTTCTTCTCCGGGTCGGTCTGGGCGAAGACCATCGCCACCTTCGCGTGGTTGCCCATCGAGATCCACTGCTTCTGGCCGGAGATTTTCCAGCCGCCGCCGGTCTTCTCGGCGCGCGTCTTGAGGTTGGCCGCGTCCGAGCCCGTGTCGGGCTCCGTCAGGCCGAAGCAGCCGAGGATCTCGCCGCTGCAGAGCCGGGGGAGCCACTCGTGCTTCTGCTCCTCGGTGCCCCAGCGCTGGATCGAGCTGCACACCAGCGAGGTCTGGACCGACACGACCGTGCGCGCGGACGAGTCGCCGCGCCCGATCTCCTCCACGATCAGCCCGTAGGTCAGGTAGTCGAGCCCGCGGCCGCCGTACTCCTCGGCCACGATCGGCCCGAGGTAGCCCATCTCGCCGAGCTTGCGCACGAGCTCGAGGTCGAAGTGCTCGTTGCGGTCGTTGTCGCGGGCGACCGGGATGATCTCGCGGTCGGCGAAGTCGCGGGCGGTCTCGCGGATCAGCCGCTGCTCGTCGGTCAGCTCGAAGTCGATCACGGCCGCGCGGACCCTAGCGCGAGCAACCGCGTGGCGGCGGCCTTCCAGACGGCGTCCACCTCGCCTCCCGGCCGCAGCGCCAGGCGCTCGGCGGACTCGGTGGTGATCTCGGCCGTCAGCGGCTGCGGCGCGGCGAGGCCCACGCGGGTGCGGTTGCCGAGGCGCGTCACGGTCGTGACCCGCGCGTGGAGGCGGTTGTGGGCGGACCCCGCCAGCGGCCCGAGCGCGATGTCCCAGGGATGGATGCTCACCGCGACCCTGCCCTCGGCCGCGTCGGTGCTCTCCACCGAGCCGCCGCCGTCGAGCTCCACGCGCGTGAGCCCGCTCGCCCCGTGGCGCGCCGTGCCGGTGAGCACCACGGCGCCGGTGAAGTCGGCCACGAAGCCCGAGGCGGGGGAGGAGGCGAGCTGGCTCGGGGTGCCGCGCTGGGCGATCCGGCCGGCGTCGAGCACCGCCACCTCGTCCGCAAGGAGCGAGGCCTCCGTGAAGTCGTGGGTGACCACGATGGCGGGCACCCCCGTGGCCGCCACCACGTCCGCCAGCTCGCGGCCCGCGCCGGCGCGGGTGCGCGGGTCGAGCGCCGCCAGCGGCTCGTCGAGGAGCAGCGCCGCGGGGCCGGTGGCCAGCGCGCGCGCCAGCGCCACCCGCTGGCGCTCGCCGCCGGAGAGCTCGCGCGGGCGCGCGGCCGCCCGGTGGGCCACGCCGAGCCGCTCGAGCAGTCCGAGCGCGCGCCGCTCGTGGCCGCGCGCGCCGTAGCGCACGTTCCCGAGCGCGGTCATGTGCGGGAACAGGGCGTGATCCTGGAACACGAACCCGCAGCGGCGGCGCTCCGGCGGTGCGTCGATGCCGCGCTCGGTGTCGAGCCACGTCTCGCCCCCGCACGTGACGCGGCCGCGCTCGGGGCGGGCCAGGCCGGCGGCCATCCGGAGCAGGGTCGTCTTGCCCGACCCCGAGGGGCCGGCGAGCGCAAGCACGCCGTTCACCTCGAGGTCCGCGACCTCGACGAGCGGCGAGCTAGCGGAGATCGCCAGCATCCGCGAGCTTCACGGTGAGCAGCAGGGCGAGCGAGACCGCGACCAGGACCGCGGAGAGCGCGAGCGCCGCGGTGAAGTCGGTGCCGAAGCGCTCGTAGATCGCGAGCGGCGCGGTCTGAGTCACGCCGCGGACCGAGCCGGCGAACATCAGCGTGGCGCCGAACTCGCCGAGCGCGCGGCCGAGCGCGAGGGCCAGGCCGGCGGCCAGGCCCGGCCGCGCGACGGGCACGGCCACGCGCGCCAGCGTGGCCGCCTCGCCGTAGCCGAGCGTGCGCGAGGCCTCGAGCAGCGACGGGTCCACGGACTCGAAGGCGGCCTGCGCCTGGCGCACGTAGAACGGGGCGGAGACGAACGCGAGCGCGACCACCACGCCGGCGGTTTCGAGCACGAGCGGCGGCGCGGGGCCGCCGAGCAGCCCCTTCGGGCCGAGCGCGGCGAGCAGCCCGATGCCGGCCACCGCGGGCGGGAGCACGAGCGGCAGCTCCACCAGGGTCGTGACGAGCGCCTTGCCGCGGAAGTTGCGCGTGGCGAGGACGTAGGCGGCCGGGGTGCCGATCGCCACCACGAGCCCGACCGCGATGGCCGAGGTCTCGAGGCTGAGCCGGAGCGCGTCGAGCGCGCCGTCGTGCCCGAGGCTGGAGAGGAGGTCGCCGGGGCTCGCCTCGGTGAAGATGGCCACCACGGGGAGGGTGAGGAAGGTGAGCACCGCCGCGAGCGCGACGCCGAGCGCGATCGGGAAGGCGCGGCCGGCCGCGCGGGTCACGGCGCCGCGGGTCCGAACCCGGCGCTGAGGAGCGCGTCGCGGCCGGCGCCCGCGAGCAGGCCGCGCACGAAGCGCCGGGCTTCGTCGGGGTGCTTCGTGCTGCGTACGACCGCCACCGCGTAGGCGGCGGTCACCTGGACGGGCAGGTCGATCGTTCGCAGCTCGGGCACGGCCCGCGCGTCGGTCACGTAGGCGAAGCCGGCATCCACGGCGCCTCCGCGCACGCGTGCGATCACGGCCGCCACGTCCGGCTCCTCGGTGGCGATGTTGCCGGTGATCGCCCTTCGCTGCGGTTGCGGCAGCGCGGCGATTGCGCGGCGGGCGTAGGCCCCCACGGGCACCGAGGGCGAGCCGGCCGCGATCCTGATCCCCGGCTTGGCCAGGTCGGCGAACCGCCTGACCTTCCCGCCGGCCACCATCACGGCCACGAGCCGGTTGGTGGCGAAGCGCACCGGCCGGTCCACGAGGCCCTCGCGATGGAGCGCGGCGGGCAGGTCCTCGTCCGCAGACGCGAACACGTCCGGCCGCGCGCCCAGGCGGATCTGCGCGGCCAGCTGGTCGGACCCGGCGAAGGAGAGGCGGACGTCGGCCTGGTCGAAGTCGGCGGCGTAGCCGGTGAGGGGCGCCTTGAGCGACGTGGCGGCGGAGACGGTGAGGCGGGGCCTGCCGGAGCCGCTTCCGCCGCAGCCCGTGAGCGCCACGCCCCCCATCGCCGCCAAAAGGGCGGCAATCAGGGAGAGGGCCGGCAGGCCGCGGCTCCTCCGGCGGTTCACCCTCCCTCGACCATCACCGAGGTGGCCTTCACGGTTGCCGTCGCCCGCACCCCCTCGGCCAGCCCGAGCTCCTCGATCGCATCTCTCGTTATCGCCGCCGTTATGCGGAAGCCGCCGGCCTCGATCTCCACGAGGCCCATCACGCCGTCCACCTCCACGGACCGCACCACGCCCGGGAAGCGATTGCGCGCCGAGAGCTGCTCGCCGGTGCGGTGCCGCGCCGGCCGCTCGCTCAGCCGGTCCACCTCGGCGGCCGGAACGAGGCGCCGGTTGCGCTCGTCGCGAATCGTGCGGATCTTCCCGGCCCGGTCCCAGCGCCGGAGCGTGTCGACGGAGACGCCGAGCGCCCGCGCCGCGTCCCCCAACGGGATTGCCTGCCTAGGCATTGCCTAGGCACGATACAGCTAGGCGGCGGGGTTCTCCACCACCATCGCCATGCCCATCCCCACGCCGATGCACATGGTGGCCAGGCCGTAGCGCAGGCCGCGGCGGCGCAGCTCCCAGACGAGCGTGCCCAGCAGCCGCGCGCCGGAGGAGCCGAGCGGATGGCCGAGGGCGATCGCGCCGCCGTTCACGTTCAGCTTGTCGAGCGGCACGCCGAGCTGGCGGACCGAGGCGAGCACCTGGGCGGCGAACGCCTCGTTGAGCTCGACCAACCCGAGATCCTCCACGCCGATCCCCGCCCGCTCCAGTGCCAGGCGCGATGCCGGCACCGGGCCGACGCCCATGTATCCGGGATCGACTCCGACGACGCCGGTCGACACGACCCGCGCGAGCGGCTCGCGGCCGAGCTCGCGCGCGCGGTCGGGCGAGCACACCACCACGCACGACGCCCCGTCGTTCAGCTGCGACGAGTTGCCCGCCGTGACCGTCCCGCCCTCGCGGAACACGGGCTTCAGCCGAGCGAGCTTCTCCAAGGTGGTGTCCGGCCGGATCCCCTCGTCGGAGTGCACCGTCACCGGCTCGCCCTTGCGCTGCGGCACCTCCACGGGCACGACCTCGTCGTCGAAGCGCCCCGCCTCCATCGCCGCCGCGGCGCGCCGGTGGGACTCGAGCGCGAACGCGTCCTGGTCCTCGCGCGAGACGTCGTAGCGCTCGGCCACGTTCTCGGCCGTCTCGCCCATCGCCTCGGTCGAGTAGAGCTCGGCCATCCGCGGGTTCACGAAGCGCCAGCCGAGCGTGGTGTCCTCCATCGCGGGCGCGCCGCGCGGGAACCCGCGCTCGGGCTTGAGCATCACGAACGGCGCCCGGCTCATCGACTCCACGCCGCCGCCGAGCATCAGCGAGCCCTCGCCCACGTCCACCGCCCGCGCCGCCTGGTTCACCGCCTCGAGCCCGGACGCGCACAGCCGGTTGACCGTCACGCCCGGCACCTCCACCGGCAGCCCGGCCAGCAGCAGCCCCATCCGGGCCACGTTGCGGTTGTCCTCGCCGGCCTGGTTCGTGCAGCCGAAGAACACGTCGTCGATCGAGTCGACGGGCAGCTCGTTGCGCTCCACGGCGGCCGCGATCGCGTGCGCGGCGAGGTCGTCGGGGCGCACCGAGGAGAGCGTTCCGGCGTAGCGCCCGATCGGGGTGCGGAGCGCGTCGACGATGACCGCGTTGCGCGAAACCGCCATGAGCGCGATCCTATCGGTGGATGACCGCACTTCCGCTTGCCGACGATCCCTACTTCGGGATCTCGATGGTGGTGATCCTGATCGTGCTGATCGGGATCTTCCTCGCCATCGGCAAGTGGTATCCGGGCTCGGGCGCCGACGTGCTCGACTGGACGCCCACGCGCTCCTACGAGGACGAGGTCCGGCTCGAGCTCGAGGACGTGGACCAAATGCTCGAGGCGCAGAACGAGCGCCGGCGAAGGAGCGGCCGCCCCGAGATCAGCGAGGACTCGATCCGCACGGAGGTGGAGACCGAGGAGCGCCAGCAGGTCGAGCGCGCCGCCGAGTTCCGCAAGCGCCACGGCGGCGAAGAGCCGCGCAACGACTGACGGCGAACGACTAAGCGGCTTCGGTCAGCCGCGACTTGCCGGCGCGGGAGCCGAGCCACTCGTGCATCAGCCGGTTGAAGCGCGACGGCAGCTCGATGTGCGGGTAGTGCCCGCAGTCGCCGAACACGTGCACGTGGGCGGTGGGATGGACTCGCGCGAACTCGGCCGCGTGCTTGGACGGTACGAGCCCGTCGTGCTCGCCCCAGACCATGAACAGCGGCACGTCGATCGCGGCGGAGTCCTCGAGCAGCGTGCCGGTGTAGGACTCGATGCAGCAGCGCCCGGCGGCAAGCAGCCTGTCGAGCGACTTGCGCGAGCCGTGCAGGCTCACGAGGTGGTCGATCGTCTCGCGCATCTGGCGTGGATCGTGGAAGAGCCGCCAGTCGAGGAAGCGCGTCATCCCCTGCCGGATCAGCAGCGGCGTGAACGGCGTGGGCACCGACAGCGCCGTCTTCCACGCGTACTCGTAGCCGGTGATCGCGTACCACCACCACGGCGGGCCCTTGCCGAGCCCCGCGGGCGCCACCAGCCCGAGCCGCTCCACGAGCTGCGGCTCCTGGAGCGTGAGGTGCAGCGCGATCGCGCCCCCGAGCGAGTGGCCCACCACGGTGGCGCGCTCGAGGCCGAGCTGCTCGAACAGCTGCGGGAAGAACTCCTTGTAGAAGTCGATGAGCATCGGCGCGCGCGGGTCGCCCGAGCGGCCGAACGGCGGCACGTCGATCGCGATCACCCGGTGCCCGGCGTCGAGCAGCCCCGGCACCACGCGGCGCCAGCCGTCGGCCGTGTCGCCGTAGCCGTGGATCAACATCACGGGCGGGCCGTCGCCGTGATCGACCGCGTACGTGTCGATTCCGCCGACCTGAAGCAGCCGGTGAGGCAGCTCCCGTCCCCTGGAGTCGTGGAGCCCCGGATGTCGTGGTGCCCGCATTTTGCGGAGATCCCCTCCCATCCTTTGTACCACGGCCGGGTGACATAGTCCCCCGGATGGCGCGAATCCTCATAGTCGGCCAGGCGCCCGGCCTGGAGGGGGCGCTCGCCGCCCGCGGCCACGCCGTCCGCGCCCTGCCGGCGCCCGGCAACCTCGGCGGCATCCTCCCGGAGCTCCAGGGGGTGAGCGCGCTGGCGTGGCTCGCCGGCCCGGAACTGCTCGAGTCGCTGGCGGCCAAGCTCGTGGACACCCACGTGCGCGGGTTCGCCTGCGAGCCGTCCGGCGCGGCCGTGGCCGAGCGCTTCACGCGGATCTACGGCATGCCCACGGCGGTCATCCGCGGGGACCTCGACGACGCGGTGCGCGCCGTCGAGTCGATCATCCGCTAGCGATCTCCACGAAGCGCGCGAACAGCGCGCGCTGCTCCGGCTCGTCCTGCATCGCCTCGGCGTGCCACTGCACGCCCAGCACGCCGTCGCCCTCCACGCCCTCGACCACCCCGTCCTCGGCCCACGCCACCGCGCGCAGCCCGTCGCCGATCTCCTTCGGCGCCTGGTGGTGGAACGCGTTGACCACGGCCTCCTCGCGGCCGAGCCAGCCGGCCAGCCGGCTGCCGGGCTCGATCCGGACGGGGTGCAGGGCCGGCGGGTCGTCGGGGCTCCTGCGCCGGTGGATCACCGTGGTCCCGACCTCGGCCGGGATGTCCTGGTAGAGCGTGCCGCCGTGGGCCACGTTCAGGATCTGCGCCCCGCGGCAGATCGCGAACACCGGCAGCCCGATCCGCTCGGCCTCCAGCACCACGGCGATCTCGAAGCGGTCGATCTCAGGAAACAGCGGCCCGAGCGTCTCGTGCGGCACGTCGCCGTAGCTCGCCGGGTCGATGTCCGGCCCGCCCGGGATGAGCACGCCGTCGAGCCGGGCGACCAGCTCCTGCACCGCGTCGAGCTGCTCGGGCATCATCACCACCGGGAGCCCTCCCGCGGCCGCCACCGCGCGCATGTAGTGGAAGTTGAGGACCATCTCCTCGCGCCCCACCTCGGCGTGCGGGAGCAGCTCGTCGCGGACCGGGTTGCGGACCTCGGAGGTGGTCAGTCCTATGAGGGGGCGGGGAGTTGACACGGCCTGACATCATCGTTGATCGGACTTCAAGGCTTTCAAACAGGGAGATCGCGGTGGCCGGCTACAGCAAGGACGTGCTCGTGGAGACCGATTGGGTCCAGGAGCACCTGAACGACGAGAACATAAGGATCGTCGAGGTCGACGAGAACCCCGCCCTCTACGCGGAGGCCCACATCCCCGGCGCGATCGGCTTCGACTGGAAGACCGACCTCCAGGACCAGGTCAAGCGCGACTTCCTCGGGCCGGAGGACTTCGGCGCGCTGATGGGCTCGCGCGGCATCTCGAACGACCACACGATCGTGCTCTACGGCGACCGCAACAACTGGTTCGCCGCCTACACCTACTGGTACTTCCAGTACTACGGCCACGGCAACGTGAAGCTGATGAACGGCCCGCGCGAGAAGTGGGTCTCCGAGGGCCGGCCGACCAGCACGGAGGTCCCGCGGTTCGAGGCCGCCACCTTCACCGCCCAGCCCGGCAACGAGGCGATCCGCGCGATGCGCGGCGAGGTGCTGGAGTCGCTCGGCTCCGACCGGCGCCTGGTGGACGTGCGCTCGCCCGCCGAGTACTCCGGCGAGCTGATCGCGATGGCCGGCTACGAGCAGGAGGGCGCCCAGCGCGGCGGCCACATCCCCGGCGCGGCCTCGGTCCCGTGGGCCCAGGCGGTCAGGGAGGACGGCACCTTCAAGGACGCCGACGACCTGCGCGAGCTCTACGGCGGCAAGGGCGTGACGGACGGCAACGACATCATCGCCTACTGCCGGATCGGCGAGCGCTCGGCGCACACCTGGTTCGTGCTGCACGAGCTGCTCGGGCACGACAACGTGAAGAACTACGACGGCTCGTGGACCGAGTGGGGCAACATGGTCAACGTGCCGATCGAGAAGGGCGCCGGCTCCTAGTGCCGCGCCTCGTCCTCGCGGCGGCGCTCGTGGGCGCCGCCGCCGCCGCGGGCTGCGGTGGGGGCGGCGCCAAGGGGCCGAAGACCCCGAAGCCCGCGGAGTCGATCGTCCAGTTCCAGGCGCGGCTGAGCACCGCCGTCGCGGCGATCCAGAGGGGCCAGTGCGACGCTGTCGGCGTCTTCAACGCCAAGGCGGGCTTCTCGCTGCCGTGCACCGCAGCCGCCAAGAAGCCGTTCGCCGGCTTCCGGATCACCGGCTCGAAGGTCTACGGCAGCGGCGCGGTGGTGGAGTTCAAGGACGCCGAGGTGCCGCAGCGGCTGGGCATCTACACGGCCGCGCTCGGCGAGGACTCGAAGTACCAGCTGACCGGCCCCGTCTCGCCGATCTTCCCGGTCACCACGCTCGACAAGAAGCCGAAGGACCCGGCCAAGATGGACCAGGCCGCGCAGGCGATGGTGGACGCGATCCGGACGAACGACTGCAACCGGTTCATCGCCGCCGTCTACACGCCGCCGCAGCTGCCCAGGATCCAGGCCTGCAAGCAGGAGCTGACCGACGCCTACGGGCCGCTGCGACTCCAGCTCACCCAGCACAAGGACGCCAGGCCGGTGCGCCTCGACGGCAACGCCGCGTTCATGTTCTACGCGCTCCAGACGGGCGACCAGTACCGCACGCTGATCGTGTCGCAGGGGGGAACGAGGGCCGCCCCGAAGGGCTTCGTCACGTTCCGCGGGCCGCCCGCGAAGAAGAAGTAGCTACAGGAGCGGCCCGAGCCGCTCCAGCAGGTGTTGGACCATGCGGGCGGTGGCGCCCCACACGAAGTGGCGGCCGACCGTGTAGGTGGGCGTCTTGATGGGCACGCCCTTGCGCAGGAGGCGCTGCATCTCGAACCCGTCCACCAGCTCGCGCAGCGAGAGCTCGAGCACCTCGTCCACCTCGCGCGGCTGCGGCGTCCATCGGTGCCCGGCCGCGATCACGCCCACGAACGGGAACACCCGGTAGCCGGTCACGAAGGTGCCGACCGGCGGCAGGGCGCCGGCCAGCTCCACGGCCTCGCGCGGCAGGCCGATCTCCTCCTCGCTCTCGCGCAGGGCGGTGATCCGCAGGTCCTCGTCGGGGAAGTCCTGGCGGCCGCCGGGGAACGAGATCTCGCCGGCGTGGCGACGCAGGTCGTCGCGGCGCCTGGTGAACACCGCGTGGAGCTCGCCGTCCTTCTCATAGAGCGGGACGAGCACCGCGGCGTCGGTCGAGCCCGGAGCGTCCATCGCGGCGGCCTCCTCGGGAGTCAGGAGCAGCTCGCCGAGCCGACTTATGATCGCCTCGTGGGACACGCGCTGATCATTGTCGACTTTCAGAACGACTTCACGCCCGGTGGTGCGCTGGCCGTGGCCGACGGCGACGCGATCGCCGGGCGGGTGAACCAGCTGGCCGCCTCGGAGGACTTCGACCTCGTGGTGGCCACGCGCGACTGGCACCCGCCGGACCACGGCTCGTTCGCCGAGCAGGGCGGCCCGTGGCCGCCGCACTGCGTGCAGGACACCGAGGGCGCGGAGCTCCACCCGGGGCTCGAGCGCTCGCGCGTGGACGCGGTGATCGACAAGGGCCAGGCCCGCGACGCCGACGGCTACTCCGCGTTCGAGAGCACCGGCCTCGAGCGGCTGCTGCGCGAGCGCGGAATCGACCGGCTGACCGTGGTGGGCCTCGCCACCGACTACTGCGTCAAGAACACCGCGATCGACGCCGCGCGGGCGGGCTTCCACGTGACCGTGGACCGCGACGGCGTGCGGCCGGTCGAGGTGGAGCCGGGCGACGGCGAGCGGGCGCTCGACGCGATGCGCGAGGCCGGCGTGGCCGTGGCCCGCTAGATCAGCTCGACGGACTCCTCGAACATGACCTCGCCCTCGAGCGTCCGGTGGACCGGGCACTTGGCCGCGATCTGCATCAGGCGCTCGCGCTGATCCTCGGGCAGCTCCTTGGGCAGCTTCACCTTCATCGCGAACTTGGTCGGCGAGCCGCGCTGGGCGGGTTCGTAGTCCACGTCCACGGCCACGTCGCCGATGTCCCAGCCCTTGCGCTTGGCGTACATCTCGATCGTGATCGCGGTGCACGAGGCCAGGCTCCCCGCCAGGAGGTCCTGGGGGCTCGGCCCCTCGTCGGTGCCGCCGTCCTCCTCCGGCTCGTCGGCGGTGATCCAGTGGGTGCGCATCTCGATCTTGTGCTTGAACGAGCCGTTCTGGCGCTTGGCTACTGCTCTCATCCTCTTCCTCCGAACAGCTCGGGGTCCGGCTCGTCGGCGAACCGGGCCATGGCGTAGAGGGCATCCGATGCGCGGTTGAGGAAGCGCAGCACGGTGGTGTCGGCCAGGTCGCCCGCGCGCTGGATGTCCACCACGCGGCGCTCGGCGCGGCGGACCGCGGCGCGCGCCACGTCGAGGCGGGCCGACAGCTCGGTCCCGCCCGGCAGCACGAACTTGGGCGGCAGGTCCACGCGCGCCATGTAACGGTCGATGTCCTCCTCCAACCGCTCGACCATCGCCTCGGTCACCCGTGAGACACCGGCCTCGAGCCGGTGCGCCGCCTCGCCGGCCGTGGCCAGCTCCGCGCCGGCCACGAACAGCTCGGTCTGGAGGCGGAGGATGTCGGCCGTGATCTCCGGCTCCGCGCCCGCCGCGGCACGGGCCAGGCCAAGCGCGGAGCCCGCCTCGTCGACGGCTCCGTAGGCCTCCGGGCGCAGGTCGGACTTGGCCACGCGGCCGCCGTACCACAGGCCGGTGGTCCCGTCGTCGCCCTTCCGGGTGTAGATGCCCACCATCGACGCTGATCCTAACCTCGACGGCATGCACGCCCCTCGAAGCCCCCTCGCGGCGGCGGCGGCCGCCGCGACCCTGGCGCTGGCAGCCCCCTCCGGCGCCCACGCCGCGGCGAACATGGAGATCGCGCTCCAGGACGACTCGGTCTTCGTCACGAGCGAGTACTACGGGCGCGACCGCGGGCTCACCAAGGCGCGGCAGCTCGGCATCACGCACATCCGCGTGAACGTGCTGTGGGCCGCGGTGGTCGGGAGCTCCGCCAACCGCCGCTCGCGCCCGAGCCACGTGCATTACGACTTCACCGCCTACGACCAGCTCGTGACGGCCGCCCGCGACAAGGGGATGGAGGTGCAGATGGCGCTCACCGGGCCGGCGCCGGCGTGGGCGACAGGCGACGGCAGGCGCGGCGTGTACCGGCCGAAGTACCGCTACTACGAGGACTTCGTGGAGGCCACGGCCACGCACTTCAACGGGCTCGTGCCCCGCTACTCGATCTGGAACGAGCCGAACCACATCGGCTGGCTCGCGCCGCTCAGCAGCGGGCCGGCGCTCTACAGCCAGCTCTACCGCGTGGGCTACAGGGCGATCAAGCGGATCAGCCCGGACGCGCAGGTGCTGTTCGGCGAGACGGCTCCCTACGCGAGCCGGCCCGGCTCGGCCACGCCGCCGCTCCAGTTCCTGCGCGGGGTGCTGCGCGCGAGCGCGAGCTACACGGGCAGCAGCAAGTACGCGCTGCTCGCCGACGGGTTCGCCCACCACCCGTACGATTTCGGCCACGCGCCGGGCTACCGCTTCCCCGGCGCCGACAACGTCACGCTGGCCACGCTCGGCCGGCTCACCCAGGCGCTCGACAGGCTGTTCGAGTCGGGCCTGCTCCAGACGCCCTCGGGCGAGCCGCTCGACGTGTACCTGACCGAGTACGGGTTCATGCAGTCGGGCCGCTACCGGATCCCCGACGCCACGCGCGCGACGTATCTGCGCCAGGCCTACGACATGGCCCGCCACAACTCGCGCGTGCGCCAGATGCTCCAGTTCCTGCTGGTGCAGCCGTCGGCCACGTACGCCTTCTTCGACACGGCGCTGCTCACCAGCCGGGGCAAGGAGACGCGCGCGTACAGGTCGCTCAAGGACTGGACCACGCGGTACCGCTGACAGCCGGGCCGAATCGCGCTCTAATACCGAGTTGATGCGCGGACTCGCTCGCCTGGCCGTACCAGTGCTCGCCGGAGCGCTCCTCGCACCTGCCGCCGCTCCGGCGGCGCAGAACATGGAGATGGCGCTGCAGGACGACTCGGTGTTCGTGGCCCGCGAGTACTACAGCCGCGACAAGGCGCTCGCCAAGGCGCAGACGCTGAAGGTCGACCACCTCCGCGTGAACGTCCTGTGGTCAGCCGTCGTGGGCAGCTCGGCCAACTCGCGGTCGAAGCCCCACAAGGTGAAGTTCGACTTCTCCTCCTACGACCAGATCGTGGTGGCGGCGCGCGCGCGCGGCATGGCGCTGCAGATGGACCTGACCGGCCCGGCGCCGGCGTGGGCAACCGGCAACCACAAGCGCGGGCCGTACAGGCCGAACCCCAAGCTCTTCGGCGACTTCGTGCGCGCCACGGTCGGTCACTTCAACGGGCTGGTCGGCCGCTTCTCGCTCTGGAACGAGCCCAACCACATCGGCTGGCTCGCCCCTCTCGGCAGTCAGGCGTCGCTATACCGGGCGCTCTACAAGGCCGGCTACAGCGCGGCGAGGAAGGCCAACCCCGGTGCGCAGATCCTGATCGGCGAGACCGCCCCGTACGCGCGCAACAAGAGCACGGCGCAGCCGCCGCTCAAGTTCCTGAGGGCCGTGGCGTGCAAGGGCTGCGGCCTGAAGGCCGACGGCTACGCGCACCATCCCTACGACTACGAGCACGCGCCCGAGTACCAGTTCCCCGGCGCCGACAACGTGACGATCGGGACCCTCGGGCGGCTCACCGGAGCGCTGGACAGCCTGGCGGCGAGCGGCGCGCTCACCAAGCCCGGCGGCGGCGCGCTCGACGTGTACCTCACCGAGTTCGGCTACTTCCGCACCGGCCACTTCAAGATCCCGGACTCCACGCGCGCGGACTATCTCCAGCGCGCCTTCGCCATCGCGCAGACCAATCCGCGCGTGCACCAGATGCTCCACTTCCTGCTGATCGAGCCGCCGAAGAAGTACGCCTTCTTCGACACGAGCATCGTGAGCCGCACGGGCAAGGACAGCGCGGCGTTCTCGGCGCTGGCCTCGTGGGCCTCGTCGGCCGCTGCCGACGGGCGCATTGGGCCCGGCGGCGGCTCCGGCGGTGGCGGCGGTGGCGGAGGCGGTGGCGGCGGCGGCGGCGGTGGCGGCGGAGGCGGCGGGGGCGGCGGGGGCGGCTGCGCTCCCCTCCCGGTCTGCCCCCCGGCGCGCTGAGCCCCGAGCTACCCGGTCAGGCGGTGGCCTCGACGATGTGAACCCGCCTGGCGGCGGGGTCGCGAGCGGCGTCGCCGGCCGCGGCGTGGCGGTCGGCGCGGTGGAGGCGCGCGTCCGCGAACCCCGCCGCGCGCAGGGCGGCCACGCCCGCGGCCTCACCGTCGAAGTGCGCGTGCACGCGCCGGCCCACGAACGAGCCGAGGACCGTCTCGAACGACCGGTCGATCAGCCCGCGCTGCTCGTCGTCCAGATGCAGGTCCGCGAGGTACAGGCCGGCGCTGAACCCCGCGAGCGCGCGGGCGAAGCGCCGCCACATGCCCAGCACCTCCTCGTCGCCGAAGTAGCTCAGGAGTCCCTCGGTCACGATCGCCAGGCCGCGCTGCGGGTCGAGCGTGGCAGCCAGCTCGGCGAGGCTCTGGGGCCCTGAGTCGCGCAGCGCGTCGAGGTCCGCCACGCGGTGGCGGCCGGGCGGCGCGCCCATTCGCGCGAGCGCGCGCCGCTTGCGCTCGGCCATGTCCGGGAGGTCCGCCTCGACGTAGGTCAGGTCCTCGTCGTGGCGCTGGGTGAAGCGCCAGCCGCGGGGCGACATGCCGCAGCCGATCTCGATCACCTGCGACACCCGCCCGCCCGCGATCGCGTCCGTAAGCAGCCTGTCGATGACCCGGTGGCGTGCGAGCAGCATGCCCTCGAGCGTGGGGCCCCCGAGCGCGCGGCTGGCGATCGTCGCCGGCGTCAGGGCGTCGAAGAGCAGGCGGCCCTCGAGGGTCGCCAGCCGCGGGTGGGAGAGCCCGTGGCGCCCCCACACGTGGCCGGTGTAGTGCGCGGTCGGGCTGATCGCGTCGGATCCGCGGCGCAGGGGGAGCCAGATTGGCACGCGCATGGCCGCGCATTGTCGCCTAGCGGGAGCAGATCGTGATCGCCGCGGTGCCCGCGCGGGCGCGCGTGAAGCGGGCGACCACGCGGGTGAGGCGGGCGTCCGAGCCGGAGCTGTAATAGCGGGCGGTGGAGAACGAGGCGCCTGAGCCGAAGCGGACGATCTGCGCGGAGTCGAACGCGGAGTCGGAGTTGAACGTGGGCTTGTCCGCGAAGAACTCCGAGTACGCGTAGCGGTCGCCGGCGCGGGCCGGCCACGAGATCCGCACGCCGCAGGAGACCGGCGCGTACGTGAACGTGACCCCGCGTCGCAGCCAGCGGCCCGACGCCGTGCGGAACCCTCCGCGCGCCACCACCGAGCCGCCCTTCCCCGGCCTCAGCTCCGAGAGCTCGGGCACGCCCGAGCCGCCCAAGAGGGGCCCGGCGCTCTGATCGCCCTTGAGGGTGCGCGGCCGCAGCGGAACGGGGTCACGCCAGGACCCATCCGCGGCGCGCACCTCCAGCGCCATCAGCCCGGCGTCGTAGCGCAGGTCGCGCACCGACGTGCGCGCCTCTTTGACCGCGAACCAGACTCCGCCCGAGCGCGCGGTGGCCCACGAGCCGGTGCCGGTGCCGAGCACCGCGACCCCGGAGGGCGCTGCGCTCGAAGCCCCGTCGTTCGCCGCCGCGATCGCCCACTCGAGCGTGGAGAGCGTGAGGCCCACGTACGACGTGGCCGCCACGTACTCGTCGAGCCCGGGAATCGCGGCGTCGATGTCCTGCGCGAGCGCGGGCGTGACGAGGAAGCCCTCGGGGCCGGTCGAGTAGCGCTCGGCGAGGCGCCCGATCGTGCGCTGCGCAAGTCCGCGGAACGCCGGCGCCAGCCCGGCGGCGCCCGGCTGCCCGGCCGCCACCTCGGCGCCGTAGCCGGTGAGCGAGAGCGTCCACGCCTGGGCCTGCGAGCGCCCGTGGTAGGCCACCTCGCCGCCCGGTCCCGCCACGGCCAGCGAGGCGGCGGCGGCCCGGCGCAGCAGCGAGCGCGCGGCGCCCGGCGCCTGGTCGCCCAGCAGCGTGACGGCGCGGGCGAGCATCCCCACCGACAGCCCGTGGTAGGCCGGCGGGAGCAGCGGCAGGTCCCCCAGCAGCGCGCGCCCGGAGCGCTCGTACGGCTTGACTGCCTTCGGCAGGTCCGTGGCGAGGAAGCTCCTGACCACCGCGAGCGTGCCGGCCGGATCCGCCAGCGCGCTGCCCGGCTGGTCGGAGGTGAGTCCCGAGTGCAGCAGCTCGGTGAGCAGCACCGACTCCACGATCGACTTGTTGGTCACCTCGCGCTTGCCGAGCCGGTAGACCGCGATCCGGCGCAGCACGTCCTCCCAGCGCCCACGTGCGCGCACGAAGATCGGGTTGCCGGCGAAGTGCTGGCGCGCCAGGTTGTACGCGCTCACCACCGCCATCTGGTGGAACACCTGGGTGGATGGGCTCCGGGCTGCGCGGTCGAGCGAGTACTCGAGCGCGCGCAGGCCGGCGTCGGCGAGGCCGGCGTCCCCGGTCCGAACCGAGGTGAGCAGCAGCGCGTAGCCGAGCATGGGGTCGCCGTAGTCGTCGCGCACGCCGGTTGGGTCGCGCGAGGTGATGTAGTCGCGGAAGCGGCCCTCGGGCTCTTGGAGCCCGGGCCACGGCGCGGCGATCTCGGCGGCCTTCTGGGTCCACTGAGCGGGCGCCGCGGCCGAAGCTGGCGCCGGAAGGCAGGCGAAAACCGCTGCAACGGCCACCAGGGTGTGTTTACTGCCGCCGATGCGCCGAGCCACGCTCGCACTGATCGCCCTCGCCCTGCTGGCGGCGGCCGCCCCTGCCTCAGCCACGGCACCGGCCTCCTGGGGCCCGCTCGCGGAGCGGATCGCGTCGCCCTGGCCCGGGCTGCAGAACGAGGACGGCACCTATCAAGACTACGTCTACGGGGGCGACGTCTCCTACTGCCTGGTGCGCAAGTGCAAGCCCGGCCTCGGCAACGCCCGCTACGCCGAGTCGGTGCTCGGCTACGCCCTCCTGCGCACCGGGATCCGCACCGGGAACGACGCGCTCATCGACACCGCTCTGCGCTCGCTCACCTGGGTGGCCAAGCACCCCGAGTACCGCGACACGCTCCAGACCAACTTCGAGACCTGGTCGCTGTCGAGCTCGTACAACCTCGCCCGCGCGCGGATCCCGGGCCGCAAGCTCTTCCGCGACAACCGGAAGGCCTGGGAGCGCTGGCTCACCACCGTCAAGCCGCTGCTGCTGGTGCCCGGCGCGCGGCGCTACTTCAACCACCACCTGGTGGAGGCGGTGGCCACGTTCGAGCTCAAGCGGACCGGCCTGCGGTCCAAGGTGAAGGGCGCCGTTCTCAATCCGAAGACGTACAACAGCGTGGAGCGCCTGGCGGTGCGGACCGTGGAGAACGAGGTCTACGACGTCGCGCGCCCGACGCTGCTGAACAGCGGCGGCGGGGTGGCCGCGATGGTGAGCGACCGGCCCGAGTACCCGCTCGCCTACCAGGGGCTGTCGATGGCCTTCTACGCGCGGGCGCTCGAGGTGATGGGCAACCGGCTCTCGAACCGGGCGCGCACGCTCCTCGGGGAGATGGTGCACGCGTCGTGGCTGTTCACGGCGCCGGACGGCGACCTCGCCTACACCGGCCGCTCGCAGGAGGAGTCGTGGGCGCTGCCGATGACGGCCTACGGCGCCGAGGTGGCGGCGCGGCAGCCGGGCGTGGGGGCCGGGCGGGCGGCGCGCTGGCAGGCGCTGGCCGACCGCGCGATCCAGCGCCTCGAGAGCGACTACGCGGTGGGGCCCAAGGGCCTCTGGATCATCCCGGCGCTGGGGCGCGACCCGCAGCGCGGCCTGGCCGGCGTGGACGACTACGCGGGAGCGGCGATCTTCAGCGGCCTCACGCTCGCGTTCCTCGAGTTCGCGCGCGACGAGGCGGAGGCTCACAAGCACGTGGCCGGGCGGCTCGCCTCGGACGCGGACGGCGCTCGTCGCGTGGGCCGCGCCGACGACTCCTTCGTCACGATCCGCTCCGGCTCCGTCTGGTTCGCGGTGCGCCAGTCGCGCGACCTCCAGCGCCGCCTCGACGACCTGCGCACGGACTTCGGCCTGGTGGCGCTCAAGCGGCGGATCGACGGTCGATGGCGCGACGTGATCCCCGTCCACCCGAAGACCGATACCGGGGACCGCAAGGCGGCCGACAGCGCCGGTCCGCGCCTGCGGCCGGGCGGGGGCGACACGGTGGCGATCCCCGTGGGCACGAGGATCAGCACGGGGAGCTCGTCGGCGAAGGTGACCGGCGGGTGGCGGATGCCGGACGGCTCGACGGTGCGCGGCGGCACGGTGTTCTCGTTCGAGGCGGTCGAGTGCGGCGTGCGCCAGCGCGTGCCCGTGGCCGCCGGCGACGCGGTGGAGTACGACGTGCTGGCCACGCGCGAGCCGGACGGCGTGACCGTGGACGGCGCGCGCGTGTCCGACGGCACCCAGGTCGTCACCTTCAGCGAGGCGCCCAGCAGCGTGAAGATGCTGCCGGGCTACACATCCGGCTCGGACCCGGTCATCACGCGGGTGCGCACCATGTTCGCGCCCGGCGCGGCGCGCACGCTGGAGATCACGACGTGCGGCGGCTAGGAACGCCGCCGCGGACCGTCAGTCCAGCGGGTTGAAGACCAGTCCGGTCGGGATCTTCGGGTAGAAGAAGGTCGACTTGGGCGGCATCGACTCGCCCGCCTCCGCCACCTCCTGGACCAGCTCGACCGGGGTGGCGCTCATGAAGAACGCGGCGTCGGCCGAGCCGGACTCCACCGCCTCGATCGCGTGGTCGGCGCGCTTGGCGTAGGTCAGCCCGTTCTGGCGGGCCACGTCGTCCTCGGTCATGCCGAGCGCGTCGCGCAGCACGAGCGCCTCGAGCAGCGCGGTGTCGAGCCGGCGGTAGGGCTCGGGCTTCTCAGCCAGCGCGCGGTCGGCGATCGCGGGGTCCTTGAGCGTGAGGCGCAGGGGCCGGCGGTGGTGGCCGTCGTAGTAGCCGAACGCGATCCGGTCGCCGCCGCCGCCGGGCTCGAGCTCGTCGCGCTCGATCGGCTCCACGTCGAAGTCGCGCTCGATCGCCGCGCGCAGGGCCTCGCGCTTCTCATCGGTCAGGTCGGTCAGCAGCCGGTGGGTGGGGAGCACCGTGAGGCCTGGGTCGGACATCGCGCACAGCGCCATCAGCACGTAGCGGTGCTCGCCGTCCCCGCCGATCTCCTCGGCGTACACGCGGGCGGTCTCGTAGCGGTGGTGGCCGTCGGCGATCAGCAGCTCGGACTCGCCGAGCGCGGCCTGCACGGCCGCGATGCGGTCGGGGTCGGCGCAGCGCCAGACGCGCGTTGTGGCACCGCCGGCGTCGGTGTAGGAGCCGAACGGCTCGCCCAGGTCGGCGAACTCCACCGGCTCGCCCGCGTAGAGGCTGAAGATGGGGGAGAGGTTGGCGCGCGTGGCGCGGGTCAGCCGCAGGCGGTCCTCCTTCGGACCGGGCTGGGTGCGCTCGTGGGGGCGGATCCGGCCCGGGCCGTAGTCCTCCACGCGCACGCGGCAGAGGAACCCGCCGCGTACGTGGCGGTTGCCGTGGGGGTCCACGAACTCCTGCTCGATCGGCCAGATCGCGGGCTCGCGGTCCTGCACGATCAGGCCCTGCTGGCGCCAGGACTCGAACGTGGTCTCCGCGTGCAGGTAGGGGTCGCCGCCGTCCTCGGCCCGCGGCAGGTCGATCTCCACCACGTTGACCGGGCTCTTGGCCAGCAGCTCGGCCCGCATGGCGTCGTCGATCACGTCATACGGCGGCGCGGCCACCGCGTCGAGCGACCCGACCGCGCTCAGGTCGTAGTGCAGGGAGTGCAGGGGCTGGACGTCGGCCATCGGCGGCGGGCAGGCTAGCGAGCCTGCGCCGCCGGCCGGGGCCGCGAGGCCCGCGAGCTAGCCGCGGGCGCCGAAGTCCGTGGCGTACGTGCCGCCGTCGTCGTAGCCGCGGGCGGGGGTGCCGGGGGCCACGCCGATGCCGATCTCACGGAAGCCGCGATTCAGGATGTTGGACCGATGGCCCGGGCTGTGCATCCACGCGTCCACGATCTCGGAGGGCATGCCGAGCACGCCTGAGCCCCAGGCGATGTTCTCGCCCAGACGCCAGGCGCGAGCGCCCTGGAGGTAGTTGGCCGAGCGGATCCGGCCGACGAAGTTGCCGTGCTCGAAGAAGTTGCGGGCGGCCATCGAGCGCGCGTGGCGCTGCGAGGCCAGGTCGAGGCGCGCGTTGCGGCGCAGCCTGGGCACGCCGTGCGAGGCGCGCTGCTCGTTGATCAGGCAGAAGGTCGCACGCGCGGAGATGTCGTTCGACACCGTGCCCACCTCGTCGTCGGCGCCCGGGCAGGAGGACGCGGAGGCGGCGGCCGGGACCGCGACGGTGAAGCCGGCGGCCACGAGGGCGGCGATGAGGGCATGGCGGCGAAGGGGGAACATGGCGGCTCACTCCGGTTGGCGGGCTCCATCCATGGAGACCGGGTGTGCCCATTCCTTCGGCCCGCCCCCGTATCAGCTGAACCCCCGTCCAGAGGGTCTGGACACCCGGCCAGGTGGAGTTGGGTCAGGACCACGCGTTTTCCCTGTAAACAAGCGATTTTCAAGGCATGGGATCAAGCGGACGCGCGGGCATCCCGTTTGCGCGAACGGCCGTGCCAGACGTACAGTTCGAAACGACGACGGGGCGTAGCTCAGCCTGGTAGAGCGCTGCGTTTGGGACGCAGAGGTCGCCGGTTCAGATCCGGCCGCCCCGACT
>JAXDJC010000280.1:0-18794 GCA_034663685.1 Thermoleophilaceae bacterium
CGGCGCTTCGACATCGTGCTCGCGGGCCTGGCGTTCTGGCTGATGGACTGGTTCAACGAGCTGGCCAACTCGGCGATCCTCCACGCCAGCGGCCGCGCGCCGCTCTGGACCGTCACGGGCGACACCAGCTACCTGATCCTGATCGGCCTGACCGTGGAGATCTCGCTGCTGTTCCTGGTCGCGGGAGTCGTGTTCGTGAAGCAGCTCCCGGCCGACCCGCGCATGCGCATCCTCGGCGTGCCCAACCGCTGGCTGCTCGCGTTCGCGTTCTCCTGCTTCTGCGTGCTGATCGAGGTCTTCCTCGTGGAGGAGACCGGCACCTTCCACTGGGACTACTGGTGGTGGAACACGTCGTTCCCGTTCCTGATCGTCGCGTTCGGCTACATGACGTTCTTCGGGATCGCCGCGTGGGTCTACGACATGGGCGCGAACAGGCGCCGGCAGCTGCGCGTGGTGGGCGGGCTTGCGGCGGTCGATGCGGTTGCCGCGGTCGCGCTCGGTGCCGGCGGGTGGCTCAGCTGATGAGGCTCCGGTGCGTCGACCTCGACGGAGTGGGAGACTGACCACGATCTTTGGCCGAGGGAAACACGAGACGGACGGCGGCGAGGTTCACGCGACCGCGCTGGTGATGGCCGCCGCCGCCCCCGCGGTGGACGGGGAATGGGGTGGAAACCCCGGGCCGGTGCAGATCCTCGTGGACGCGGGATCGGGCCCGACCGCGCTCCGGCGCAACTTCAAGCTCACCAAGGACCGCTGGCTCGTCGCGGGCATGGAGGTGCCGGTCGCGATCGACCCAGGCAAGCCGGACCACTTCACGGTGGACTGGGACGCCATCCCCTCCATCGAGGACCGCGCCGCCGCCAACGACCCGACCCTGGCGGACCCCGCGGGCGCGAACGCGAAGGTGGCCAGGGCGCTCGAGGCCGCGGGCCTGCCGGTGACGGGGCGCGCCGCGTCGCCACCCGTGAAGCTCGACGAGGCCCTGGAGCGCGCCGCGCGCGAGCCGGCGCCTCCCGGGAAGGTGCGGGCGGTGGTCGTGATCGCGACGATCCGGGGACACGTGGACGCGCAGCACAAGAGGCAGACGTCGGTCCGGGGCAAGAGCCCGGCGGTGTTCGCGGTGAACGTGCCGGGGAAGTCGCCGTACGCGGTCTACCAGGGCGGGTTCAAGGTCCCGCGCAAGCTGTGGGACGTGGCCGGAGACGGCTACCCCGCGCTCGTGTCGGCCACCGATCCGAACGATGTCGAGGTGCTCTGGGACGAGCTTCCGTCGATCGAGAGCCAGATCGGCGACAGGATCTCCCAGGGGATGCAGGGCGCACAGGCCGGATTGCAGGCAGACGCGGCGATGGGCCGGCAGGTGATGGACGCGCTTCAGCAGCCCGGCGGAGGCCAGCAACCCGCGATGCCGGCGGCGAGCGGCGCCGGGGTCGAGGCGCTCGGGCCGATGCGGGACGTGATGATCGAGAACGCCAAGCGCGCGCTTGCGATGGTCCAGGACCCGGCGATGCGCGAGATGATGATCCAGCAGTACCGGGCCGCCGGGATCCCGGTGGACGAGACCGACCAGACGCCCTGACCCCGCGCGACCGGCCGCGGGCCGGCCCGCAGGGACCTCTCGCGCCGGCCCCGGCGTATAGGGGGCATGAACACGAAGCTCCTCACAGCTCTCGCGCTGACACTCGCGCTGCCCGCCGCGGCGGTCGCCGACGGCCTCCCGAGCGGCGTGAATGCCGATTCCGGCGGGATCACCACGCCGAGCAGCCACGCGAACTACACCGTGGTCGCGGCGGGCCGCGGCACGACGGTCGAGCGGGTGGACCGCCGCAGCGGGCGGCTGCTGGCCTCGGCGTACCTCGGATCGAAGTTCGCCCTGCCCGCCGTGGCCCAGGACGGCACGCCCAGCGGCCTCTCAGCCGGGGGCGGGACCCTCGTGCTCATCCGCCCGCGGGTCAGCTTCCCGCAGCACACCACCACGCTCGCGCTGATCGACGGACAGCGTCTGCGCATCCGCCGGACCCTGCGGCTGCACGGCGACTTCAGCTTCGACGGGATATCGCCGGACGGCGCCACGCTCTACCTGATCGAGTACCAGTCGCCGGTTGACTTCCTGCGCTACGCGGTGCGCGCATACGACGTGAGGGGAGGCCGGCTGCTGCCCGGCCAGATCGTGGACCCGCGCCAGCCGAACGAGAAGATGAGCGGCTACCCGATCACCCGCGCCACCAGCGCGCACGGCCGCTGGGCCTACACCCTCTACGACGGCGCGGAGCACCCCTTCGTGCACGCGCTCGACACCGTCCGGCGGCGGGCGTTCTGCATCGACCTGAACGCCGTGTCGAAGGACGCGTTGGTGAACGTGAGCCTCGCGCTCGGCGACGGCGGGCGCACGCTCGCGCTGAGGCGGCACGGCCGAACCCTGGCCTTCATCGACACGCGGACGTTCGCGGTGACGGGGACCGGCGCGCGGCGCGGGAGGACCACCGGCAGCGGGGGTTCATCGTGGCCGCTGCTCGGGATCGGCGGGTCTGCGCTGCTGGCGGTCGGCGGAGCGGCGGCGATCGGCGCTCGCAGGCGGCGGCGGGTTCTCGCGCGCGGCGCGCGCGCGTGAGGTACCGGCGTCCGGCGGCGATCCTGGCGGCCTGCGTGGCGGTGGCGGCGAGCGCCGTCGCGGCGGGCGCCGGCGCCCCCGAGCGCGCCGGCTCGCGCGAGCAGCGCGCGATCGGAGGCGGCCCCGGCGGCGGCTCGAGCGGGCCGCGGGCGACCGGCCTCGGCTCGCCGAGCATCGCCCGGTTCGTGGACGCGCGCCGCTTCGGCCGCTCCGGCGGCGGCCGCGCACTCGTGACATCGGCGTTCGGAAGCGTCCGGGCGGCCGAGAACCGCGTGCTGGTGGTCGCCTGCATCCACGGGACCGAGTGCGCCGGCGCCGCCGTGACCCGGCTGATCCCGCGCGGCTGCCCGCCCACGCACGCCGACGTCTGGACCGTGCCCGACCTGAACCCGGACGGGCACCGGCTCGGCGTGCGCGTGAACGGCCGCGGCGTGGACCTCAATCGCAACTTCGCCGCCGGCTGGCGCCCGATCGGCCGGCGGGGGGACCCCGAGTACTCCGGCCCGCGGCCGTTCTCCGAGCCCGAGACCCGCGCCGCGCGCAGCCTGATCGCACGCATCCGGCCCGCGGTGACGATCTGGTACCACCAGGGCGAGGGCCCGTACGTGCGCGCGTGGGGACCGAGCGTGCCGGCCGCGCGCCGCTACGCGCGGGCGGCCGGCCTCCCCTTCCGCGCGATGCCGTGGCTCGCGGGCACCGGGCCGCAATGGCAGAACCGCTCGTTCCCGGGCACGAGCTCGTTCGTGGTCGAGCTCCCGGTGGGGAAGCTCCCGGCCGGCAGCGCGCAGCGGCACGCCGCGGCGGTGGAGCTGCTGGCGGGCTATCGCGGCGTGACCCGGCTCGGCCTGCGACGATCGGCGCGGGGGAGAAATTGATCGCAGCGACACTGTCCCGGCCGGTCCCGCACCTAACGCCGCGCGTGACGGCCATCGGCGCGGCGGACCGGAGCGAGCGCGACCTGATCAGAGCCGCGCAGGACGGCTCCGCCGAGGCGCTCGAGCGCCTGTTCCGCCGTCACTGGCCGCCGGCGCACCGCGCGGCCTACCTGATCGTGCACGACCAGGCCGCCGCCGAGGACATAGCCCAGGAGGCGTTCCTCGCCGCCATACGCGCGCTCGACCGCTTCGACCGCCGCCGCCCGTTCGCCCCGTGGCTGCACCGGATCGTGGTGAACCGCGCGATCGACTGGGCGCGGGCGCGAGCGATCCGGCGCGAGGTGGCCGCGGAGGCGGCGCCCGAGGGCGGCACGCCGCCGCACCGTGAGGGACCCTCGCACGACGTGGTGGCGGCGCTCGCGCAGCTCTCCCCGGAACAGCGTGCCGTGGTCGTCCTGCGCTACCTCCTCGACTTCACGCCTGGCGAGATCGCCGACGCGCTCGACCTCCCCCGCGGCACGGTCAACTCGCGCCTGCGCCGGGCGCTCGACGGCCTCGGCCCGATGCTGGAGGAGTCGCGATGAGCGGCCCGGACCTGCGCGATCGCCTGCGCGACGCACCCGTGCCCGACGAGCGCGGCGCCGAGGAGCGCGGCTGGCGCGTGGTGAGCGCCGCCTTCGGCGAGGCCCCCGCGCGGCACCGCCGGCCGGCACGTCTGCGCGTGGCCGTGGCGGTCGCCCTCCTCGCCGCGGCGGTGCTCGCCATCCCGGCAACCGGCGCGGGCGCCTGGTTGCGCGACCTGGTGCACCCCGGGCGCCACCACGCCAAGCCCGCCCTCCTCTCGCTGCCGGGCGGGGGCCGGCTGCTCGTGGGCTCCAGGGAGGGCGCGTGGGTGGTCAAGCCGGATGGCTCCAAGCGACTGCTCGGCGCCTACCACGAGGCAGCCTGGTCGCCGCGCGGCCTGTTCGTGATCGCCGCCCGGGGCCGCCAGCTCGTGGCCGTGGAGCCCGGAGGGCGCGTGCGCTGGACCGTGACCCGGCCGGACCCGGTGCGCCACCCGCAGTGGTCGCCGAGCGGCTACCGGATCGCCTACCTGGCCGGACGCGTGCCCGAGCTGCGCGTGGTCGTGGGCGACGGGACCGGCGACCGGCGGCTCGATCCCCGCGCGGCCGACGTGCCCCCCGCCTGGAAGCCGGGCGCCGCGCACGTGCTCGCGTACGCGCGCGAGGACGGCAGTGTGTGGCTGGCCGCCACCGACCGGCACCGGACCCTGTGGCGGTCGGCGCCCGGCGAGGTTCCGCGCCAGCTCGCGTGGTCGGCCGACGGCCGGCGGCTGCTGGCGGTGGGCGGGAAGTCCACACGCGTGTTCGACGACCGCGGACGCCTCCTGAGCACGCTGCCCAGCACCGGCGGCCCGGGGCCGGTGAGCGCGCTCGCGTTCGCGCGCCGCGGCCACCGGTTCGCGCTCGTGCAGTCGGGCGCGGGCGGTCAGAGCGAGGTGGTGCTGCTGGCGGCCGAGCGCCGCCCGCCGCCGCCGCGACGCGTGTTCGTGGGCGCCGGCGCCCTCGGCGGCCTGGCCTGGTCGCCGGACGGGCGCTGGCTGCTGATCGGCTGGCCGAGCGCGGACCAGTGGCTGTTCGTCCGCTCGAGCGACGCGCGCAGGATCGTGGCCGTGTCGAACATCGCCCGCGCGTTCAGCCCGGGTGCCAGCGGGCCGGGGCAGGCGCCGCGGATCGCCGGCTGGTGCTGCGTCTCTAAATAGTCCCGAAACCCCCTTGACAGGCGCGGCGACCTGTCAGAGAGTTGACCGTGGCCCGGTACCCCGCCCGCTAGGAGATTCGACATGCCCGAGAACACCGCCACCACTGCAGCCGTCGAGGAGCTGGCGGCCGGATTCGAGGGCTCGCTGCTCCAGGCGAGTGACGAGGGCTTCGACGAGGCGCGGGCGGTCTGGAACGGGATGATCGACCGCCACCCGGCGCTGATCGCACGCTGCGCGAGCGCGGCCGACGTGAGCGCCGCCGTGAATCACGCGCGCGAGAACGATCTGGACCTGGCCGTGCGCTGCGGCTCGCACTCCGTGGCGGGCTACGGCACCTGCGACGGCGGCGTGGTGATCGACCTCTCGCCGATGCACTCGGTCGAGGTGGACCCCGAGGCGCGCACCGCGCGCGCCGGCGGCGGCACGACGTGGGGCCAGTTCGACGCCGCAACCCAGGAGCACGGGCTCGCCGTCACCGGCGGCCGCTTCTCCACCACCGGCATCGGGGGCCTCACGCTGGGCAGCGGCAGCGGCTGGATCGAGCGCAAGTGCGGCCTGACAGCCGACAGCCTGATCTCCGCCGAGGTCGTGACCGCGAACGGCGAGACGGTCACCGCGAGCGAGGACGAGAACGCCGACCTCTTCTGGGGCCTGCGCGGCGGCGGCGGCAACTTCGGGGTCGTCACCTCATTCACCTACCGGCTGCACGAGGTCGGGCCGATGATCTACGGCGGCCAGCTCGTCTGCCTCCCGGACCGCGCGCCGGAGATCATGCGCTTCCTGCGCGACTACATGGCGGATGCGCCGGACGACCTCGGCGCGGCCGTGGCGTTCATCAGCGCGCCGCCGGAGCCGTTCGTCCCCGCCGAGATGCACTTCAAGCCGGTCGTGGGGATCGTGATCTGCTGGACGGGCGACCACGAGGAGGGCGAGCGCGTGGTGGCGCCGATCCGCAAGGCCGTCCAGCCCGTGATGGACATGGTGCAGCCGATGCCGTACACGGCGCTGCAGAGCATGCTCGACGCGTCGGGGCCCAAGGGCGTCCACGCCTACATGAAGGCGGAGTTCTTCGAGGAGCTCGACGACGAGGCGATCGACAAGCTCGTGGCCCACGGCGCCAGCCGGCCCGGCCCGTTCGTGCAGCTCCTGATGGAGCCGATGGGCGGTGCGATCGAGCGGATGGACGAGGACGCCACGGCAATCGGGCGCCGCGACGTGTCCTGGTGCTACCACGCGATCGCGCTGTGGATGGAGCCGGACGCCGAGACGGCCGAGGCCCACCTCGGGTGGGCGCGCTCGCTCGCCGAGGACGTGGCTCCGCACACCACGACCGGCGTGTACCTCAACTACACCTCCGACACCGGCGAGGAGCGGGTGCGCTCGACCTACGGCCCGGAGAAGTACGACCGGCTCGTGGCGCTGAAGGACCGCTACGACCCCGACAACCTCTTCCGGCTCAACCAGAACATCAAGCCGTCGGGCAAGGCGCCCCGCTTCGCCTAGCGTCGCGGGCTAGAGCTCGGTCCGGGCCACGATCAGGTCGGCGAGCGCGTCGGCCAGCTCGGCGCAGCGCGGCCTGCGCGGGTCGAAGCCGCCCGCGATCGCCTCGATCTCGTGCTGGTGCACGCCGAAGTCGCGCGCGGCCTTGAGGATCGCGAGGTAGCGCATGACGTGGTTGCCGCCGTGGGTGAGCGCCTCCATGGCGGCGCTGTACCCGGGTCCGGCGCGGCTGAACGTGGCCGATAGGCTCCACCACACCTTTGAGCCCGGCCCCGGGTTCAGCAAGGAAAGCTAACCCTGGGGGAGATGCAGGATGCGCAATGGCTCTTTGATGGCGGTCGTGGCAGTGCTGGTGCTCGGTGTCCTCGCGGCTCCCGCGCCGGCGGCGGACCCCAATCCGGTCACGCGGATCCACAACGGTGCCATCGTCGGGCCGCGCCTGGCCGGCGAAAGCGTCTTCTTCGGCCAGCTCGGCTCCAAGCGGATCGTCCTGCGCCTCGCGACGGCGAACGGCCAGCGCGTGCTCGCCAGGCTCCCGGTTCACTCCACGTCCTCGGACGAGACCTCCGGCGACTTCACCACCTTCTCGGCCGGGATCGCGGCGTCGCCCAACCGGCTCGAGTACAAGGAGGCGCTGAACAACGGCAACGCCCGGTATGACCAGGGCCTGTCGACGCTGACGCTGTACGGCGGCGGCGTCACGGGCCCGTTCGGGAAGGCCGACGACTGCTCGACCGGCAACTTCTTCGCCCCCACGTCCGCGTCGCTCGACGTGGACGGCCCGCGTGTTGCGTTCACGGACTGCGCCGGCAGGGTCGTGGTCCGCGACCACACCGGGCCGCAGCCGGTCGACAGGGTCGTGGACCCGGGCAGCGGACTCGTGGCTGCGGGAACGCTGGCGCTCGCCGGCGACTACGTGGCCTACAACACCTACCCGGCCGGCCCGGGCCAGCCCACCCCGAGCACCACCGAGGTCCGGAACTGGAAGACCGGCGCGAAGCTGTACGAGGTGCCGCGCGTCGGCGTCTTCGACCTCCAGGCCGACGGCAAGCTCGCGTCCGTGACCGGCCTCGCCTCCTCCGGCAACTGCCGCGGCGGCAAGGTCGACTGGTACTCCCCGGCGCAGCCCACCGCCCACACGATCGGGCTGGCGTGCAGCGCCGACGTGCGCATCGCGGGCGACCGGGTGCTGGTGTCCACCACGGGCGTGGACTACGACCGGCGCTACATCGACCTCCTCGCGCTCGACGGGAGCGACCCGCACGAGGTCGTGGAGACCGGCAACACCCGGCGCGGGGGACTCGACTTCGACGGCCAGCGGCTCACGTTCGGAATCGGCAACTGCGGTGGCGGCGTGGACGTGTACGACATGAGCAGCGGTGACCACGGCGGGCACGTGCAGTTCGGCCTGTGCTTCGTCACGGTCCTGTCCAAGAGCGCGACGCTCGCAAGCCACGGGCGGAGCGTGCCGGTCCGGCTCGAGTGTGAGGACGGCTGCGTTGCCGACCTGTCGATCACCATGCCTCTCGGCCACGGCACGTCGGTGGTCGGCTCGCGCCGTGCCCGGATCGCAACGCCCGATGGCCCGATCGTCTGCTCGCACGGGATCCCGTTCGACGTGAAGCTGAGCCCGGCGGCCCGCGCCGAGCTCCGGCGGCGCCACGTGGTGGGCGGCCACCTGATCGTGAAGACCCACTTCCCCGAGGGCAGGACCAAGACCGACACACAGCGGCTGACGCTGCGGGCGGGCTCGGCCACGGGCGCCGCGGCCTGCTAGCGAACCGACCGCGAGCCTTGGGCCGCGACTAGGCGGCCGCGGCCGCCCGCGCCCGCTCGGCCAGGTGCGGCACGCCCAGGCGGTCGAGGTCCTCCGCCGCGGCCTCGAGCAGCGAGCGCGCGCGGGCCGGGTCGTCCGCCGTGAGCCGCTGCCCGGCCAGGAGGCGCGAGCGGGCGGCCTCGAGCGGGCGGTCGAGCTCCACCCAGGCGGCCTCGGCCTCGGCGAGCAGGGAGGCGCCCTCCGCCGCGTCCTCGGCCGTCACGCCGCGCGCCTCCAGCGCCGCGGCGCGGCCGATCGGGTAGTGCAGCCGCTCGGAGAGCTCCGTGGCCTCGGCCGACGCCTCGCGGGCGGCGTCGTGGCGGCCGGCGTGGGTGAGAACGACCGCGCGGGTGGCGGTCGCCTGGATCGACTGCGCGATCAGCCCGGCCCGCTCGCACACGTCGATCGCGCGGTCGAGCGCGGCGATCGACCCGTTCGTGTCGTCGCGGTCGCGGAGAGTGATCGCCAGCCCGTAGAGGGCCTGGAACGCGAGCTCCGACCAGCCCACCTGCTCGGCCAGCTCCTGCGCGCGGCGGTAGTGCTCGGCGGCTCCGGTCAGGTCGCCCTCGCGCCAGCGCTGTAGCCCGCGCAGCGCGTACGGCAGGCACAGCTTGCCCACGAGTCCCTCGCGCTCGGCCAGCTGGGCGCTGGCCTCCGTGGACTCGGCCAGCTGATCCCAGTCGCCGCGGTAGGCGGCCAGCTGCGCCAGCGCCGCGTGCAGCTCCACCTGGTTCGGCAGGTCGCCCACCTGCTCGGCCAGCGCCAGCGCCTCGCCGTAGGCATCGTGCGCCCCGGAGGCGTCGGCCTCGGACGCCTCCAGGTGCCGGCCGAGCGCGAGCAGGGCGAGGATCGTCTCGCCGTGGTCGGAGCCGCGGGCCAGCTCGACCGAGCGCTCGAGGTTGGAGCGGGCCTTCTCGTTGTCGCCGATCCGGCCGAACACGCGGCCGAAGATCCCGTGGGCGCGGCTGGCCGCGCGCGTCTCCCCCAGCCGCTCGGCCAGCCGCAGCGCCTTCTCCGACGCGTAGATCGCGAGCATGTTGTCGCCCGTGTGGAGGTAGAGCCAGGCGGCCTCCTCGTAGAGCCGGACGAGCTCGATGCGCGGCGGGCCGTCCTTCAGGAGGTTGATCCCCTTCTGGTAGTGCTCGATGGCCGCGCGCCGCTCGCCCTTGTGCGACCTGGCCGCGCCGATCTTGCGGTGCAGGTCGGCCACCCGCTCCAGCGTCTCCTCGCCGCGGTGGTACTCGAGGCAGGCGTCCCAGACCTCGATCGCCTCGTCCACCCGGCCCACCCGGAGGGAGACGTCGCCGAGCTTCTCGCCGATCCGGGCGGCCACGTCCGCCCCGCCGTCCGCCGCCAGCTCGCGCGCGCGGCGATAGTGCGCAGCCGACTCCTGGTTCGAGTACAGCAGCGCGGCGCCGTCGCCCGCCTCCTCGAGGAAGCGCAGGGCCCGCTCGCGCATCGGCGTGAGCGCCGCCACCTCCACCCCCGTCTCCTCGCCCAGCTCCACGGCGCGGCCGTAGTGCTCGGCCAGCAGCGGCACCACCTCGTCGGTGCGGTCGCCGGCGCGCTCCTCGATGAAGCGGCCGACCTCGAAGTGCTTGCGCGAGCGAACCCCGCGCGGGAGCATCCCGTAGGCCACGTCGCGGATCAGAACGTGCTTGAAGGCCAGCTCGCGCTCGCCGGCCACGGCGCGCTCGGGCGTGGGCGCAAGGATGTCCTTCTCCTCGAGCGACATGAGCGCGCGCTCGAGGTCGCGGTTCTCCTCCGCGGCCAGCGTGGCGAGCGCCGACGCCCAGAAGGTGCGCCCGACCACCGACGCCTGCTGCACGAGCTTCCGCTCGAACGGGTCGAGGGCGTCGAGCCGGGCGGCGAGCACGGACTGCACGCTGTCCGGGAGGTCGCCGCTGCCGGCCCCCTCCTCCGTGATGCGCCGGACCATCTCCTCGGCGAACAGCGGGTTGCCGCCGGAGCGCTCGGCCACCGCGGGCACCACCTCGGCGCCGGAGCCGTTCGCCTCGCCGAGCAGCGCCGCCACCAGCTCGCGCGTGTCCTCCTCGGTCAGCGGCTCGAGGAAGAGCTGCGTGGCGTTGCGGCGCCCGCCGCCCCAGCTCGGCCGCCGCTCCAGCAGCTCGCCGCGCGTGAGGCAGATCAGCATCAGCGGCGCGCGCACCCACTGCGCGAGGTGCTCGATCGCGTCGAGCATGCCCTCGTCGGCCCAGTGGATGTCCTCGAAGACCAGCACGAGCGGCCGCCGGAGCGCGGAGCGCTCGATCTCGAGGCGCAGCCCGGAGAAGAGCTCGTCGCGCACGCGCTCGGGGTCGTCGGTGTCGAGCGGCGCGGCCACCTCGGCCGGCACCTCGAGGCCGAGCGAGCGAGCGATCACGGCTGCCCGGCGCTCGGCGGCCTCGCCCGACTCGCCGTCGTCGACGGCCTCCATGAGCTTGCGCCACGCGGTCTCGGCGTCGTCGGTCTCCTCGATCCCGCACTCGTCGCGCACCACCTCGCTCAGCGCCCAGTAGACGATTCCCGAGCCGTACGGCAGGCTGCGGCCGGTCCGGATGGCCGGCGGCTCGGCACGCGCCTGCGCGCGGCGCTCGAGCTCGCGCAGCAGCCGCGACTTGCCCACGCCGGCCTCGCCGATCAGCGTGACCAGGTGCGGCCGGGACTCGGACACCACGCGGTCGAGCAGCGACTCGAGCATCCCGATCTCGTAGTCGCGCCCCACGAGCGGCGACTCCTGGCCGGACTCCGCGCGGCCCACCGCCTGTTCGGCCATCGTGCCGGCCGCCTCCCACGCGGGCACGGGCTCGGACTTGCCCTTGAGCGTGAGCGGCTCGAGGCGCTCGTACCGGATGGCGGCGCCCGTGGCGCGGAACGTGCGCTCGCCCACCACGACCGCGCCCGGGCGCGCCGCGCTCTGGAGCCGCGAGGCCACGTTCACGGTGTCGCCCACCACGGTGTAGTCGTCGCCCATCGCCCCAGCGAGCACCTCGCCGGTGTTGAGCCCCACGCGCAGCGCGAACGAGACGCCCTCGGGCAGGCCGGCGTTGATCTCGTCCATCGCCCCCTGCATCCCGAGCGCGGCCCGCACCGCCCGCTCGGCGTCGTCCTCGTGCGCCACGGGCGCGCCGAACAGCGCCATCACGTTGTCGCCGATGTACTTGTCCACCGTGCCGCCGTAGCGGGCAACCTCGTCCGCGAGCCGGCGCAGCGCCCGCCCCACGAGCGACTTGACGGCCTCGGGGTCCATCTTCTCCGAGACCGCCGTGTAGCCGGAGAGGTCGGCGAAGAGCACCGTGACCTGCCGGCGCTCCTCGGGCGGAGGCTCCGGCCGGCCGACGGGCGCGGGCGCCGGCGCGGCTCCCGCCTCGCCCTGCTGCGCCCCGCAGCTCATGCAGAACCGCGCGGCCACCGGGTTCTCGGTCCCACACGAGGGGCAGGCCCGCGGCAGGGCGGCACCGCAGCTCATGCAGAAGCGGGCCCCGGCGGGGTTATCGGTGGCGCAGGCGGAGCACGCGATCGGAGCCATGCGGTCAAACTAACGCCCGTGGCCGCAATGGTCGAGCGATCGGGGGGCAATGGCTGAGAACGTCTCGAAGGCGGTACTGATCACCGGCTGCTCGACGGGCATCGGGCGCGCGACGGCCAAGTACCTGGCCGAGCGCGGCCACACCGTCTACGCGACGGCGCGCAAGATCGAGTCGATCAAGGACCTGGAGGAGCACGGCTGCCGGCTGCTCCAGCTCGACGTGACCGACGAGGAGTCGATGCAGCGGGCCGTGGCGGCGGTGGAGGAGCAGGAGGGCGCGGTGGGCGCGCTCGTGAACAACGCCGGCTACAGCCTCTCGGGAGCGATCGAGTCGGTTTCGATGGACGAGGTCCGCAAGCAGTTCGAGACCAACGTGCTCGGCCTGATCCGCATGTGCCAGCTCGTGCTGCCCGGCATGCGCAAGCAGCGCCACGGGCGGATCGTGAACGTGAGCTCGATGGGCGGCAAGCTCACGTTCCCGGGCGGCGGGATCTACCACGCGACCAAGCACGCGGTGGAGGGGCTCTCGGACGTGCTGCGCTTCGAGTCGCGCGGGTTCGGCGTGGACGTGTCGATCATCGAGCCCGGCCTGATCAAGACCGAGTTCGGCAACGCGGCGGTGGGCGCGCTCGGGCGCGCCACGCTGGACGACGGGCCCTACGCCGAGTTCAACAACGTGGTGGCGGCCACCACCGCCGGCGCGTACGAGGGGCCGGGCGCGCGCCTGGCCGCGCCGCCCGAGTCGGTGGCGCGCGCGATCCACAAGGCGATCACGCGCAGGCGGCCGCGGCCGCGCTACGTGATCACCGTGGGTGCCCGGCTGATGCTCGGCGTGCGGGCGCTCACGCCGGACCGCGGCTGGGACGCGATGATGGCCAGCCGCTTCCCGCGCCCCGGAGTCAAGTCGTAACGCGCAGGTAACGCCGCGCGCGGCGGCGCCTGGCAGGATGCCGGGCGTGACTCGTCGCCTGATTCTCCCCGGGCTCGCCGTGGCGATCCTCGGCACCGGCGTCGCGGTCGGCCAGGGATCGGGCGACGACGGCTCGATCGGCCCGAAGAACCGCATCCAGCCCAACGGGCGCAAGCTCGGGCCCGTGGGCAAGCTCACCCAGCTCGGCAACCACCCCGGCGGCGGCACGCTGACCCCGGACGGGCGCTACCTGTGGGCCATCTCCGCCGGCCGCGGCCGCAACGACATCCGCATCGTGCGCGTGGACCCGGGCCCGAACTGCCGCGGCGGCGCCCGCTACGCGATCTGCAAGCGCAAGCGCGCCGCGCGGATCGGCAAGCCGATCCAGACGATCCCGATGCCGGGGGCGAACGGCGGGATCGCGATGGCGCCCGACGGGCGCACCGCGTACGTGTCGGGCACGCCCGAGACCGACCACAAGGACCAGCAGACCCCCAAGGACACGCCGGGCAAGCAGGGCGACGTGATCCACGTGTTCCACTACGACCCGGCCAGGGGCACGGCCACGCGCGACGGCGTGATCGAGGTGCCGCCGCCGAGCGATACGCCGCCCGCGCAGGACTTCCCACCTGCCACCGCCCAGCTCTCCTGGCCGCGCGACCTCGCGGTGTCGCCGGACGGCAAGACGTTGCTCGCGGCGCTCAACCTCGCCGACCGCGCGGCGATCGTGGACACCGAGAAGCGCACCGTGCGCTACGTGGCAACCGGCAGCTATCCCTACGGCGCCGGCATCACGCGCGACGGCAAGCTCGGGCTGGTCTCCAACGAGTCGGACGGCACGGTGTCGGTGATCGACCTGGCGGCCGGCACCAAGGTCAAGGACATCCAGGTCGGTCCCCACCTGTCGCATCCGGAAGCGATCGCGATGGACCCGAAGACCGACCGCGCGTACGTGGCGGTCACGCACCAGGACCTGATCGCGGTGATCGACACGAAGAAGCTCGAGGTGGAGCGCACGCTGACGGTCGGTCGTCCGGAGGGCAACGGCGCGGCGCCGGTGGACGTGAGCGTGACGAGCGACGGCAAGCGGCTGCTGGTGGCCGACTCCGGCGAGGACGCCGTGGCCGTGTTCGCGATCCCCGCCTTCCAGCTGATCGGGCGGATACCCGTGGCCGCCTACCCGGTGATGGCCGAGGCGTCGCCGGGCCGCAGGCGGCTCGTCTGGGTCTCCGCGAAGGGCCTCGGCGTGGGACCGAACCCGAAGGGCCCGAACCCCTTCTCGCCCAACAACAGCGACAACAACATCAACAGCTTCAGCTACCTGCCGTCGATCGTCACGGGGATGTCCGGGGTGCTGAGCTTCCCGAGCGACAAGCGGATCCGCAAGTACACGCCGGCGGCCGAGCGCCAGATCCGGCCCGTGAACGAGCAGAAGCCTCCGGCCGGCACGCCGATCGACCCGAACGCGGGCAAGATCGAGCACGTCTTCTACGTGGTCAAGGAGAACCGGACCTACGACCAGGTGCTGGGCGACGACCCGCGCGGCAACGGCGACCCGAGCCTCGAGCTCTTCCCGGAGAAGATCACCCCGAACGCGCACGCGCTCGCGCGCCGCTTCCCGCTGCTGGACCACGTGTACGCGAACTCGGAGGCGTCGATCGACGGCCACTTCTGGACCTCGGCCGGCGCCGTCTCCGACTACGTGACCAAGAACTGGCACCAGAACTACGGAGGCCGCCAGCGGCCGTACGACTTCGGGGTCTACTCGGTCACGTGGCCCTCGCAGCGCTTCCTCTTCGACCAGGCCGAGCGGCAGGGGATCTCCTACTTCAACTACGGCGAGGCGGTCGCCGGCACGGTGCCGCTGGCGGACAAGGACCGCACGCCCCAGGAGACCCAGGAGGTCTCGACCAAGTTCAGCCACTCCGACCTCGGCGCCCCCGACGGCTGCTTCCCCAACGACGCGTCGTCCGGCGGGATCGACTCCGTGCTCCAGGGGGACAAAACCGGCATCGACCTCTACGACTCGTCGAAGCCGGTGGGCGCCAACCCGCAGTCGGAGTCGCGCTTCGACTGCTTCCGCCAGCGCTTCCTGACCCAGTCGCTGACCGGCTCGGTGCCCACGTTCAACTACCTCACGCTGACCAACGACCACACCTCGGGCACGTCCCCCGGCAGGCGCTCGCCAACGGCGATGGTGGCCGACAACGACTACGCGCTCGGACAGGTGGTGGACCTGATCTCGCACTCGTCGATCTGGTCCAAGTCGCTGATCCTCGTGGTGGAGGACGACTCGCAGGACGGCGCCGACCACGTGGACGCGCACCGGATCCCGGCCCAGGTGATCAGCCCGTACGCCACGCGCGGCGCCGTGGTGCACCGCCGCTACGACTTCCTGTCGTTCATCCGCACGCTCGAGCTCGTGACCGGCATGAAGCCGCTGAATCTCTTCGATGCGACCGGGGTTCCGCTCTACGACGCCTTCGGGACCACGCCGGACAACGCCGAGCCGTACTCCGTGGCGCCGCCGAACGTGGACCTGCTCGAGCGCAACACGGCGGCGAGCGCCAACGCGTCGGAGTCGGCGCGGCTTCAGTTCAGCAAGCCCGACCAGGTGCCGCAGCGCGTGCTCGACCGGATCCTCTGGCAGCACGTGCACGGGCGCGGATCGCAGCCGCCGCCGCCCGGGCCGAACGCCTCGGGAATCGACGATGGGCGATGATGCGCTCTCCAGACGACAACAAGGAGACGCATTGTGGGAGTACTCGACGGAAAGTCGGCGATCGTCACGGGCTCGGCACGCGGCATCGGCCGCGCCACGGCTGAGCTGCTCGCCGAGCAGGGCGCCCAGGTCCTGATCAACGACCTCGACGGCGACGTGGCCGAGCAGGCTGCCGGCGACATCGAGGGCGAGACGGCCGTGTTCGCGGGCGACCTCACCGCCGACGGCGTGCCGGACCAGCTCGTGCAGAAGGCGGTCGACGAGTTCGGCAAGATCGACATCGTCGTCAACAACGCGGGCTACACCTGGGACGGCCCGATCCACAAGATGACCGACGAGCAGTTCCAGGCGATGCTGGACATCCACAACGTGGTGCCGTTCAAGATCCTGCGCGCCGCCGCGCCGCACCTGCGCGAGCCGGCCAAGAAGGAGCGCGAGGAGGGCGTCGAGGTCTTCCGCAAGGTGGTGAACATCTCGTCGGTGAGCGGCACGATGGGCAATGCCGGGCAGGCGAACTACTCGTCGGGCAAGTCCGGCGTGGTGGGCCTGACCAAGACGCTCGCCAAGGAGTGGGGCCAGTTCAAGATCAACGTGAACGCGGTTGCGTTCGGGTTCGTGGAGACGCGCCTGACCGCCGCCAAGGAGGAGGCCGGGACCTTCCAGAAGGAGGGCAAGGAGATCCAGCTCGGCATCCCCGAGCAGCTGCGCCAGATGGCGTCGATGATCATCCCGCTCGGTCGCCCCGCCACCCCCGAGGAGGCGGCCGGCGGAGTGTTCTTCCTGTGCTCCCCGTGGTCGAACTACGTGCACGGTCAGGTGCTCAACGTGACCGGCGGGCAGTTCTCCGGGATGTACACCTAGGCGCCGGCGCGAGGCGCGCGGAACGCTATGGAGGACCCCATCCGGGTCGGGCGGGGAGTGGCCGTGCCGCTCTCGGAGATCGAGCTGCGGGCGAGCCGCTCGTCCGGCCCGGGGGGCCAGCACGCGAACGTGACGGCCTCGCGGATCGAGGCGGTTTTCGACGTGGGCGCGTCGCGCTCGCTGAGCGAGGAGCAGAAGCGGCGGGTGATGGCGCGGGTGGGGCCGCGGCTGACCGCGGTGGCACAGGACTCGCGCTCTCAGACGCGCAACCGCGAGCTGGCTCTGGAGCGGCTGCGCGGGCGGCTGGCGGCGGCGCTGGCGGTGCCCCGCTCGCGGCGGGCGACCAAGCCCTCGCGCGGGGCGCGCGAGCGGCGGCTCGAGTCCAAGCGCAGGCGCAGCGACGTGAAGCGCGCGCGGCGGCGGCCGGACCTGTAGCGACCCTCCCCTACGGCTTGGGGCGGCGCTCCTCCGCCAGGGGCTTGCCCGTGCCCTCGTCGGTCAGGCCGGGCGGGGGCCAGGGGCCGAACCAGTTGTCGCGAGCGCCGTCCAGCGTGATCACCGTGCCCGAGTAGTAGTCGCCCGCCGGCGAGGCCAGGTAGGCCACGAGCCACGCGTGCTCCTCCGGCCGGCCCATCCGCTGAAGCGGCACGGTGCGCGCCACGTTCTCGGCCACGGGCTTGGGGTACTTCTTGATCGCCTCGGTCTCGAAGTGCCCGGCCGCCAGCGCCGTGAGCCTGATCTGGTGGCGCGCCCACTCGATCGACAGCACCCGCGTGAGGTTCTCCACCGCCGCCCGCGCGGCCGAGGAGTGCGCCATCCCCGGCAGCCCGTGATGGGGCGAGAGCGTGACCGAGATCACCTTGCCCCCGCCCGCCGGGATCATCGCCTTGGTCGCCACCGCGTGGGTCATCAGCCACGTGCCGATCAGGTTGAGCCGCACCACCGTCTCGAACCCCTTGAGCGAGATGTCCTCGGCCGGCGTCATGTACTGGCCGCCGGCGTTGTTCACCAACGTGTCGATGCGGCCGTGCCGATCCAGCACCTCGCCCACGAACGCGGCGACCTGGTCCTCCTCGCGGATGTCGCAGGCGAAGCCCGCGCAGCGCCCGCCCTCGCACAGCGCGGCGGTCTCGTCGAGCGGCTCCTGACGCCTGCCCGCGACCACGACGGAAGCGCCGCACGCCGCCAGCTCCACCGCCGTGGCACGCCCGAGCCCCGAGCCGCCACCGGTGACGACCACCACCTGGCCGTCGAGCAGTCCCTGGGCGAAGACTTGTGAGGGCATGCGCGCGGGCAGGCTATCGTGCGCGCGGATGGCCACCGCAGCCGAGCCACAGCCCGCGGTCCTGCCGCTGCCGGGCGGCAAGCGCGACGCCACCGTGAAGCTCCACCCGCTGCTGTCGGGAACGGCCAAGGGCCCGCCCGCGTGGATCCACCGCGAGGAGGGCCGGCTCGCGAAGCTGCACGCGCTCGGGATCGGCGTGTCGAAGAGCGAGTACCTCGAGATCCCGATCGTGTCGTTCCTGGTCGAGCACCCGTCGGCCGGGCCCGTGCTGATCGACACCGGCCTGCACCCCTCGTGCGCGATCGACCCGAAGCAGAACATCGGCCGCGTGGGCGCGCTTGCGTTCCCGGGCCTCGAGATGGACGCGAAGCAGGCCGTGGTGAACCAGCTCCGCGAGAAGGGCATCGCGGCGGGCGACGTGAAGCTCGTGGTGATGACGCACCTGCACATCGACCACGCCAGCGCCATGTCCGAGTTCCCCAACGCCACATTCGTCTTCAGCATCAGCGAGTGGGACGCCGCCACCGACCAGCGCAACTGGCAGCACGGCTACCGCACGCGCCAGTTCGACCACGGCTTCGACTACCGCACGATCGACTTCGAGGGCGACGCAGCCACCGACTCGTACGCCACTTTCGGGCGCAGCGTGGACCTGCTCGGCGACGGCTCGATCCGCGCCGTGTACACGCCGGGCCACACGCTCGGTCACATGTCGGTGGTGCTTCGCCTCGGGGGCGGGCGGGAGGCGCTGGTGGCCGGCGACGCGATCTACACGCGCCACGCTCTCACGACCGGTCACCGCCCGTTCCGGATCGAGGACGAGCACTTCTTCGGCCGCTCGCTGAAGGAGATCCAGCTCTACGCCGAGACGAACCACGACGCGCTGATCATTCCCGGCCACGACATGGCGGCCTGGCGCGAGT
>JAXDJC010000020.1:0-4615 GCA_034663685.1 Thermoleophilaceae bacterium
CATGATCGTGGAAGGGCAGATCCGCGGCGGGGTGGCGCAGGGCGTGGGCGGCGCCCTGCTCGAGGAGCTCGTCTACGACGACGCGGGCAACCTCGTGACGGCGAGCCTGATGGACTACCTGATGCCCACCGCGCTCGACGTGCCGCACATCGAGGTCCGGCACATCGAGTCGCCGGCGCCCGACGTGCCCGGCGGCTTCAAGGGCATGGGGGAGGGCGGCGCGGTGAACGCCCCGGCCGCGATCGTCGCGGCGGTGAACGACGCGCTGCGCCCGCTCGGCGTGGTGGCGAACCACACTCCTCTCACCCCCGAGTGGGTGACGGGCGCCTTCGCCGCCGCGGCAGAGGAGGGAACCGCGGCGGCGCGCGCCTAGTTGCGTGTTCATGCTGCGGACCCACGCAACAAGCTGAGACCGTGTCTGCGGCGAAGTCCCTAGCTGCGGGCCCCCGCCTCGGAGAGCGCTCGCAGCACGAGCTCCGGCTGCAGCGGCAGCTCGTTCAACTCGATGCCGAGCGCGTCGCAGACGGCATTCGTGATCGCCGCCGGCGGCCCGAGCGTCCCGCCCTCTCCGACGCCCTTGAAGCCTCCCCGCAGCTCGGGCGCGGGCGTCTCGAGGTGATGGACCTCGAACGCCGGCAGCTCGCACGCCGTGGGCACGAGGTAGTCCATGAAGCTGCCGGTCACCGGCTGGCCGTCGGCGCCGTAGCGCATCGCCTCATGGAGCGTGCCGCCGATCCCCTGCGCGGTGGCGCCCTGCACCTGGCCCTCCACCACGATCGGGTTGATCTCGGGCCCGCAGTCCTCGGCCACGACGTAGTCGAGTATCTCGATCGCCCCGGTCTCGACGTCGACCTCGACCACGCACGCGTGGGTCGCGTACGGGTAGGCGGTGTGCTCGGGGTCGTAGTGCTCGCCCACGTCGAGGTGTCCCGGCTCGGCCGCGGCGGCGATCTCGCCGAGCGACAGGGTGGCCGACGGCGAGCCGCGCACCCCGACCCGCCCGTCCTCGATCACGAGGTCCGCGGCGCTCGCCTCGAGCATGTCCGCCGCGCTCTCGAGCAGCCGCTCGCGCACCTTGCCGGACACGGAGATCAGGGCGCCGCCGGCGCTGATGGCGCTGCGGCTCGCGAAGCTGCCGCTGCCGCGCGGGGAGTTGGCGGTGTCGACGAGCTCCGTGCGCACCAGCTCGAACGGCACGCCCAGGTGGGTCGCGACGATCTGGGAGAACGTGGTGGCCACGCCCTGGCCGATCGCCGGGCAGCTCGTCCACACGGACACCGTGCCGTCCGGGTTCACGGCCACCCGGCCGGCGTCGTAGCCGCGCACGTTGCTCATCCCGCGCAGCCGGTAGGTCTCCGAGTTGGTGCCGGTCCACTCGACGTAGCAGGCCATCCCGATGCCGATCCGCCGGCCCTCGCCGCGCGCCTCCGCCTGGCGGGCCGGGAAGTCCGCGTACCCGACGTGCTCGAGCGCCGTCTCGAGCGCCGCGGCGTAGTCGCCGCTGTCGTAGCGCAGGCCGGTGGCCGTCGTGTACGGGAAGTGGTCGCTCGGGATCAGGTTCGCCCGGCGCACGTCGGCGCGGTCGAGGCCGAGCTCGCCGGCGAGCGCGTCCATCACGCGCTCGTGCACGTACGCCGCCACGGGCAGCCCGACACCGCGGTACGCGCCCTGCGGCGCCTTGTTGGTCGTTACCGAGTGCGTCCGGTAGCGGTAGTTGTGCAGGTCGTAGGGGCCCGGCAGGATCGTCGGCGTCCCGAGCGCCTCGAGCACCTGGCCCCAGGGGTAGATCGCGTAGGCGCCGACGTTGCTGTACACGTCCACGTCGACCGCCAGCAGGCGCCCGTTCGAGTCCGCCCCGGCGCGCACGTGGACGAGCTGCTCGCGCGCGTGCGTCGAGGCGATCAGGTTCTCCGTCCTGTCCTCGACCCACTTCACGGGGCGGCCGAGCCGGAGGGCGGCCCACGCCACCGCGATCTCCTCCGGGAACACGTGGGCCTTCTGGCCGAAGCCTCCGCCGATGTCCGGGCACCGTACGCGCACGCGGCCCTCGATGCCGAGCAGGGCGGCCAGCGCCTCCTCGAGTATGTGCGGGATCTGAGTCGAGGACCAGACGGTGAGGCCGCCGTCCTCGGGCACCGCCACCACGCCGCGGCCCTCGATCGGCACCGCGTTGTAGCGCGGGCTCACGAACGTCCGCTCGACGATCACCGCCGCGCTGTCCATCGCCTCCTCCACGTGGCCCTTCTCGTGCCGCTCGGCGAAGATGACGTTCCCATGGGCGTCGTCGTGCAGCGCCGGCAGGTCCGGCCTCAGCGAGTCCCCGATGGTGACCACCGGCTCGCGCAGCTCGTACTCCACCGCCACGGCCTCGGCGGCGTCCTCCGCGCGGTAGCGGCTGTCCGCCACCACCGCCGCGACCGGCTCGCCGACGAACCGCACCCGCTCGCCCGCGAGGATCGGCCGTTCGACCCGCCGGGCGCCAGGGCGCTTCATCTCGGGCACGAGCGGCCCCACCGCGGCCAGCTCCTGCGGCCCGAAGGCGAGCGCGACGCCGGGCATCGCCGCGGCCGCCGCGAGATCCACCGCCAGCACCTCGGCGTGCGGGTGCGGGCTGCGGGCGAACGCGAGCTCGAGCATGCCCTCTGGATGGAGGTCGTCGACGAACCCGGCGCGCCCGGTGAGCAGCATGTCGTCCTCGACGCGCGGGATCCGCTCGCCGATCCTGCGCGGCAGGTCGCCCGCCCCGGGCGGGGTCGGTGCGGGCCCGTCGGGTCGTGCGTCGTCGGCGGAGATCATGGGCGTGGCGGCGTCGGGACCGGGAAAGGTCCTACCTTATACCTTTGGGCACGAATCGGATGAGCGCAACGGAGACAAGCGAGGGCATGCCGGCCGGGCCGATCGGGCGCCGGATGCTGCGCGTCGAGGATCGCGAGCTGCTCACCGGCACGGCCCAGTTCGTGGACGACGTGACGCCCGCCGGCGCCCTCCACGCGCGCTTCGTGCGCAGCCCCGTCGCGCATGCCCGGATGGCCGCGGTCGACCTCGATGCGGCGCGCGCGGCCCCCGGCGTCGTGGCGGCCTTCGCCGCCCCCGACCTCGGACTGCCGCCGCTGCGGGCCCCGATCGAGAACCCGGCCGCCTTCTCGCCGCCGCGCCCGCTGCTCGCCGATCGCGCGGTGCGCTTCGCAGGGGAGGCCATCGCGGTCGTCGTCGCGGACTCGCCGTACCTCGCCGAGGACGCCGCCGCGCTGGTGGGCGCGCAGTTCGACGAGCTGCCCGCGGTCGTCGATCCCGAGCGCGCCGCGGAGGCGCCGCCGATCCACGACCACGACTCGAACCTCATCTACGACTTCTCGGTGGACGCCGGGGAGGTCGACGCCGCGTTCGCCGGCGCGGCAGTGGTGATCGAGAAGCGCTTCCGCAACCCTCGCTACTCGGCGACCCCGATCGAGGCGCGCGGCGCCGTGGCCGCGCCGGACCGCGACGGCGTGCGGCTGTGGTCCTCGACGCAGGTGCCGCACGTGCTGGCGGACGTGACCGCGGAGCTGCTCGGGCTGCCGCTCGAGTCGGTCCGGGTGAGCACGACCGACGTCGGCGGGGGGTTCGGCCAGAAGGCCCACGCGTACCCAGAGGAGATCGTGCTGGCGTGGCTGGCGCTGCGCCTCGGCAGGCCCGTCAAGTGGGTCGAGGATCGCAGCGAGAACCTGCTCGCCTCGAGCCACGCCCGCGATCAGGTGGTCTCGGTGCGCGCGGCCGCCGCGGACGACGGGCGCCTCCTCGCGCTCGACGTGGACGTGCTGTGCGACGTGGGCGCCTACGGCGTCTACCCCCACGGCCACCTGCTCGAGTCGCTCGGGACGCCCGCGATGATCCCCGGCCCCTACGCGCTGCGCAACTACCGCGCCCGCTCGCGCGCCGTCTCCACCAACAAGTGCCCGGAGGGCGCGTATCGCGGCGTCGGGCTGCCGGTGTCCGCCTTCGTGCACGAGCGGGTGATGGACATGCTGGCGCGGGAGCTCGGCATCGACCCGGCCGAGATCCGCAGGCGCAACTTCGTGGCCCCCGACGCAATGCCGTACACGAGCGTCACGAACCAGCACTACGACAGCGGCGACTACGGCCAGGCGCTCGAGCGGGCGCTCGAGGCGATCGGCTACGACGGCTTCGCCGAGGAGCAGGCGCGCGCCCGCCGGGAAGGCCGCCGGCTGGGGCTCGGGCTCTCTTCCTACGTCGAGTACTCGGGCATGGGCTCGGCGACCTTCCACGCGCGCGGGATGGTCGCGATCGCCGGGAACGACCGTGCCTGGCTGAAGCTGGGAGCCGACGGCGCCGTGACCGTGTGGACGAGCCTGCCGTCGATCGGGCAGGGCGTGGCCACCACGTTCGCGCAGATGACGGCGGCGGCGCTCGGGACCTCGGTCGAGCGGGTCACCGTCGCGCGCAGCGACACCGAGGCGGGGCCGGGTGGCGGCACGGGCGTGTTCGCGAGCCGCAGCGCGGTGGTCGGGGGCGGCGCGATCGAGATCGCGGCCCACGAGCTGAGGCAGCGGCTGCTGGCCGACGCGGCCGACCGGCTCGAGGTGTCCGCCGCCGACCTCGAGCTCACCGACGGCCG
>JAXDJC010000048.1:0-22990 GCA_034663685.1 Thermoleophilaceae bacterium
GGCGTGGACGTGACCTACGAGGCCCAGAACGACGCCGTCAAGGAGTCGCTCGTGCTCGCGAGCGCCGCTGCCGGCTCGAAGTACTCCTTCCACGTGGACACGAGTGACGGCCTGTCCGCCCGCACGAACGCCGCCGGCGGCATCGACTTCGTCCGCGACGGCAAGGTGCGGATGAGCTTCGCCCCGCCGTTCATGCAGGACGCGCACGGCGCCCGCTCGGACAGCGTCTCCTACGAGCTGCGCGACGACGGCGCGGGGTACGAGGTCGTGCTGCGCGCCGATCCCAAGTGGCTCGCCGACGAGCGGCGGGCCTTCCCGGTCACGGTCGACCCGACAACGACGGTGCACACCAACGACGACTGCTACATGGCCTCGGGCACGGGCGCGAACACCACCTTCTGCGGCTACACCGACCCCTACATCCAGGTCGGCACCGACGGCGTCGGCCGCGTGAACCGCGCCTTCATGCGCGTCGACACGAGCGCGATCCCGAAGACCGCCGAGGTGCTCGAGGGCGAGCTGAAGCTGAACGTGGAGTCGGGCACCCAGCGCAACGTGGACCTCCACCGCGTGACCAAGGACTCGACCAGCGCGCGGACCTGGAACAAGTACGACGGCACCAACGCATGGACCACGCCCGGCGGCGACCTCTCCGCGACGCCCGACGGCTCGAACTCCGCCTTCGGCGGCACGCCCGGCATCTACACCATCGAGGCGCGCAAGCTCGTGCAGGGCTGGGTCGAGGGGTCGATCCCGAACTACGGCCTGGTCGTGAAGGACAACGGCACGACGTCCGGCGTGCTGACGCTGACCGGCGACCAGGCGAACAACGACCCCGTGATGGAGATCGAGTGGGCCCACCGCACCGGCGAGCAGAGCCGCTGGACGTTCGCCGACCAGCAGCTCTCCGACCGGATGACGCTGCGCACCAACGTCGCGAACGGCAACCTGATCCTGAAGGAGTCCGACATCCAGATCCCCGGCGTGGCCGGCCACGACCTGAGCTTCAAGCGCAGCTTCAACAACCTCGAGCTCGACACCAACTCGTCGACCGACGACCTCGGCAAGTACTGGCGCTCTGACTCCGGCTGGGACGTCTGGCTGCGCTCCTCCGGCAGCGGCTCGACGCAGAACTTCAACGGCCCCGGCGACTTCTGGGCCCCGTACGACAAGAGCGGGACGACGACTTACACGGCGCCGACCGGCATGAACGCGGATCTCGTGACGAACGGGGACGGCACCCGCACGCTCACCTATCGCAGCTCGAACCGCAAGCTCAAGTTCAGCGCGGCCGGCGACCTGCTGACCGACAAGGACCGCAACGACAACACGATCCTGTTCAACTACGCGGGGCCGGGCTCGAAGCTCTCCTCGATCAAGGACTCCCACGACCAGGGCGGCTCGGACACGCTCAGCGTGACCTACACGGCGGCCGGCTACATCGACAAGATCACCGACCGCACCACGCCGACGGTGCGCACCTGGGACTACAACTACACGGGCCAGTTTCTGACGAGCTACGTGAACCCGGACGGGAAGACGACGAGCTACGCCTACGACGGGAGCGACAACCTCTACGAGATCACCGACCCGCGTGGCAACCGGACGCGCATGACGTACGACTCGAGCCATCGGGTGACGTCGATCAAGCGGATCACCGACCCCGTTGCCAACACTGGCCCGACGACTCAGTACGAGTACCCGACCACGCTCGACTCGGACTGCCAGGGGGTCGGCGGCTCGGATGAGGGCAAGGTCGTCGGCGAGACGATCGAGCGCGATCCGCTCTGGCCGGGCGGCAGCTCGACGACGCACTCGACGAAGTACTGCTGGGACAAGCTCCTGCGGGTGCAGAAGACCTTCGACGGGCGCGGCGAGTCGCGTAGCAACACCTACACCTCGAACAGCGACGTGACGACGCTCAACAGCATGGGGGCGCAGGCATGGAGCCTCAACTACAAGCCCGACGACCGGGCCGACACCGCCACCGCACCCCAGGCGAAGAACCAGGCGGCGCCGCTCGACATGCAGTTCGGCTACGACGACGTGGGCCACGGCGGCGCGACCGACCCGCTGCACTGGCTGCCGGTCAGCTTTCGCGACACCCAGAAGAAGACGACGAACTACTCCTATGACCTGAAGGGGAACGTGACGGGCGTCAAGCTCCCGTTGCCCAATACGCCGACGATCACGGTTACGCCGAACACGAATGGCACGACCGCGTCGATCAAGGACGCCAACGGCACCGGCACGACGAGCTATGGCTACTTCGCGAACGGAGACCTCCAGACGATCACACGTCCCGGCGGCCTTCAGCAGGAGACGCTGGGCTACGACGTGGTCCACCGCATTACCTCCTACGCGAACGCCAACATGCCGGGCGTGACGGAGACCTACGGCTACGACTCGCTCGACCGGATGACGAGCGTTTCCTACACGGGCGGCGCGAGCGTCGCCTACGTCTACGACAACAACGGCAACATGACCTCGCGCACCGACGCGACCGGCACGAGCACGTACGTCTATGACGCGCTCGGCCGCCTGACCCAGGAGAACCTGCCCGGCGGGCGCACCAACAACTACACCTACGACGCCGCCAGCAACCTGGCGACCCTGCAGGACGCCGGCGGGACCACCACCTACACCTACGGCGCCTCGAACCTGCTCGCGACGATGCAGGCCCCCGGCGACAGCGCAGCGGTCTCGTTCACCTACAACAAGGACGCCCAGCGCACCAAGACGACCTACCCGAACGGCGTGGCGATGACGATGGACTACGAGGACAAGACGGCGACCGACGGGACGCCCGACGCGACCGACGTCGGCCCGAACCGGCTCAAGTCGATCGAGGCCAAGAACGGCGCGACGACGCTGACCAAGTTCAGCTACGCCTACACGCCCGACACGGCGCTCTGCGGCGGCACCGGCGGCGACACCGGCCTGCGCTGGGCGACGACCAACAAGGACAACGTCACGTCGAAGTACTGCTACGACGCCCTGAATCGCCTGACCAAGGCGAGCAACCACAACGGCTCGACCTACGACTACACGCTCGATGCGAACGGCAACATCACGAAGCTCGTCAAGGGTGCCACGACGACGAGCTTCGGCTACGACGCGGCCGACCGGCTCTGCTGGAAGGTCGGCTCTGCCCAAGCCTCGGCCGCCTGCACGCCGACGCCGGGCGGCGCGACCACCTACGCGATCGACGCCGCGGGCAACATGACGAGCGCGAGCTCGGGCTTCGCCGCGGCCTACAACTCGAAGGGCCAGGCGAGCTCGATGACGAGCCTGACCGGCACGAGCTCGACGGCGCTCGGCTACGCCGGCACGAACCAGTTCGAGCGCTTCAGCGCCGGTGGGGCGACCTACACCAACAACGCGCTCGGCGTCGGCGCCGAGACGACCGGCAGCGCCACGACCTACTACCGCCGCGACAACGAGGGCGGGCTCGTCTCAGAGCGCCTGCCCACGACCGGCAACCCGGTCTACTACTACGCCTTCGACGGGCTCGGCTCGGTGTCGGCGATGACCGACTCGGCCGGCGCGGCGCCGCAGCGCTACGACTACGACCCCTACGGCGAGACGACCCTCAGTCCGTCGACGCCGGCGGTGCCGAACCCGTTCCGCTACGCCTCGAGCTACCAGGACGCGACCGGCTTCTACAAGATGGGGATGCGCTACTACTCACCGACGCTGATGCGCTGGAGCCAGCCGGATCCGCAGGAACAGCCGACCGATCCGACGCAGGCGATGCGGTTCGGGTATGCGGGTGGGGATCCGGTGAATGCGACGGATCCCTCCGGCACCTCTCTATGGCGCTGGCCTCATATCCATTTCAGGTGGCCCCATTTCCACGACCGCGGCGGCTCCTTCGGGTGCGCATCAGCGCAGCGTGACTGTGGGGGCCCGGAAGAACATCCTCACACCTTCGGCTTTCCGTTTTACGACAACAACCCCTCCGGCCCGCACGAAGATCCTGTCGAGCCTAGTTACCCGCGGTTCCTTGAGCCCATCCTCGGGTAGTGTTTTGGCGTCAGGCTTCCCCAGCTATTGGCGCCGCAACAGCAGTTGATACGGCACGCGATTCCCCTCATCGTTTCAGTCGCGTTGTGGCTAGGCGCGACCTGGGCTTTTGTTCGCCTACGCGCTCAATCGATCGCGTCGTTGCCAAGGGAGGTCAGAGAGCATCCCGAGCTCGCGCCAGCCTTGTCCGCTTTGGCGAACGCGCGCGTGAACAACGTGTGGCGGCGCCCGTGGGATCGTTTGCTTTGGCTAGCGGGCATAGCGGGCATTTCGACGGTTCTCACCGCCGATGACGTGAAGCTGAGGCTTGGTCTCAGCTATGTCGCAGGATTCGCCGGCCTGGCCGTGGTTCGTGAGGCGGCGAGAAACAGGGAGTGGCGGCGCCACTGGTCCGGAAAGCTAGGGCTAGAGCGCTGGCCCCGAAGTCGGCGGGACCGCGCGCGGCGCTTAGCATTCTGGGCCTTCCGGTTCGGAGCGTGGGCGGGGTTCATCGGCGTCGGCTTTTTCGCGGGGCGGCTGATCGTGACCGATGTCTGACGCTCAGCGCCGTCGCGGGCAGCGCTTCGAGCTACCAGGACCCGACCGGCTTCTACAAGATGGGGATGCGCTACTACAGCCCGACGCTGATGCGCTGGAGCCAGCCCGATCCGCAGGAGCAGCCCACTGACCCCGTGGAGGGCGGTCTATATCCGATGGCGCTTGGACTTGGCGTGACGGGCATGATCGGCTCTGCGGACGAGCGACTCGCCGCGTTGCTGGTGCCCGCGGGGGCGCTGCTCGTCGCGGCAGCTGTCGTGGATGACGGTCGCTGGCGCTTCAAGCCCGAACCGGCATACGGATTCGCCGGACGGCCAGGGGTTAGGCGGGTGGGCGTTGCCGTTGTTGGCGTTCTCTGGGCGATTTTGGGATTGAACGCGTTGTGGAGCGTGCTGTGAACACCGCATTGATAATCAGGCGCCGTAGGTCCCGCCTGCAACCAGGACACTCCGACTAGGCTGCCGCTGAGTGCGATGGAACCCAACGGGCAAAGCCCGGGCCGCAAGCCTGAGTCGTCCTCGTCGACCTCGCGTCTGATTCGGGCCGAGCGTATTCTTTGGACCATTCGCTACCTCGGACTCAATAGGGTCCAGGCTTGGCTTGAGCGTCGCGCCGCGAGTAGGAAGCCCCGAACATGAGTCTTGGCCGGGAGGCAAGGTGGGGACTCCAGGCTTCGCGGGTGTTGCTACTCCTGATCGACTGTGGGCGTGCAGGGTCGTTGCGGATGACTGTCCGGCCGGCAAGGGCAGACTCAATTTCGAGGAGACGGCGTTCGCGTGTTTGACCGCGATCGTGGGCGGATAGGCCGCGACGCGGCGGGCGCGCGAACGGAGAAGTCGCGCGAGACGTTGTGGTCCCGCGGATTCCGTTCGGTAGCGTCCTTCGTGTTGATGACAGCGGTCGCCCTGCTTGCGGTGCATCTGCTGATCAGGGCTGATGTTTCGAGGACGGTCGCGATCGCCGTAGTCATCCTCGTTGCGGGTTCCCTCAGTCCGGACTCATACGCGCGCCGGGGAATCGATCGCCTGCGCGGGAGAGCACCAAAGTCCGATGGTTCTTGATGCGCGCAGGGGAGTCCCGTGCCAAGGAAACGAGCCGGTTGTGAGGCTGAGACTTCGCGAACCGCGGCGCGGCATCTCCTGGTCGGAGGCGTTCGTGATCACGGTCGTGATCCTGGCGCTCGTGTTTCTGATCGATCTGGTCACAGATGATCCGGCGGAATCGATTCTCAACGCGGTGCTGGTCGGGCTGCTGTTACTTGGAGTCCGTCTAATGGCTAATCGCGATCCGTAGGCCACCGCGCGTGCTGATTGCGGTCAGGTATGAGACGACCCGGGGCCGAACGCGTGAGGGCCGCCGGGAGTGAGGACTCAGACGCCCAAGCAGCTGTTTCGAGCGGGGTGGATCGCTCTGGTGATCTCGGCAACCACGATCGCCCTCGTGAACGGGGCATCGGCGCCGCTGCTGGTCGCCCTCGGCTTGGTGCTGCTATCCGGGGTCGCGCTCGCGTTCGACTGGGACGAGTAGTGGGAGCCTTGGCGGAGAACGTTGTGACCAGTCAGACGCCGGGATTGCGCAAACCTCGTTGAGGGAAGCTTTTGAGGCGATGCCTTCGACGCGGATCATCGTGGGCTTACTACTTGCTCTGGTCGGGGCTGGGCTGGCGATCTTCGTAAGCGCCGTAGCGGGGGTCATCGTGGGGCTCGTCGGGGCGGGCCTCCTGCTTCCGCTCGCGGGAGGTCGAGAAGAGACCGGGTTCACGTCCGAGTGGTCGGACTCCGGCGGGGGCCATGGCGGAGGCTTCTGAAAAGCGCGGCTTGTTCACGTTCGCGGGGCGCTGGCGGCGGCGGCAGCGGCCGCGTGGCCACCCCGCCGCTCCGCCCTCCACGCGCACAGCGCTGGGCTTCTTCTCGCGCTTCTCGTGCCGACCGCGCTGCAGGCTGCGCTGGATTGGCCATGGTGGCTGGGTCTCGCGCTCTGCCTGCTGGGGCTCGTTGCCCTTGTGCGTGCCAGCCGCAACGCCGCGCGCAAGCGCGGACTCACCAGTGTCGACGAGGGCCCGCAGTGGATAGTCCGCATCCTGGGCCCGGCAAGTGCTCCCGTGGCCCTGACCATCGTCGAGGCCGCCCCTGAGCGCTACTGGGGGCTGGCGCTGCCCACTTTCATGCTGACCTTCGGCCTGATCGAGGGCTGGTTGTGGCGGCGCTACGACCAGCGCATTTCTCCGCCGCGGTCGCTGGATCCGCGGGCGCGGTGACTGAACCGCTCGCCTACGCCTCCTGGTACTCCCCGTACTCCTCGCGCAGCACCCCGCACACCTCGCCGATCGAGGCGTGCTCGGCCAGCGCCGCGCGCATCGGCTCGAGCAGGTTGCCGGTGCCGCGGGCGGTCTCGCGGATCTCCTCCAGGCGCGCCTTGACGGCGTCCTGGTCGCGGTCCGCCTTGAACGCCTTCAGCCGCTCGAGCTGCTCCGCCTCGCTCTTGGGGTCAACGCGGAGGATCTCGACGTCGTCCACGTCGTCGGTCACGTACTTGTTCACGCCGACCACGATGTCCTGCCCGTTCTTGTAGCGCTGGTCGTAGCCCCAGGCCGACTCCTCCACCTCGGCGCGGATGAACGGGATCGCGTTGACCGAGCCGCCCAGCTCCTCCACCTTCGCCATCAGCTCCTCGGCGCGCTCCTGGATCTCGTCGGTCAGGTTCTCCACGAAGTAGGAGCCGGCGAAAGGGTCCACGGTGTCGGTGGCGCCGGACTCGTGCGCGAGGATCTGCTGGGTGCGCAGCGCGATGCGGGCGGCGCGCTCGGTGGGCAGCGCCAGCGCCTCGTCGAACCCGTTGGTGTGCAGCGACTGTGTGCCGCCGCACACCGCGGCGAACCCCTGGAGCGCCACGCGCACGATGTTGTTCTCCGGCTGCTGCGCTGCGAGCGTGACGCCGCCGGTCTGGGTGTGGAAGCGGATCGTCTGCGACTTGGGGTTCTCCGAGCCGAAGCGCTCGCGCATGATCTGGGCCCACATTCGCCGGACGGCGCGGAACTTGGCCACCTCCTGGAACACGTTGTTGTGGCCGTTGAAGAAGAACGCGAGGCGGGGGCCGAACTGGTCCACCTCGAGGCCGGCGTCGACCGCGGCCTGCACGTAGGCGATCGCGTTGGCGAGGGTGAACGCCACCTCCTGCACGGCCGAGCAGCCCTTCTCGCGCATGTGGTAGCCGGAGATCGAGATCGTGTTCCACTTCGGGATGTTCTCGGCGCAGTAGGCGAACAGGTCCGTGGTCAGGCGCATGGCCGGCTCGGGCGGGTAGATGAAGTTGCCGCGCGCGATGTACTCCTTGAGGATGTCGTTCTGGGTGGTGCCGGTGAGCTCGTGCGCGGGCACGCCCTGCTCCTCGCCGACGAGCTCGTAGAGCAGCAGCAGCACGGCGGCGGGGGCGTTGATCGTCATCGAGGTGGAGACCTCGCCGAGCGGGATCTGGTCGAACACGCGGCGCATGTCGTCGAGCGTGTCGATGGCCACGCCGGTGCGGCCGACCTCGCCCTCGCAGAGCGGGTCGTCGGAGTCGCGGCCGAGCTGGGTGGGGAGGTCGAAGGCCATCGAGAGGCCGGTGGAGCCGTGCTCGATCAGGTAGCGGAAGCGCTCGTTGGTCTCGGCGGCGGTGGCGTAGCCCGCGTACTGGCGCATCGTCCAGGTGCGCTTGCGGTACATGTCGGGGTGCACACCGCGGGTGAAGGGGTACTCGCCGGGCTTGCCCAGGCGCTCCTCCAGGCCGGGCGCCACGTCGCTCTCGTCGTAGAGCGTCTTGATCTCGATGCCGGAGTCGGTGAAGCGGCGCTCGTCGTCGGGGCCGACGATGGGCGCTATGGAGGGCTTGTGCTCAGGAGTGATGGCCATGGGAGCGGGGGAGAAGGATATTGGCGTCGCGTCCCGGGTCGTCCAGGGCTCCGTCGAGGCGGTCGCCGGCCAGGGCGTGGACCTTCGCCGCCAGGCGCTCCTCGGTCATCGGGTTCTGCGGTGAGCCGAGTGCGGCCTCCACGCGCGACACGGTCTCGCCGTCCTCGGTGAGGATCGCCTCGGATTCGAGCAGGGTGGCGTCTGTGCGGACGGTCAGGGCGCGGGCCGCCTCGCGGACCTCCTCGTCCACAGCTTGGAAGCTCTCCACCGTGGGTGCTCCGCGCATCAGCGCGTAGGCGGTCAGATAGGGGATCGAGAACTTCGCCTGGAGGCCGTTGGTGGGGTCTTTGATCTCCGCTGCCGTGAGGGACACGGGGTGGACAGTGATCGTGTCCGCGCCGGAGCCGCGCGCGGCCAGGCCCGCGTCGATCGCTCCGTGGGTCTGGAGGCAGCAGGGGTAGGCCTTGATCCAGTTCTCGTTGATCGCCTTGCCCTCGGGCTCCGGCTCCACCCATCGCGCGCCGTAGGCCTGCTCCCAGCCCCGCTCCACCTCGGCGCTCGTGCTCGCGCCCGCCTCGGCGAGCCGGGCGGCGCGGACACCGGCCGCCGCCGCGGCGCCCACCTGGAGGGCCTTGCCGTCGGAGCCGAACGCCGCGCGGAGGCCGCCCGTGGCCAGCAGCGCGAGGCGCAGGGCCGCGCGCGTGCGGCCGGGGTCGAGCTCGAGGAGCGCTGCCGCGGCCACCGCGGCACCGACCGCCCCGCAGGTCGCCGTGGGATGGAAGCCGCGCTCGCGCATGGCGGGGTGGTTCGCGCGCGCGAGCTGGGCCATGGCCTCGAAGCCCGCGGCGTAGGCGTCGAGCACCTGGCCGACGGTGGCTCCCTGCTCGGCTCCCAGCACCAGCGCCGCGGGCGCCACGGGCGCGCTCAGGTGGGCGAGGCCGGGCGTGTAGGTGTCGTCGAAGTCGAGCACGTGGCCGGCGGTGCCGAGCGCGGCCACGCGTGCCTCGAGGCCGTCGGCCGCGGCGCGCGCAGCCCGCGCGGCGGGCTCGCCGGCTCCGCCCGCGGCGCACGCGAGCCAGTCCAGGAACGCGACGCGGTACGCGGCTTGCATCGGGCGGAGAGGCTACGGGTTGGCCGTAGGCTTCCCCGGGTGGAGGTAACCGTCCGTCTCTTCGCGATGCTGCGCGAGCGCGCGGGCGCGAGCGAGGTGACCGTGGAGCTGCCCGAGGGGGCGCGGGTGCGCGACGCGCTGGCCGCACTCGACGGGCTGGCCGACGGGCTGCCGCTGGTCATGGCCGTGAACCGGGAGTACGCGCCCGAGGACGCGCCGCTCGGCGCCGGCGACGAGCTGGCGCTGATCCCGCCGGTGAGCGGCGGGGAGGCGACCGTGGCGCACGCGCGGGTGAGCGCAGAGCCGCTGTCGCTCGACTCGCTCGTGGCGCGCGTGCGCGACCCGCGCGCGGGGGCGGTCGTGACCTTCCAGGGCGTGACGCGCGACGTGGACCGGCTCGACTACGAGGCCTACGAGGAGATGGCCGGGCCTGCGATCGCGGCGATCGTGGCCGACGCGATCGAGCGTCACGGGCTGTGCGCGGCGGCGGCCGAGCACCGCGTGGGCGAGGTGCCGCTGTCGGAGCCGAGCGTGGCGGTGGCGGTCTCGGCGCCGCACCGCGGCGAGGCGTTCGCGGGCGCGCGCGAGATCATCGACCGCATCAAGGCGGAGGCGCCGATCTGGAAGAGGGAGGTGGAGGGTGGAGAGGGCCGCTGGGTCGAGGGAGCTCGACCCGAGGGCGCTTGAGGCGCTGAGGGCGCTGCCGTCGGTGGAGGAGCTGGCGGCGCGGCTCGAGGGCGTGCCGCACGGCCCGGCCGTGCGCGCGGCGCGTGCGGCGATCGCGGCGCGGCGGGAGGCGATCGCGGCGGGCTCGCCGGCCGGCGGACAGGCGGGCGGGGCCGGCTCGGAGGAGCGGCTGGTGGAGGACGCGCTCGCTCGCGCGGCCACCGCTCAGCGCGGCTCGCTGCGGCCCGTGCTCAACGCCACCGGCGTGATCGTGCACACCAACCTCGGGCGCGCGCCGCTCGCCGAGTCGGCCGCGGACGCCGCCGCCGCGGCCGCGCGCGGCTACTCCAACCTGGAGTACGACCTCGAGGCCGGCGCGCGCGGCTCGCGCCAGTGGCACGCCGAGGGGATCCTGCGCGAGCTGACCGGCGCCGAGGCCGCGATCGTGGTGAACAACTGCGCGGCGGCGGTGCTGCTGGCCGCGGCGGCGCTGTCGGCGGGGCGCGACCTGGTGGTCTCGCGCGGGCAGCTGGTGGAGATCGGCGGGTCGTTCCGCGTGCCGGACGTGGTGGCGCAGTCGGGCGCGCGGCTCGTGGAGGTGGGCACCACCAACCGCACGCGCCTGGCCGACTACGAGCGCGCGCTCGGCACCGAGACCGGCGCGATCCTGCGCGCGCACCAGTCCAACTTCCGCACGGTCGGCTTCGTGGAGGAGGTGGAGATCGAGGCGCTGTGCGCGGCCGGGGAGCGCGCGGGGGTGCCGGTGATCGACGACCTCGGCTCGGGCGCGCTGGCCGAGCGCGTGCCGGAGCTTTCCGACGAGCCTGGCGTGCGGCGGTCGGTGGCCGCGGGCGCGACGGCGGTCTGCTTCAGCGGCGACAAGCTCCTCGGCGGGCCGCAGGCGGGCCTGATGGTGGGTCGCGCGGACGCGATCGAGCGCTGCCGCACGCACCCGCTCGCCCGAGCGCTGCGGATCGACAAGCTCTCCCTGGCCGCCCTCACCGCCACGCTCCGTCTCTACCTCGACCCGGCCACCGCCGTGCGCGAGGTGCCGGTGCTCTCGATGCTGACCGCGCCGGAGTCGGAGCTCGAGGCGCGGGCGGCGCTGATGCGCGACGCGCTCGCGGCCGGCGGCGTGGAGGCGCGCGTGATCCGCGCGAGCGCGAAGGTGGGCGGCGGCGCGCTGCCGCTGCTCGAGCTCGACGGCCCGGTGTGCGCGGTGGACCCCGCGCCGCTGTCGGTGGACGAGCTGGCGGCTCGCCTCCGCCGCGCCGACCCGCCGGTGATCGCACGTGCGCGCGAGGGCTGGCTGCTGCTCGACCCGCGCACGCTCGACGACGACGCCGCAGGGATGGCGGCGGCCGCGTTACTCAGCGCCGTCAGGTAGCCATCCGCTCGTTAATGGCCCCTCGACGCGACGATCGGCCGCCGCTCACCCTGGGCACAGCTGGGCACATCGATCACGGCAAAACCGCCCTGATCTCCGTGCTCACCGGGAAGAACACGGATCGCCTGCCAGAGGAGCGGTCACGCGGAATCTCGATCGAGCTGGGGTACGCGGCGCTCGATCTGCCGGGCGGCCGGCGCGTGTCCGTGGTGGACGTGCCGGGGCACGAGCGGTTCGTTCGCACGATGGTGGCGGGGGCGTCCGGCGTGGACATGTACCTGCTGTGCGTGGCGGCCGACGACGGCGTGATGCCGCAGACGCGCGAGCACCTGGCGGTACTGCGGCAGCTGGGTGTCTCGGACGGTGTGGTGGCGATCACCAAGTCGGACATCGGCGAGCCGCAGCTGGCCGCGGCGGAGGTGGCCGAGCTGCTGCCGGGAGTGCCCGTGGTGCACGTGTCGGCCCTGGAGCGGTCCGGGATCGACGAGCTGGTGCGCGCGCTCGGGGAGGTTGCCGCGGGGCTGCACGGCCGGGCCGGCGACGGCGGCGGCGTGCGGCTGCACGTGGACCGCTCGTTCACCCTGCGCGGGATCGGCACGGTGGTGACGGGCTCGCTGTGGTCCGGCGCGGTGGCCGACGGCGACTCGGTGCGCGTGCTGCCGCGCGGGCTGTCCGCGCGGGTGCGCTCGGTGCACGTGCACGACGAGCCCGTGGAGCGCGCGCTCGCCGGTCAGCGCGTGGCGCTGAACCTCGCGGGCGTGGGGTGGCGCGAGGTTGGCCGCGGCGACGTGGTGGTGGAGCCGGGCAGCTCGCTCGCGCCGGGCTACCTGCTGGACGCGGCGGTGCGGCTCGAGCCGGGCGCGCGGCCGCTGCGCGAGAGCGTGCGGCTGCACGTGCACCACGGCACGCGCGAGGCGCCCGCGCGGCTGGTGCCGCTCGGCGGCGAGCTGCGCGCCGGGGAGGAGGGCTTCGCGCAGCTGAGGCTCGAGGCGCCGCTCGTGGCGGCCGCGGGTGACCGGGTGATCCTCCGGCAGGTGGCTCCGCCCGACACGATCGGCGGGGGCGTGGTGGTGGATGCGGCGCCGCGGCGGCACGGGGCACGGGCGGACGTGGTGGAGCGGCTGCGGGCGATCGTGCGGGGGGAGGCGGTCGAGGAGAAGGAGGACGAGGCCGGGGTAACGGGGACGGGCTCGAGCCTGTCCCCCGCCGAGGCTGCCGAGCCCCTCGACGACGCCGCGCTGGTGATCGCCGCCCTCCTGCGCGCGGACGGCGAGGCGCCGCGCACGGACGCCGAGCTGGCCGCGGCGGCGGGGCTCTCGGAGGCGGACGCGGACGATCGGCTGCGCCGGCTCGTCGCGGCCGGGCAGGCCGTGCGCGTGGCCCGCAACCTCCACTTCCACCCCGATCCGCTCGCCGGCATGGAGGCGCGCGCGATCGCCGTCTGCGAGCGCGACGGCGCGGCCACGATCGCCGGCGTGCGCGACGAGCTGGTGACCTCGCGCAAGTACGCGCAGGCGCTGCTCGAGCACCTCGACCGAACGAAGGTCACCCGGCGCGACGGCGACCGGCACGTGCTGCGCCGGCGGCGCTAGCGGGCCGGGCCCTGGTGCAGGGTGACCGCCAGGTCGCGCCCGAGCCGCAGGCGCGTGAGGCCCGCGGAGGCGATCTGCTGCGGGCTCACCGCGCGCAGGCGGACGAGGGTGAACGTGTCGGTCTCCCGCCGCGCGGTCACCCTGAACCCGGGCACGACCGGGGTGGCCGGACGCGGGGGGTGAGGCGTCTCGCCGGGGCGGCGGCCGGTGACGGCCACGAGGTCGATCTCGTCGACGGGGCGGAAGCTCTCCCCGAACGGAGTCAGGCCGTGGAGGTAGAGGCCGAGCGGCACCGCGCCGGCGATGGGGTTGACCACGAGCGCGCGCTCGCCGTGGGCTGGGCCGATCGCCTCGGCGGCGCCGCGCCAGTTGTCGCGCTGGAACTCGGGGTGGGTGAAGACGGCGATCACCACGGCGAGCGACAGGGCCACGAGCGCCGCGGCCAGCGCCGTGCCCGCGCGGCCGCCGGACGCGTACCCGGCGGCAAGCACGATCGCGAGCGGGATCACGGCGACGATCAGGTTGCGGGAGATCACGAAGTCCGCGCCGGCGATCGCGGCGGCGAGCGGCAGCGCGACGGCGGCGGCGAGCAGCGCGGCCGGCATCCGGATGGCATCCCGCGCGCGGGTGAAGGCCAGCCAAGCGCCGGCGGCGGCGAGGATCATCGCGGCGGCGGTGAAGGCGGCCTCGAGCGGGGCGTCGTAGCCGAGCAGGAACTGCTTGGGGAGCTGGAGCGCGCGGGTGCCGAGGCCGGTGCCCGTTATGAAGTTGGAGCCGGGGTTGCCGGACTGGTCGGCGGCGAGCGGGAGCAGCGCCAGGCCGGCGGCGGCGATCAGCGCCGTACCGCCGAGCGCCCGGCGCCGGTCCGGGTGGCGCAGGATCATCCACAGCGCGAGCGGGGCGATCACGAACGCGGCGAAGTAGTGCGTGGCGAGGGCGAGCGCCGAGAAGGCTCCCCACAGGAGGGGGCGGCCGCGCACGCAGTAGAGGGTGGCGAGCCCGGCGAGCAGCACGAGCAGCGCGTACGCGCGGGCCTCCTGCGAGTACCAGACGAGCAGCGGGTTCACGGCCACGAGCGCCGCGGTGACGAGCGCCGCCCGCTCGGAGACGAGCTCGCGCGCGAGCGCGTAGGCAACCGGGATCGTGAGCACGCCGAAGACGGCGGACAGCGACCGAACGCCCACCTCGCCGGTGCCGAACACGCGCGTCCAGAGCCAGGCGAGGACGTAGTAGAGCGGTGGCGTCTTCTCCGTGACGGGGATGCCGTCGAGCAGGCCGCCGAAGTCCCGGCGTAGGAGGTGCACGGTGGCGCCCTCGTCGACCCAGAAGCTCTGGAGGTCGAGCGTGGAGAACCGCAGCGCCGCGCCGGCCACGACCACCCCTGCGAGCAGCGCGACCGCGGTCCGGTTCGCGCGCGGGGGGGTCACGAGCGCCGAGGCTATCCGAGGGGACGCCGATAGTCTGCGCCGCTCCCCTTCCGAAACGAAAGGCTCTTGAACATGGATCGTCTACGTCGAATCGGCGCCGCGCTGGCGCTCGTCACCGTGGCCGCGTTCCTCGCGGCGGGGTGTGGCGGCACGAAGACGGACGTGAGCGGAGGGGTGGACAACCTCAACCAGCGGCTGACCCAGCAGGGCATTCCCGCGAAGCTCGACTGCCCGAAGCAGGTGGACGGGGGCGCGGGCACGGAGTTCGACTGCACGCTGGCGGCCACCCAGGGCGGCAAGTCGACGAAGGTGAAGATGCAGGTGCAGAAGGAGGGCAAGAACCTGGTCGTGGACGTGAAGGACCAGGCCACGTTCGAGAAGGCGATCCAGACGGTCGCCGGGCAGACGGGCACTCAGCAGCAGCAGGCCGGCCCGACCGGCTCGAGCGGAACGACGCCCTAGCCGCTACGGGGAGAACTCGCCGCCGCCGCCGCCGGGCGGGTCGGCGGTGGCCGGCGCGGGCTCGGTTGCCGCGGGCGCCGGGCTCGGCTTGGGGTCGGCCGGGGTGGCGCTCGGGGCCGGGCTGAACTCGCTCGAGGGCGATTGCGACGGCGATGGCCGCGAGTGGCTGCCCGCGCCGCTCGGTGTCGCCTTCGGCACGCGGCGGGAGAGCGCGGGACGCTGTGGGGCCGTCGGTTGCCGGTGCTCGGCGGGAAGGGCGGGGGAGAGCGGGGGGCCGGCCGGCCGGGTGGGCGCCGACGCCGTGCGGGCCGGAGCGCGCTGCTCGACGCTCGCCACCGTGGCCGCTCCGCCGCCGCCGAGTACCGCTGCCGACGCCAGCACCGCCGCGCCCTTGTGCGCCGTGGCCAGCTCGGCGGCCTGCTGCCAGCGGATCGCCAGCGCCGCGGAGCGCTCGGAAAGCCAGCCGGACGCGGCGTGGAACGTCTCGCGCAGCGAGGCAAGGACCGAGCCCGCGGCGACCGGCGGGGCGAGCGCCGCCACCTTCGCCGGAGCGGCGCGGTAGTCGCGCAGGCGCGCGCGGCACATCAGGCACGTGCGCAGGTGCGGGCGCAGGAGCGTCATGTCCTCTGCGCGCGCCTCGCCGTCGGCCAGCGCGGAGAGCAGCGGCGCGAGCCGCGCGCACTCGGCGCCGCTTTCGATTCCCGCCAGGCGGTCGTGGAAGCGTCGCCGCCCCTCGGTCAGCAGGCGGTTGACCTTCGTGTAGGTCCAGCCGGTCTCCTCGCAGATCTCCTGGTAGGAGAGCCCCTCGGCCTTGAGCACGAACGCGCGCACCTCGTGCGGCCTGAGCCGGCCCAGCGCCTCCGGCGCCGAGCTGGAGCTGCTCGAAGCGGACGGCCTGCTCGTGCGCGGTGGCGGGGCCGGGAGAGTCGAGCTCGCCGACGTCGGACGCGGGCGGGGTGTGGCGCTCGCGCTGGCGGCGGATCGACCACGCCTCGCGCTTGACCACGGTCTTGAGCCACGGCAACAGGTGCTGAGGGTCGGTGGTGGGCGCCTTGGTGAGCATGATCTCGAGCCCGCGCTGGAACGCATCCTCGGCGTCCTCGGGAGTCTCGGCCCAGTGGCGGGCGCTGGCCATCACCTCCTCGCCATGGCGCCGGACCATCTCCCGCGCGAGCGGGTCGATCTCGCTCCGCGACGGCGGCGGCCGCAGCTCGCGCGGGGGGTCGGTGGTGTCGGTGGGCGGCATCCGTTTGGATCCTCTGACACCAGGAGGGGCGGGCGCAAGAAGCTCGCCCCCCTGCGCCGCAAGTCCAGCGGATCGGGTGGTTCGAGCTCACCCGGGCGGGGGGGGGGTCAGCTCCAGTTGATGACGCCGAGCAGGTTCGAGTAGTCGTCGGTCCAGGTGCGGGCCGACGGGTCGTCCCTGCAGGTCTTCCAGAGCCGGTCGCGGGCGAGCGCGCCGAGGTGCTCCGGGCGGCGGGCGAGCAGCGCCCAGACCGAGATCGAGTATCCGTCGTTCCGCTGTGCCCTGGTCGGCACGTGGTGCTCGATCCGGCACGCCAGCCCGAGGTCGCGCGCGATGTTGCCCACCACCGGCTCGAGGTCGGCGTAGCGGTTGGAGAGGTGGAGGAGCAGCGCGCCGCGGGGCAGCAGCCGCGAGAGGTAGAGCTCGACGGCATCGCGCGTGAGGAGGTGGACCGGGATGGCGTCGGAGTTGAAGGCGTCGAGGGCGATCAGGCCGAAGCGCCCGGCGGGCCGGCGGGCGAGGGACCGGCGCCCGTCCCCGAGCACGACCGGCGGGCGGCCGCAGTCGCGCAGGTAGGTGAAGTAGTCCGGATTGCGGGCGATCCGCGCCACGGTGGGGTCGATCTCGAAGAAGGTGAAGCGGCTGCCGGCGCCCGTGTTGCACGCGAGCGCGCCGGCGCCGAGACCGACGGCGGCGATGCTGCGCGTGGCCACGCGCGGCAGCTTGGAGATTGCCTGGCCGGCGGGTCCCACGCGGCTGTAGTAGGTGAGCGGGTCCGGCGTGCCCGGCGTACCGACGTGCTGCGAGCCGTGCAGCGTGGTCCCGTCGTAGAGGTCGTGGTCGCGGCCGTGCTCGCTCTCCACCACGCGGTAGATCCCGAAGAAGCTGCGCTCGCGGTCGAGCACCTTCTGGCCGGGCACGGCGCCGAACTGCGCGGCGACGAGGATCGCGCCGAGCGAGAGGGCAAAGCGTGTGGGCCGGATCGAGGTGACCACGAGGCCGAGCGAGACGCCGATGATCGCGCCGCGGATCCCCAGCGGCACGCTGCCGTCGGGGTCGCGGGCGGCGAGCATCGCCCCCGCGATCGCAACGGCGAGCAGCACCGGGATCCCGAGGTCCATCCAGCGCGTGGGACGCTCGTCGCGGAGGAAGAACTCGAGGAGGTCGGGGCGCTTCTTCGGCGCGCGTGGGCGCAGCAGGCAGGCCGCCACCAGGGCGAGCGGATATTCGACGAGCCCCGGGAAGATCACCGGCGCGAGGATCGCGTTGAAGACGCCGCCGAGCGCGCCGCCGAGCGCGAGCCAGAGGTAGTACTCGGTGAGGCGCTCGGCGCCGGGGCGGTCCGCCGCCAGGCGCGCGTGGCACAGGAGCGCCGCGACCGTGAGGCCCACCAGGTGCAGCCCGAGCAGGAAGAAGAGCGGCTGCTGCGCGCCGATCGCGAGCGTGTAGGCCATGAGGATGGCCACGCCGGGGAGGATGCGGCGCGTCCAGAACACGATCCGGCCGGTGTTGGCGCCGGGCGCGAACGCGGCCACGAGCGTGAGCAGGTAGAGCGCGAGCGGGACGACCCAGAGGAGGGGGATCGGGCTGAGGTCGCGCGTGAGGTAGGTGGTGGTGCCGAGCATCAGGCTCGACGGGACCGCGGCCAGGGCGAGCCAGAAGAGGCGGCGGCGCCAGCTCAGCGGCTCCGCTCGGGCGGGAGCGGCGGCCGCGCCGGGCGGGGCGGCTTCGCGCTCCGCCTCCGCCGGTGCGCGCCAGAGCGCGATCGCGCTCGCCAGCACCAGCAGCGCCGCCAGGCCGTAGCCGACGGTCCAGAGCCTGCCCTGGCCGTCGAGCGTGAGCACCCGCTCCACCAGCAGCGGATAGGCGAGCAGCCCGAGCAGGCTGCCGCCGTTGCTGGCCGCGAACAGGAAGTACGGGTCGCGGCCGGCGCGGTGGCGGGTGCCGGCGAGCCAGCGCTGGAGCATCGGGCCGTTGGCGGCCAGCACCACGAACGGCGGGCCGGCCGTGACGGCGAGCACCCCCAGCAACCAGGGGATGGGATTCCCACTTTCGGGGGGGTGCGCGTCGGGCACGCCCACCGGCAGCACCACGGCGGCGAGCGCCAGCAGCGCGAGCTGGAGCAGCGCCTGGCGGCGCGGGGGGAGCCTGCTCGTCACGTGCGCATAGCCGTAGCCCGCGAGCAGCGCGACCTGGAAGAAGAGCACGGTGGTGGTCCACACCTCGGGCGTGGACCCGAGCGAGGGCAGCACGAACTTCCCGACCATCGGCTCGAGCAGGAAGATCAGCGCCGCGCCGAGGAGGAGCGCCAGCGAATACAGGGCCGTCACGGTCGGCTACTGTCGCATCAGGTGAGCACCGGAAGACCCACGCCCCCCTGGAAAGACGACGACGACTGGGTCGGCGAGCCGCCCGAGGGCAGGTACTCGCGCGACCGGGCAAAGCCGGAGTTCTGGCGCGCGAACTGGCCGGTGAGCCTCACCGGCGCCGGGATGGTGATCGCGCTGATCATCCTCGCGGTCGTGCTCCTCGCCAAGTGAAGGACCTCTACACGCCGGACAACCTGCTGGACCGGCTGAGCGACCCGGACACCCTCCAGGTCCACTACCACCACCTCCAGGACCGCGAGCGCGAGCTGCTCGCCCGGCGGCTGCCGCTCGGCGGCGGCGACGTGCTGTCGGTGGGCTGCGGCCCGAACCCCGGCCGCCACCTCTTCCCGGCGCCCGAGTTCCGGTTGACCGGGGCTGACGTGGATCCGGACTACGTGGAGCAGGCGCGCGCTCAGGCGGACGAGGTGCTCGTGGGCGCGGCGGGGTCGCTGCCGCTCGAGGACGCCTCGTTCGACGTGGTGCTCCACCGGCTCGTGCTCCACCACGTGGCCTACCAGGGCCCGCTCGGGCCGGTCTTCGACGAGGCCGCGCGGCTGCTTCGCCCGGGCGGCGCCATGGTGGCGATCGAGCCGGGGCTGTGGCACCCGGTCGGGGCTGCGCTGGCGCTGGCCAATCGCAGCGGCGCGCTGGCCACGCGCATCCACGGGTCGCCCGACGACATCCCGCTCTCGCCGCGTGCGCTCGCTCGCGAGGCGCGCGCGGCCGGCCTCGAGCCGGAGCTGCACGCGCTCACTTACACGTGGCGGCGCATGCCGCCTGCTCTGCAGCGGGTGCTCCAGCCGCTCGACGGGCTGGTGGGATCGCGGCCGCGCGCGGCGCTGCTGGGCCACCACCTGCTGCTGATCGCGCGCAAGCCGGGGGAGGCGCGCGGGGATGCGCAGAGCGGCGCGACGGCGCGGAGCGGCGCGACGGCGCGGAGCGGCGGGGCCGGGCCGGCACGTACGCCTTCGGCGACTAGAACGAGGTTCTAGAACATGGTTCTAGTGGTGGAGAGGGCTTGTACAACGCCGGACGTGGTTCGGCAGCGCGAGCTCTGGGCCGCGGGTGGGGAGGCCGATTGCTCGGCGATGACCTGATCGAGCTGCTGGGCGACCGCATCCCGGCCGACCACCACCGCCAGACGCTCGCCGACGATCTGCTGACCGGTCACTATGCGCGGCTCGCGCAGGCCGGCGAGGGGGACCGCGTGCTCGACCTCGGCTGTGGCGCGGGCGACTCGGTCGAGCAGTTCAGCTCGCTCAACCCGAACGTGCGCTGGCTCGGCGTGGACCTGGAGCGCTCGCCCGAGGTGGCCACGCGCACGCGCACCGACGCCGAGTTCCGCACGTTCGACGGGCGCTCGATCCCGGAGGACGACGGCGCGGTGGACGTGGTCTACTGCAAGCAGGTGCTCGAGCACGTGGAGGACCCCGGTCCGCTGCTCGCGGACGTGGCCCGAGTGCTGCGACCGGGCGGCTGGTTCATGGGCTCGACGTCGCAGCTCGAGCCCTACCACTCGCTGAGCGTGGGCAACATCACGCCGTACGGGCTCACGCGGCTCGCGGAGCACGCGGGCCTCACGCTGACCGAGGTCCGCCCGGGCCTCGACGGCCTCACGCTGATCGTGCACCGGGCGCTCGGCATGCCCGCGATCACGCGGCGCTACTGGGCGCGCGAGTCGCCGCCCAACCGGCTCGTGGGCCTGGCGGCCCGGGCTCGGCGCATCGACACCCGCCAGGCCAATGCGATCAAGCTCCTTCTTTGCGGGCAATTCGCGTTCGTCGCCAGGCGCTGAGCGCAATCGGGCCGCTATGCTCGCCCCTCGATCGGGGCAGGAGCGTGCGGTCACGCGTCCTCCACCAGGAGGCCAGCGCGACAGCCGAGGGTGGCGCCCGGACCCCGGTCCGAAACCACCGATACATTTCCGCCGGTCCGTTGTTGAAGCCCGTGCGGATCGCGAAAAACGATGGCCAACGGACTCGTTAGGGAGCTCAGAGAGGTCAAGCCGCCCGACGCGGCCGAACTCCCCTCCCGTGACGTTCGCGCTCCCGAGCGCATGCTGCTGCGCGGCCGCCTGATCCGCTGGGAGACGTTCCGCCGGCTGCTGCGCGTGGTGATCCTCACGGTCGGCGACGCGGCCGGCGTGTTCCTGGCGATCTGGACCGCACTCGAGCTCAAGGCGGCGATCCGGACCGGCGCGAGCTGGGACATCGGCGCGTTCTACGGGCAGACGAAGAACTACGCCCCGCTCGCGTGCCTGGTCACGGTGCTGCTGTTCGCGCGCTCCGACCTGTACGCCGACCGCACGCGTCGCCCCGGCTTCGCGCGCATCGTGGCCGCGCTGTTCCAGGTCACGGTCGTGATCGTGGCCTACACGGTCGTGCAGGGCGAGAAGTTCTCCTCGTACTACATCTTCTACGGCAGCCTGCTGTTCGCGCTCTTCTACATCTCGGCGTTCCGGTGGGCGTTCGACCGGGTGTCGGGGATGCTGCTGCGGGCGGCCGGCTACCGGCGCCGCGCTGTGCTGGTGGGGACCGGCTCGCAGATCGAGGCGGTGGCCCACGCGCTCGGGGGCGGACAGCACGCCCAGCTCGATCCGGTCGGCTTCGTGTCGCTCACGCCGCGCCCCGAGAACGGGCTCAAGGACCTCGGCCCGCTCGAGGAGCTCGAATCGCACTTCGCGGAGATCGACGAGGTGCTGATCGCCGACCCGGCGTTCCCCCAGGAGCAGGCCGTGGAGCTGATCGACCGCTGCCACCGCCACGGGATCAAGGTGTGCGTGGCGCCGTCGACCATGGAGATCCTCATGGACCGGGTGGAGTTCGTGCCCGGGCAGACGCTGCCGCTGTTCGAGCTCAAGCCGCCGGTCTTCGAGGGGCTCGACTTCTTCGTCAAGCGGACCTTCGACGCGGTGGTCTCGTCGCTGCTGATCCTGCTCGCCGCGCCGATCATGGCGGTGTCGATGCTCGCGATCAAGCTCACCTCGCGCGGCCCGGTGGTGTACCGCTCGATGCGCCCGGGGATCGGCGGCAAGCCGTTCGCGTGCTTCAAGTTCCGCACGATGTACACGGACGCGGACGAGCGCCAGGCCGAGCTGGAGGCGGCCAACGAGAAGGGCGGCGCGCTGTTCAAGATCCGCAACGACCCGCGCGTGACGCCGGTGGGCCGCTTCCTGCGCCGCTGGTCGATCGACGAGCTGCCGCAGGTCTTCAACGTGATCCGCGGCGAGATGTCCCTGGTGGGCCCGCGACCGCTGCCGCAGCGCGACTACGACCGGCTCGAGGACTGGCACCGCAAGCGCAACCTCGTGCTGCCGGGGATCACCGGGCTGTGGCAGGTGTCCGGGCGCTCGGAGCTCGACTTCGACGAGCTGGTCCGCCTCGACTTCCTCTACCTCGAGCGCTGGTCGGTCTTCCTCGACCTGACCATCCTGCTCAAGACGATCCCCGCCGTGATCCGCGCGCGGGGCGCCTGGTAGGCATCGCCAGCCGCTACGACGACGAGCTGTGGGAGCTCGTCCCTGAGGACAGGGGCGAGCCGCCGGCGCACCTCGCCGGGTGGGTGCGCGGGCTGGGACATGCCGGGCGGGCGCTCGACCTCGGCGGCGGCGACGGCCGGCTGGGCGCGCTGCTCGACGCCGGGGAGCTGGCCGTGGCCGACGTGTCGCGCGTGGCCCTCGAGCGCGCGGGCAGGCGGCTGCCGCAGGCGCGGCTCGTGGAGCTCGACCCCGACGCGCAGCTCCCGCTCGGCGACGGCGAGTTCGACCTCGTGCTGCTGGCCGACGCGATCGAGCACGTGCGCGACGTGCAGCTGCTGCTCTCCGAGGCCCGCCGGGTGCTGCGCCCGGGCGGGCGCCTCGCCGTGGCCACTCCGGCGCATGGCCGGCTGACCGCGCTGCGGCTGCTCGCGCGCGGGTTCGAGAGCGAGTTCGACCCGCTCTCACCGCACGTGCGCTTCCTCACGGCGCGCTCGCTGCGGCGGCTGCTCCACGCGCTCGGTTTGGAGGTGGAGTCGCTGCGCCGCGCGGGCGGCGACCTACTCGCCGTCGCGAGCCGCTAGGACGGCGCGCAGCAGCTCGTCGGCGGTGAACGGCTTCTCGATCAGCCCCGGCAGGCGGCGCTCGGCGTAGCCGGACATGTAGACGACGGGCGGGCCGCCGTCCCCGATTCGCTCGGCCAGCTCGGGCCCGGACATCCCGGGCATGACCACGTCGGTGAGCACGAGGTCGATCGCGTCGCGGTTGGCCTCGAACAGGGCGAGCCCCTCGCTCCCGTCGG
>JAXDJC010000065.1:0-3260 GCA_034663685.1 Thermoleophilaceae bacterium
CGCCAGGCCGGGCAGGACATAACCGCTGCATTCGTGTCCACGCGCGACCGGCTCGACACGGCCACGGCGGAGCGGCGAAGCCTGCTGCGGCGCCTGGCGCACGCGGGCTCCGACCGGGCGGCCGAGCGGCTGCGGACCCGCCTGGATTCTGTGTCGGTGCGAATCGCGCGGATGCGACACGCGATCGGCAGGCTCCGCGAGCGCACGAACTACGCGGCCGTCTCGGTCGACCTGGAGGCGGAGCACGGGAGCGGCGGCGCGGGCCCCGGCGCCACCCGCCGCGCGCTGGACGACTCGCTCGCGATCCTCTCCGGCTCGCTCAACCTCGCCGTCCGAGCGCTCGGGATCCTGGTCCCGCTCGGCCTCCTCGCCGGGCTCGGCTGGGCCGGCGCGACGATGCTTCGACGGCGTCGGCGCGAGGCCGCTCTGCGCTAGCCGCTTCACCACCCGTTTATCGCCTTGTCGTAGGCTGACCGCCGTGCCTCGCAGGCTCCATCTGCTGCTCGCGGCCGTGCTCTCGGTCGCGCTCGTGTCGGGCGCCGCGGCGTGCGGTGGCGGCGGCAACAAGAAGCAGTCCGTGGCGAACGGGCAGAAGGTGTCGTCGTCGATGCCCGACTACGCCGGCGCGGTGGCCACCCCGCCCAAGCCGGCCCCGGCCCTACGGCTGACGGACTCGACGGGCAGGCCGTTCGACATCGTGCAGCAGCGCGGCAAGGTCGTGCTCGTCACCTGGGTCTACTCCCACTGCCCCGACGTGTGCCCGCTGATCCTCAGCAACCTCAAGGTCGCGCTGACCAAGCTCGGGAGCAAGGCCAAGGACCTGTCGATCGTCGCGGTGTCCACCGACCCCGTCGGGGACAAGCCGAAGGTCGTGAACAAGTTCGTGGCGGCCCACGGCATGGCCGGGCGGATGCAGTACCTGGTGGGAGACAAGGGGACGCTCGGCGCCGCCTGGAAGCGGTGGGGCATCGTGGCAGCGCCGGCCGCGTCGAACCCCGATCTGGTCGAGCACTCGGCGCCCATCTATGGCATCAGCGCCTCGGGCAAGATCACCACGCTCTACCCGGCCAACTTCAAGCCGGAGCAGATCGTCCACGACGTGCCGCTCCTCCTCCAGCAGTAGCGCCATGCGGGGCCGCCGCCTTCCGCTGATCCTCATAGCCGCCGCGCTGGTGGGCGGGCTGGTGGCGGTCGAGCTGGCCACGAGCGGCGGCGGCGGGGGCTCGAGCCGGAAGGCCGCGCCCGCGCTGCCGAAGGCCGTGCTCGTCGCGCCCGGGGTCACGCTCCAGTCGCTGGCCGGCAGGCCGGCGGTGGTCAACTTCTGGGCCAGCTGGTGCGACCCGTGCCGCGCCGAGGCCGAGCACCTCCAGCGCTTCGCCCAGCACGCCGGTGGGCGCGCCAGGCTCGTGGGCGTGAACTGGACCGACGAGCTGAAGGGCGCGCGGGCGTTCATCCGCCGGTACCGCTGGACCTTCCCCAACATGCGCGACTCCGGCGGCGACATCGGCAACGAATGGTTCCGCACCACCGGCAACGTGGCCGGCCTGCCGGTGACCTACGTGCTGGACGCGCACGGGCGGATCGCGAGCGTGCTGCGCGGGCCGCAGACCGAGGCCAAGCTCGACCGGGCCGTGCGCGACGCGGCGCGAACCTGAGCCTGCGCGAGGCGCTCGACGGGCGCCGCCGGCCCGCGGGAGTCGGAGCCTTCGCGGCCGTCCTCGGCGTCGCGGCCTGGGCCCTGCTGATCGAGCCGCGACGGCTCGTGGTCCGGCGGCTGGAGCTCGGCTCGCCGCACTGGCCGGCCGATCGCCCGCCGCTGCGGATCGCCCTCGTGTCCGACCTTCACGCGGGTGGGCCACACGTGAAGCCGGAGCGGGTGGCGCGAGTGGTCGAGCGCGTGAACGAGGAGCGCCCCGATGTGGTGCTGCTCCTCGGCGACTACGTGGACCCGGAGGTGGCGCTCGGCACGGAGGTCTCGCCCGAGCCCGTGGCCCGCGCGCTCGGCGGCCTGCGCGCGCCGCTCGGCACCGTGGCCGTGCTGGGAAACCACGACTGGGGCTTCGGGGGCGATCGCGTGGCCGCCGCGCTCGCCGCGGTCGGGATCCGCGTGCTGGAGAACGATGCCGTGGCGATCGACGCGCCCGGCGGACGGGCCTGGATCGCGGGCGTGGCCGACGCGCGCATGCGCCGCGCCGACCCGGAGGAGGCCATCGCCGGCGTGCCCGAGGGCGAGCCGGTGATCCTCCTCACCCACGACCCCGACGTGTTCCCGCGCGTGCCCGAGCGCGTGGCGCTGACGGTGGCGGGGCACCTGCACGGCGGGCAGGTCGGGATCCCGCGGCTGCGCCGCCGGCTCATGCCCTCGACCCACGGCGAGGACTACGCGGGCGGGCACGTGGAGGAGGACGGCCGGCACCTGTACGTGACGCGGGGCGTGGGCGAGGCCGGGCTGCCGCTGCGCTTCCTCGCTCCGCCCGAGGTCGTGCTCGTCACGCTCCGCTCGGCGTAGCCTCCGGCCATGGCAGCCGAGCGCAGTGTTTCCGGCCGGGCCGCCGGCCACCCGGCCATCCGCGCGTCCCACGCCAAGACGCTCGAGCTCGCGCGCGAGGAGGAGATCACCGAGCGCGCCACGTGCGTGGTGGGCGTGAGCACGTCGATCGACGAGCGGGCGCTCGCCTCTCTCCACGGCCGCGTGGAGCTGGCGATCGAGGCCGGCGGGCTGACGGAGTCTGTGCGCGGGCGGCTCAACCCGGCGTTCCGGCCTGGCGATCCGCTGGTGGTGCGGCGGGCGCCGGCGGTGACCCGGGACGCGCTGGTGATCGACGCCGATCGCGCTGCCGCCGACCTGCCGCGCTCCTTCGTGGCCGAGCTGGCCCGCGGTGGCGCCCGGATAGCGGTGCGGATCGGCCTGCTGGCCGAAGCGGCCGGAGCGGGCGTTCTCGTTGTCCAACCCGCCCCCGCCGGGAACTCGGTGGACGCCGCCGGGGTGGCCGCGGCGCTGGCGGCGGGCGAGCGCGTGACGCTCACCGCCGACCTCGCCGCCGCCGAGGCGCGGGCAGCCATCCACGCCGCGCACGACGCCGGCCACACGGTGCTCCCGGCGCCGGGTCTCCCCCTGAATGCCGCAGTTGAGGCGGTGGCGGGCCTGCCGCCCGGCACGGCCGGGAGCGAGGGCGTGCGCGCAGAGACGCTCGGGCGCAGGCTCGCCGCGATCGACGGGCCCGCCCGCGGGGCCGTGGTGCTCGACCCCGGCACCCCGC
>JAXDJC010000077.1:0-33140 GCA_034663685.1 Thermoleophilaceae bacterium
GGAAGGCGAGCTCGATGAGTTCTACGCTCGGCTTCACCCGCTGCTCGACTACCTCCTGCCCCAGTACCTGGCCGAGGGCAAGGCCCACCTCGTGCTCGGCATCGGCTGCACCGGCGGCCGCCACCGCTCGGTCGCCATCGGCGAGCACCTGAAGCGCGAGTACGTCCAGCGCGGCGAGTACATGGTCGAGGTCGTGCACCGCGACGTGGACAAGCCGCCGCGGCGGCCGTAGACGCTCCGCCGGCCCGATCCCCGCTGATAGGTTTCTCCGACGGGGCCCTACGGCCCCGTAACCACGAGAAAGGACGGTCCTCTTGGCGGTGAAGGTCGGCATCAACGGCTTCGGTCGTATCGGGCGGAACGTCTGGCGAGCCGCTCACGCGCGCGGCGCCGACATCGACTTGGTCGGCGTCAACGACATCACCGACACCAAGACCATCGCCCACCTCCTGAAGTACGACTCGCTCCTCGGCCCGCTCGACGTGGACGTGGAGGCCACCGAGAAGGGGATCGAGATCGCCGGCCGCGAGCTTCCGGTGTTCGCCGAGCGCGACCCCGCCGACCTCCCGTGGGCCGACGTGGGCGCCGACGTGGTGATCGAGTCGACCGGCCTCTTCACCGACCGCGAGAGCGCGGCCAAGCACCTCGACGCGGGCGCCAAGAAGGTGATCATCTCGGCGCCGGCCAGCGGCCCGGACGCCACGGTCTGCCTCGGCGTGAACTTCGACGACACCTACGACCGCGAGAGCCACCATGTGATCTCGAACGCCTCGTGCACCACCAACTGCCTCGCGCCGGTGGCCAAGGTGCTCCACGACGCCGTGGGCATCGAGCACGGGGTGATGACCACGATCCACGCCTACACCGCGGACCAGCGCCTCCAGGACATGCCGCACAAGGACCTGCGCCGCGCCCGGGCCGCGGCCATCAACCTGATCCCGACCTCCACCGGCGCCGCCAAGGCGATCGGCCTCGTGGTGCCCGAGCTCGAGGGCAAGCTGAACGGGATCGCCGTGCGCGCCCCGCTCCCCACCGGCTCGGTGGTGGACCTCGTGTTCACCGCCTCGCGCGAGACCTCGGTCGAGGAGATCAACGCCGCCGTGCGCGAGAAGGCCGACACCGGTGCCCTCGAGGGGATCCTCCAGTACAACGAGGACCCGATCGTGTCGAGCGACATCGTGCAGTCGCCCTACTCGTCGATCTTCGATGCACCGCTGACCATGGTCGTGGACGGCACGCTGGTGAAGGTCATCGCCTGGTACGACAACGAGTGGGGCTATTCGAACCGCGTCGTGGAGCTAGCGCAGCGGGTGCTCTGACGCGCTTGGCGGGCTTCGGCAAGAAGGCCCTGCGCGACGTGGAGATCGGTTCGGGGCAGGCGGTGCTCGTCCGGGCCGACCTCAACGTGCCGCTCGCCGCTGGCGAGGTGGCCGACGACACGCGCATCCGCGCGGCGCTGCCGGCGATCGAGCTCCTGCGCGAGCGCGGCGCCAGGATCGTGGTCTGCTCGCACCTCGGGCGGCCCAGGTCGCGCGACCCCGAGACATCGATGGAGCCGGTCTCGCGCCGCCTGGGCGAGCTGCTCGGCTCGCGCGTGCACCAGGCGCCGGAGGTGGTGGGGCCGGAGGTGCGCCGCGGCGCGGCGCGACTCGATCCCGGCGAGGTCCTGATGCTCGAGAACACCCGCTGGGAGCAGGGCGAGACCAAGAACGACCGCGGCCTGTCCGAGCAGCTCGCGGAGCTGGCGGACCAGTACGTGAACGACGCCTTCGGCGCCGCCCACCGCGCGCACGCCTCCACGGTCGGCGTGACCGAGTTCCTGCCGGCCGCCGCCGGGCCGCTGCTCGAGCGCGAGGTGAGCACGCTCAGCGAGATCGTGGAGAGCCCGGATCGCCCGCTCGTGGTGGTGCTCGGCGGGGCAAAGGTGAGCGACAAGGTCGGCCTGATCGACCGCTTCCTCGACATGGCCGACGCGCTCCTGATCGGCGGCGCGATGTGCTTCAGCTTCTTCCGGGCGCAGGGCAAGGACACCGGCGACTCGCTGGTGGAGGAGGAGGGCGTGGCGCTGGCCCGCGAGGCCCTGGTCAAGGCCGAGGACTCCCGGTGCCGCCTGCTGCTGCCCACCGACCTCGTGCTGGGCGACCGCTTCGACAAGCGCGCCGAGGTGCGCGAGACCAACGACGTGGTGGTGGCCAAGGGCTGGATGGGGCTCGACATCGGGCGCGAGACGCGCGAGGTGTACGCCGAGGAGATCGGGAAGGCCGGGACCGTGTTCTGGAACGGGCCGATGGGCGCGTTCGAGATGGAGCCGTTCGCGGCCGGCACGCGGCGGGTGGCCGAGGCCGTGGCCGAGGCGCCCGGCAAGACCGTGGTCGGCGGAGGCGACTCCGCCGCGGCGCTCGTGAGCTTCGGGCTGGCCGACCGCGTGACGCACCTGTCGACCGGCGGAGGCGCCGCGCTCGAGCTGCTCGAGGGCAAGCCGCTGCCCGGCGTGGAGGCGCTCGACGATGCCTGACGCTCAGCGCACGCCCTACGTGGCGGGCAACTGGAAGATGTACAAGTCGGTGGCCGAGACCGAGGAGTACATCGGCCGGCTGCTGGGCCGGCTCCCGCTCGGCCACCACGTGGACGTGGGGCTGTGCGTGCCGTTCACCGCGCTGGCCACGGCGGTCGACAGGGCGAAGGGCTCCGGCGTGAAGGTGCTCGCGCAGAACATGCACCAGGCGAAGGAGGGGGCGTTCACCGGCGAGGTGTCGGCCGCGATGCTCGTGGAGCTGGGCGTGGACGGCGTGGTGCTCGGCCACTCCGAGCGCCGCCGCGACTGCGGCGAGACCGACCGCGCGCTCGGTGAGAAGGTGCCCGCAGCGCTCGAGGCCGGGCTCGAGCCGATCCTGTGCGTGGGTGAGTCCGAGGACGAGTTCGAGGCGGGCGAGACCCAGCGCAAGCTGCGCCACCAGGTGCAGGAGGCGCTCGAGAAGGTCCCGGAGGAGCGGCTCGCGGACGTGGTGATCGCGTACGAGCCGATCTGGGCGATAGGCACCGGCCGCAACGCCACGCCCGACCAGGCGGAGGAGGCGATCGCGTTCATCCGCGCGCTGGTGGGCGACCGCTCGAAGCAGGCCGCCGACGCCGTGCGCATCCTCTACGGCGGCAGCGTGAAGGCGTCCAACGCGAGGGAGATCCTCGCCCAGCCGAATGTGGACGGCGCGCTGGTGGGCGGCGCGAGCCTCGATCCGGCCGAGTTCGCGCAGATCGTCGAGGCGGCGGTCCCCTGACCGTCCCCTCCGTCTGCCTGGTCATCCTCGACGGCTGGGGCCTGGCCCCGCCCGGGCCGGGCAACGCGGTTGAGCTGGCCGACACGCCCGTGTTCGACGAGCTCTGGCGCTCGCGTCCGCACACGCAGCTCACCGCCTGCGGGCGGGCGGTCGGCCTGCCCGAGGGGCAGATGGGCAACTCCGAGGTGGGGCACCTCAACCTGGGCGCGGGCGCCGTGATCCGCCAGGACCTCACGCGGATCGACGACGCCGTGGCCGACGGCTCGCTCGCCCGCAACCCGGTGCTGCTCGAGGCGATGGCCACCGAGCGCCTGCACCTGCTCGGGCTCGTGTCCGACGGCGGGGTGCATTCGAGCATGGACCACCTGCGCGCGCTGATCGAGCTGGCGGCGGCGCAGGAGGTTCCGGAGGTCCTCGTGCACGCGTTCACCGACGGGCGCGACACGCTGCCGGACGCGGGTGCCGGCTATGTGGAGCAGGTGGAGGAGTGGCTCGCCGCCGCCGGCGGCCGGATCGCCAGCGTGGGCGGGCGCTACTACGGCATGGACCGCGACCACCGCTGGGACCGCACCAAGCTCGCCTACGACGCGATCGTGCACGCGCGCTCGGAGATGCCGCCCGCCGCGAGCGGGGTGGCCGCGGTGCGCGCCGGCTACGAGCGCGGCGAGACCGACGAGTTCGTGAAGCCGACGGTGGTGGGGGAGGGCGCGCCGGTGCGCGACGGGGACTCCGTCCTGTTCTTCAACTTCCGCCCCGACCGTGCCCGGCAGATGAGCCGCGCGCTGGGGGAGCGGGACTTCGCGGAGTTCGACCGCGGCGCCGCGCCCGAGGTGCGGCTCACCACGCTCACGGAGTACCAGGAGGAGTTCCCGTACCCGGTCGCGTTCCCGCCCGAGCGGCCGGCGACCACGCTGGCGGCCACGCTGGCCGAGCGCGGCGTGGCCCAGCTGCACGTGGCCGAGACCGAGAAGTACGCCCACGTGACGTACTTCTTCAACGGCGGCGAGGAGCACCCGTACCCGGGCGAGGAGCACCGGCTGGTGGACTCCCCGCGCGACGTGCCCACCTACGACCACAGGCCGGAGATGAGCGCGCGTGCCGCCGCCGACGCGTTCACCGGCCGCTGGCGCGAGGGCGAGCTCGGCTTCGGGATCATCAACTTCGCCAACCCGGACATGGTGGGCCACACGGGCTCGATCCCGGCCGCCGTGAAGGCGATCGAGACCGTGGACGCGTGCCTCGGCGACGTTGTGGCCGCCGTGCACGAGAGGGGCGGCGCCTGCATCGTGACTGCCGACCACGGCAACGCCGACCACATGCTCGAGCCCGACGGGAGCCCGAACACGGCGCACTCGCTCAACCCCGTGCCGCTGATCGTGACGGCGGGCGCGGACCGGCTGCGCGACGGCGGGATCCTCGCCGACGTGGCCCCCACCGTGCTCGACCTGCTGGGCCAGGAGCAGCCGGAGGCGATGACGGGCCGCACTCTGATCGAGGACTAGCGGCGTGAGCGACGCGCCGCTCAGGATCGACGCCCGTTCGGGCGGGGCGCGGGCGGGCGTGCTCCGCTGCGCGCACGGCGATGTGCGCACGCCGGCGTTCGTGCCGCTCGCCTCCACCGCCACCGTGCGCTCGCTGCACGCCGCCGAGGTGGCGGAGCTCGGCTACGACATGATCCTCGGCAACACGTTCCACCTGTTCCTCGAGCCGGGGCACGAGCTGATCGAGCGCATGGGCGGGCTGCACGAGTTCATGGGCTGGCGCCGCCCGATCGTCACCGACTCGGGCGGCTTCCAGGTGTTCTCGATGGGCCTCGGGTGGGTGGCCGAGGATATCACGCGCGGGCGCGGCGGCCGCGCGAGCAAGATCCTCTCGATCGAGGAGGAGGGCGTGCGCTTCCGCTCCTACGTGAACGGCGAGGAGCGCTTCATGGGGCCGGAGACCTCGATGGAGATCCAGGCGGCGCTCGGCTCGGACATCGTGCTCGCGTTCGACGAGTGCACTCCCTTCCACGTGGACCGCGACTACACGGCCCGCGCCGCCGAGCGCACCCACCGCTGGCTCGACCGCTGCATCTCCTGGCGGCGCGATCACGCCGGCCCCGAATCCCTCTTCATGGGGATCGTGCAGGGCGGCGTGCACGAGGACCTGCGCGCGGAGTCGGCGGAGCGGATCGCGTCGAGCGACGTCGACGGCGTGGCCGTGGGCGGCTCGCTGGGGCAGGAGAAGGAGCAGATCGTCGAGGTGGTGCGCTGGTCGCTCGCGCCCGTGCCCGACGCCAAGCCGCGCCACCTGCTCGGGATCGGCGACGTGGACGACATCGTGGCCGCGGTGGGCGCGGGCATCGACACCTTCGACTGCGCCACGCCCACCCGCCTGGCCCGCCACGGCACAGCTCTTGTGCCGGACCCCGAGGCCCGCTGGCGCCTCGACCTGACCAAGGCGAGCCACCGCGAGAGCCGCGAGCCGATCGCCCCCGGCTGCCCGTGCCCGGCCTGCCGCGACCACACGCGCGGCTACCTGCACCATCTCGCTCGCACCAGGGAGCTGACCGGCGCGCGTCTGATCACGCTGCACAACCTCACGTTCATGAAGGCGCTGATGGACGGAATCCGCGAGGCGATCCTGGACGGGCGCTTCGACGCCTATGCGGAGAGCGTGCTGGCCGGCGCCGAGCCCTACCGGGCCGCAGCGGGCGCCGCGACCTCGTAGAGCCGCCAGGCGCCCGGCACGCCCTTCAGCTCGTGCTCGCCGCGGTCGGCGAACTCGAGCTCCGATCCGAACACCAGGTCCTTCACGGTTCCCGAGACGAGCACCTGGCTCGGCCCCGCCAGCGACGACACGCGCGCGCCGATGTTCACGGCCATCCCCGCCACGTCGTCGCCCACCAGCTCGCACTCGCCGGTGTGCAGGCCGGCGCGGATCTCGATCCCCAGCCGCCGCACCTCGTCCGCGATCTCCGTGGCGCAGCGCACCCCGCGGGCGGGGCCGTCGAAGGTGGCCAGGAACCCGTCGCCGATCGTCTTGATCTCACGCCCCTGGTGCCGCGCCAGGTGACGGCGCACGAGCGTGTTGTGGCGGTCGAGCAGCTGCCGCCACTGCGAGTCGCCGAGCTCGGCCGCCCGCTGCGTGGAGCCCACGATGTCGGTGAACATCACGGTGGCCAGCACGCGGTCGGGCGTGCGCTCGCGCCGCGTGCCGGTGAAGAACTCCTCGAGCTCGCTCAGCAGCGTGTCCACGTCGCCGCCCGCCAGGAAGATGTCGCTGCCGTCCAGCTCGATCACCTGCGCGCCCGGGATTCGCTCGGCCACGTACTCGGCGTGGCCGTTCTCGTAGAAATCCGCGCCCGGGCGGGTGAGGATCTGCGTGGGCACGCGGACCTGCGGGAGGATCGCCCGCACGTCCGTCTCGCTGTTGAGGTCCATCTGCCGCTTCATGAGGCTCGGGCCCGCCGTGAGCCGCTCGAGCTTGCCGAACCACTCGATGAACTCGGGATCCCCGGCGAGGCTCGGCGCGAACGGGATTCCGCGCAGACCGTCGCCCCAATGCGCCACGGTCGGCTCGACTATCTGCTCGCGCCGCTCCTCCCGGGTCAGCCCGAACGGGTAGCCGGGCGCTCGCGTGAGCCGCCCGAACGGGCAGTAGAGCGACAGTGAGGAGACGCGGTCGGGATGGGTGCCCGCGAAGAGCACGGCCATCATGCAGCCCTCGAGCTGGGCGAACAGGCCGGCGCGCTCCATGCCCGCGGCGTCCATCACGGCCAGCACGTCGTCGATCTGATCCTCCAGCGTGTACCCGTAGCCGGCCGGCACGTCGGACATCCCGGTGCCGCGCCGGTCGAACATCGCCAGCCGGCCGAACTCCGCCATGCGTTCGAAGAACGTGGCGGTGGCCGGGTACTCCCAGTAGTGCTCCATCGCGCCGAAGAAGGTGGGCACGTAGACCAGGTCGATCGGCCCGTCGCCCATCACCTGGTAGGCGATGTGCACATCACCGCTCGGCACGTAACGCGTCTTAGGACGCTCGGGCGTGGCTACCCCCGGTGCTCGCGGACGTACTGGATCAGATGGTCGATCTGCTGCTGCGGGTTGCTCTCGCGGATGTGCTGGCGCGAGCCTCCGCCCAGGCCGATCGCCAGCGCTATCGCCACGCCGAGCAGGGCGGCGATCAGCAGGCCGATGACCCAGCGCAGGTAGCTGCGCTGCTTCTTGGCCGGACGCCGCTCGGCGTCGCGGCGCGGCTCGATCGGGCGCTGGCGCGGCGCCATCGTCTGCGGCGGGAGCGCGCGCGTGCGCCCGAGCACGCTCGTGGCCTCGCCGGCGGCGAGCACGCTGGTCGCGTCGGTGTCGAGCCGCTGCGTGACGGACGTGGCCTCGCCGCGCAGCCCGGCCTCCAGGGCCGTGGCCATCTCGAGCGCGGTCGAGTAGCGCCGGGCCGGGTCGCGCTCGAGCGACGCCCGCACCGCACGGTCGAGCTCCGGCGTCACGTCCTGGCGGAACTCCGTGATCGGCACGACCTCCTCCTGCTGCTGCTTGAGCGCGAGCTCGGTGAGCGAGCCGTACTCGTGCGGCAGCCGGCCGGCCAGGAACTGGTAGGTGCACACGCCCAGCGAGTAGATGTCCGACGCGGTGCCGGTCTCCTCGCCGGAGGCCTGCTCGGGGGAGAGGTAGGCCGCCGTGCCCAGCACCGAGCCGACCTGCGTGATGCGCGTCTGCTCGGCGGCCTTGGCGATGCCGAAGTCCGCGAGCTTGGTGGTCCCGCTCTCCGATGCCACCAGCAGGTTGCCCGGCTTCACGTCGCGGTGGATCACCCCGGCGCGGTGGGCGTAGTCGAGGCCGTGGCAGGCGTCGCGCACGATCCGCACGGTGTCCTCCGCGTCGAACATGCGGTGCTGGCGCAGGAGGTCCGCGCAGGACGGGCCCTCCACGAACTCCATGACGATGTAGTGCCGCCCCGACTCCGAGTCCTGGCCGGAGTCGAAGACCTGGACGATGTTCGGATGCTGGAGCCGCGCGGCCGCGAGGGCCTCGCGCCGGAAGCGGGCCACGAACGCCTCGTCCTCGGCCAGGTGCTCGGCCAGCAGCTTGACCGCCACCGATCGCTCGAGCACGGTGTCGTGCGCGCGGAACACGGTGGACATTCCCCCGGCTCCCAGGCGGCCCTCGATGCGGTAGCGGCCGGCTACCTCGGTCGGGGTGGCCATCAGCCGCCGCCGCCCTTCGCCGGCTTCTTGACCTTGGGCTGCTTGACCTTCGGCTGCCCGGGCACTCCCTGGCCGCCGTTGCCGTTGCCGTTCCCGTTGCCCGGCGGGTTGGGAGTGGTCGGCGTGGTCTGCGTGGTGGTCGGCGTGGTCTGCGTGGTGGTGGGTGTCGTGGTGGTGGTGCTCGGCGTGGTGTCGGTGGTGGTCGTCGTGTCGGTGGTGGTCGTGTTCTGCTGACGGGCCACGCAGTCGGCCTCGATCAGGCTGCGGAGGTGGTCGATGCCCTCCTCCAGCGTCTTGCGCGCGTCGGAGCCGGAGGGCAGCTGCCCGGCGTCGCTCTGGAGCTTGGGGATGCTGTCCTGGGCGAGGTCGTTGCAGCGCAGCGGCGAGAGCCGGCGCTTGGCCTCGAGCAGGTCGGTGCGCAGCGTGGCGGCCTGCTGGCGCGGGATCTTGGGCTGGCTCTTGCTGCCGCAGCCGGCAACCGCCAGCGCGGCGAGGAGGAGCAGGGCTGTGGCCTTGACCCGCATCACTGGCCCACGTACAGGCGCTTGGAGAGCGCATCGGGTAGCCCGGCCTGCTCGATCGCGTGGGCGGCCTCGTCGATCGGGTACTCCACCCGGCGCCAGCTCGCGCTCCAGGTCTGGAGGTCGAGCAGCATCCAGGCTGCGCGCGGGTCGCCGTCGCGCGGCTGCCCCACGCCGCCGGGGTTCACAATCCACTCGCCCTGGGAGAGGTCGAGCTCCGTGCCGCCCACGGCCTGCTCGGCCATCACCGGCGCGCCCTCGGAGGAGCGGTTGAACCAGAGCGCCACGTGCGAGTGGCCCACGGCGCCCACGCGCGGGCCCATCGCGTCCATGCACTCGCCGGCCTGGCCGGCGGAGAGCACGTACTCCCACACGGGGTCGCGCGGGCTGGCGTGGTAGAGGCCAAGGTCGCCGCCCAGCCCCTGCGGCGAGAGGCCGTTCAGGTACTCCACCGACTCCGGGGCGATGTGATCGCGCGTCCAGAGCGCCGCCACCGCGGCGTTGTGGGAGAACTCGGTCACGTCGAGCTTGTCGATCACCACGAGGTCATGGTTCCCGATCAGGCACACGTCGCACCACTCGCGGGCGAGGGCCACGCACTCGTCGGGCTGGGCGCCGTAGCCGACCAGGTCGCCCAGGCACCAGCGGGCGTCCACGCCCTCGCGCTCGATGTCGTCGAGCACGGCCTTGAACGCGGGCAGGTTGCCATGGACGTCCGACATCAGGGCGACTCGGCTCGCTTCTACATTGTCAGGGGAATGCGCGGTCATCGTGTGGGGCTGCCGGCTGCGGTGGCTATAGCGGTTGTAACCGCCGGGGCGGCAACCCTTGCCATCCGGCCTAACGGGGGCCTAATCGCGCCCGCGCCGGCGAGCGAGCAAGCCTACTTCAGCGCATCCGAGATCGACCGGATCCACGATTACGCCGGTCCTCAGCGGGTGCTCGGGCTCGCCGGTCTGGCGCTCAGCGGCGGGACGCTGGCGCTGATCGCGCTGCGGCCTCCGCGGCGGATGAGGCGTGCGCTGGAGCGGGCCGGCGCCCGCCCGATACTCGGCGCGGCCGCCGCGGGAGCGGGGATCGCGCTGGTGGTCACGATCGCCACGGTCCCGGTCGCGGCCGTGGCGCACTCGCGGTCGGTGGACTTCGGCCTCTCCACGCAGGACTGGGGCCCCTGGGCCGTCGACGTGGCCAAGTCGGCGGCGATCGAGGCGCTGATGGCGGCGGGCGGCGCGGCGATCCTGGTGGGCCTGATGCGGCGCGCTCCGCGCCACTGGTGGGCGCCGGCCTCGGTGGCCGTGATCGCGCTCAGCGCCGTCTTCATCTGGCTCGCGCCGATCGCGATCGACCCGATCTTCAACAAGTTCACGCCGCTCCCCGAGGGGCCGCTGCGCTCCCAGGTCCTGGACCTGGCACGGCGCGACGGCGTGGACGTGGGGCAGGTCTACCGGATCAACGCGAGCATTCGGACGACGGGGGCCAACGCGTACGTGGTCGGGCTGGGCCACACCAAGCGGGTGGTGCTCTACGACAACCTGATCGAGGGCTTCTCGCCCGCGGAGGTGCGCTCGGTGGTGGCGCACGAGCTGGGCCACGTGAAGGAGAACGACGTGCCGATGGGGCTCCTCTGGGTCGCACTCGTGACTCCGGCCGGGCTGCTGCTGATCCAGCGCCTGACCGAGCGGCTGGCGCCCGGGGCGTCCGCCGGCCCCTCGGCCCTCCCAGCCGCGGCGCTTGCGATCGCGGTCGTCTCGTTCGCCCTGGGCATCCCGGGCAACTACCTCTCCCGCCGGGTGGAAGCCCGGGCCGACGCTCACGCGCTAGAGCTCACCCACGACCCGGCCGGCTTCATCGCCCTCGAGCACCGGCTGGCCACCAGCAACCTGGCGGACCCGAGCCCGCCGCGCCTGCTCGTGGACCTGTTCGGCACCCACCCGCCCACGATGGAGCGGATCGGCTACGCGCTCACCTACGCGCGCGGGCAGTAGGGGCTAGACGGGCCCGGCGCCGCCGGGGTCGGGCGGCGGGGTCTCGCCGCCGCCCGGGAACTCGGGCAGCTCGCGGATCCGCTCGCGCGCCTGCCACTTGGAGTAGTTGTCCTCCATGGCGTCGATCAGCTCGCGCATGAACCGCGGCGAGAGGTTCACGCGGGTCACGACGACCCCGGGCACCTCGGCCTCCTCGACCTCGTGGTCCACCCGCGCGTAGGTGATCGTGAACTCGTAGTCCGAATGGCTCACGTTGGCGAAGTTGGCGTAGACGCCCATCATCGCCTCGGGCGTGGTCTGGATGTTGTACTGGCGCTCGCGGGCCGGCTCGTCTGCCACGGCACTAGTATCGCGGAAATCCGGGCGGGCCACCTTTGAGAACGATCGTCCTGGCCGTGGGCCGCCTGCGCCCGCCCTACGCCGACGACGTCCAGCACTACCAGAAGCTCTTGGCCCGGCACACCCGGCTGGAGCTCGTGGAGGTGCGCGAGGACCAGAGCGTGGACGGGCGGATCCCGGACCGCGCGTTCGTGGTGCTGCTCGCCGCGGACGGGCGCCAGTACGACTCGGTCGGGTTCAGCCGCTTCCTCGAGGAGCGCCGCCAGGAGGGCCGCGACCTGTGCTTCGTGATCGGCGGCCCGCGCGGGCTCGACCTCGACCGCTGCGACCTCCGCCTCTCGCTCGGGCTGATGACGCTGCCGCACCAGCTCGCGCGCGTGGTGGTGCTCGAGCAGCTCTATCGAGCGAACAAGATCATCGCCGGCGAGCCGTACCACTACTAGCCGGGGAGCAGGCCCTAACCTGCCACGCGTGCCCCCCGCCGACCCGATCGCGCAGCTGGCCGCCACGGTCAGGTCCGCCGCCGAGGAGCTGGGTGGCGGCAGCGCCGTGACCGGCGCCAAGCTCGACCGCCCGCCGCGGGCCGACTTCGGGGACTTCTCGAGCAACGCGCCGATGCTGCTGGCGCCCACGCTGGGCGAGCCGCCGCGGTCGGTGGCCGAGCGCCTCGGCGCCCTGGTCACCGAGCGCCTGAACGGTGAGCTCGACCGCGTGGAGGTGGCCGGGCCCGGCTTCCTCAACCTGTTCCTCTCCGACGCGTGGTTCCGCAGCTCGCTGGGGAACGCGCTGGCGGTGGGGGAGGGCTACGGCGGCGGCACGGCCACCACGCCGGAGCGCGTGCAGGTGGAGTTCGTGAGCGCCAACCCGACCGGCCCGCTCACCGTGGCGAGCGGCCGCCACGCCGCCTGGGGCGACTCGCTCTGCCGGATCCTGGAGTTCGCCGGCCACGACACCGAGCGCGAGTACTACGTGAACGACCACGGCTCGCAGGTGCTGCTCTTCGGCCAGTCGATCCAGGCGCGGGCGCGGAGCGAGCAGCCGCCCGAGGGCGGCTACCAGGGCGAGTACGTGGAGCGGATCGCCGAGCAGCTGCCGGACGCCGCCGGCGGCGACCCGTGGGAGCTCGCGCAGGCCGGCGTGGCGCTGATGGTCGAGGACCTGCGCACCACGCTCGAGCGCTTCCGCGTGCACTTCGACCGCTTCTTCTCCGAGACCGATCTGCACGAGCAGGGAAAGATCGAGAAGGCGATCGCACTGCTCGAGGAGCGCGGGCAGGTCTACCGGCACGAGGACGCGCTCTGGCTGCGCACCACGGACTTCGGCGACGACAAGGACCGTGTGCTCCAGCGCTCCACCGGGGAGTACACGTACTTCGCGTCGGACATCGCCTACCACCTCGACAAGCGCGAGCGCGGCCACGAGCGCCTGATCGACCTCTGGGGCGCCGACCACCACGGCTACGTGCGGCGGATGCTCGCGGCGTGGGAGGCGGTGGGCGGCGAGCCCGGCCGGCTGGAGCTCCTGATCATGCAGCTCGTGAACCTGATGGAGCACGGCCAGCGCGTGCAGATGTCCAAGCGCGAGGGCGAGTTCGTCACGCTCGACGACCTCATCGACGACATCGGCGTGGACGCCGCTCGCTACTTCCTGCTCCAGCGCAGCCACGACACCACGCTCGACCTCGACCTCGCGCGCGCGCGCGAGCAGTCGCAGGACAACCCGGTCTACTACGTGCAGTACGCGCACGCGCGGATCGCGAGCATCCTGCGCAAGGCCGGCGACGAGGCGGTGGCCGAGGCCACCGAGGCCGACCTGCGCGCTCGCGGCGACGAGCTACATCCCTCCGAGCGCGACCTGGTCAAGAAGCTGCTGGAGCTGCCCGGCGAGGTGGGCGCGGCGGCCGAACGGCGTGCGCCGCACAGGCTGGCCGACTACGCGCTCGAGGCCGCGCGCCAGTTCTCGGCCTTCTACCGCGACTGCAAGGTGGTGGGCGCGGCGGAGGACGGGGAGGACGAGGTGTTCCGCGTGGCGCTCTGCGTGCAGACGGGGCGCGTGCTGGCGCGGTCGCTCGACCTGCTCGGGGTCAGCGCGCCGGAGCAGATGTAGCCCCTCGGGGGCCGGGTCTACAGGTTCCCGATCCCGTTCACGCCGCGGTTCTGGAGCCAGGAGTTCATCTGCGTCAGCTCGTTCGTGTAGAGCAGCACGCCCATCGCCACGAGCACCACGCCGGAGACCAGGGTGATCGCGGTCCAGTGGTCGCGGAAGAAGCGGAAGATGCCGGTCACGCGCGTGAAGGCGACCGCGCAGAGGATGAACGGCACGGCCAGGCCGAGGGCGTAGAAGGCGAGCAGGATGCCGCCCTTGCCCACGGTGTCCTGCGTGCTCGCGGCGGTGAGGATGGCGCCGAGCGTGGGGCCGGTGCACGGTAGCCAGGCCACCGCGAACGCGAGGCCGGCCACCACCGGGCCGCCGGTGGACGCGCGCTTGAGCAGCGACTCGGGCCGCCACTCCCGGTTGAGCCGCTGCACGAACAGCGTGGCCACGAACAGCACGCCCATCAGGGCGATCACGACCCCGGCGATCTTGCGGAGCGTGTCGCGGTGGTCGAGCAGCGTCTGGCCGAGCCCGGTGGCGGTCATCCCCAGGGCCACGAACATCACCCCGAAGCTGAGGCAGAACAGCAGCGCGGGGGCGAGCACCTGAGCGCGGCGCTCGCCGTCGGCCAGCTCCGCCACCGACACTCCGGAGATCGCCGAGAGGTAGCCCGGCACGAGCGGCAGCACGCACGGCGAGACGAACGACACGAGCCCGACCGCGAACGCGGCGAAGACCGTGGTGCCCACGCTGCTGGCGAGCAGGGTCACAGGTCGTACCGGCGCATGTCCTCGTCGAGGCGCGCGGAGTCGGGGGGCGGGGCGCCGGGCGCGGCCGCCAGCGGGCGCGGCGGCCGGCGGCGGCGCCAGCGCAGGGCGGCGGCGATCACGGCGGCCAGGCCCGCGGCGAACGCGACGCCGGGCACCAGGTAGGTGGTCAGGCCGAAGCCCTTCTTCTCGGGATCGGCCAGCACGGCGGTGCCGTACTCGGCCACGAGCTGGGACTTGATCTGGTCCTTCGAGCGGCACTGGCTCACGAGGCGGGCGATCAGCCGGCGCTCCTGGGTGGCGAGCGGGGCGTCGCCCGCGGTGGCCAGCGAGGTGCCGCACACGGGGCACATCACCTCGTCCTCGAGGTCGGCCACGGTGGTCTTGGCGCACGCGGCGAGGGCGGTTGCCGGCACCGCCAGCGCGAGCAGCACGGCGGCGAGGAGCGCAGCGGCCCGGATCACGTGCCCTCCCGCAGCAGCCGCGGGACCTCGCGCGTGAGGAACGCCTCGTCGACCGGGCCGCGCACGACCGCCGCGATGCGGCCGCGGCGGTCGAGCACGAACGTCTCCGGGTAGGCCGCGATGCCGAACGGCTTGAGGCGCTCGCCGCCGGCGTCGCGAATGTTGGGGTAGCTGATGCCGAACTTGCGAACGAACGCGCGGGCATCGCCGGTGGCGTCGAGGGCGTCCACGCCGAGCACGGTGCCGCCCCGCGCCCCGATCCGCCTGTGCCAGCGCTCGAGCATCGGGGCCTCCTCGCGGCAGGGGACGCACCAGGAGGCCCAGAAGTTGAGGATCACGACCTTGCCGCGGAGGTCCGCGGGCGAGGTTCGGCCGGCGCCGTCGAGCCGCGGGAGCCTGAGCTCCGGCACGGCGGGGCGCTTGCCGTCGGCGATCGCCTGGTCGATGCCGCGCTTGTCCCCGCCGGAGAGCACGCCGTAGGCGAGCAGGCCGAGGAGCGCGGCGACTGCGGCGAGGGCCGCCACGGATGCGGGGGAGAGCAGGCGCTTCAAGCTCTGGCAAGGGTAAAGAGCGGCCACCGGCGGCGATTGGCGTCCGCTCCGCTAAAGCGCCGACGCGCCAGGACCGATGCAGGCGCGATGCCCTCCCGGACTCGATCCGTTCTCGCTCGGCTGTCGGGCTGCGCCCTTGCGGCCGCTCTCGTTATGGCCCTGGCGCCCGCGGGCGCGAGCGCCACGTGGTCCGAGCTGCGCCCGGACACCACCGTCACCTCCGGCTGGACCGCCACGCCGGCGGGCACCGCGCACTGGGACCTGCTCGACGACGCTGCCAGCGCCCCGTCGAACCCGTGGACCTTCGGCGACTACCTCAGCGCTGCGGCGGCCGGCCCGACGCAGGACGAGGTCGGCTTCACCACCGCCCCGATTCCGAGCGGCGAGGTGGTGGACAACGCGACGGCGTGGGTCTTCCTCCGCACGGGCGCGAGTCGCTCGGTGCAGGTGGGGGTCAGGAGCGGAGGCACGCTGCTCGCCGCGGTCACGGTGCCGGCCGGGATGAGCTCCGGAGCCTGGAGCTCCCTGATCCTGCCCGCGCCGCTCACGCAGGCGCAGCTCGACGGGCTCACGATGGTCTTCACCGACAGCGGCGGCAGCGGGACGGCGAGCACCCTGTACGAGGCGGTCATCGAGGTGGAGACCAAGCCGGGGGCCGCACCGCCGCCTCCGCCTCCGCCCGGCCCGGCGAACCCGCCGGCCAACCCGCCTGCGAACCCTCCGGCGAATCCGCCTGCGGATCCTCCGGCGAACCCGCCGGCCAACCCGCCCGCGAACCCTCCGGCCAACCCGCCCGCGAATCCCCCCGCCGATCCCGGCGCGACCACTCCGCCGGCCGATCCCGGCCCGACCGTCCCGACCCAGCCCGGCACCGACGGCACCGTCGGCGTGATCACCCCGACCACTCCGGACGTGGGTGCCGCCGGCCCGCTGGCGATCGTCGGCAAGGACCCGGTGGCCACGAGCACCGGCGTGGTGCCGGTCACGCTCGGCTGCCCGGACACCTCGGTGGGCGGTTGCTCGGGGCAGCTCTGGCTCGAGGAGCCGCTCGACGTGGCCGCGCAGCGCGGGAGGATCAGCGCCGCGCGGCGCAGTCCCAAGCGCTTCAGCAGGACCCGGAGGTACAAGATCGCGCAGGGTCAGCAGAGGTCGATCCCCGTCCGCCTCGACCGGCGCACCTTCCGCACGTTCAAGGGCCGCCGTTCGTTCAAGGTGAGCGTGGTGGCCCAGCAGAAGGACGCGACCGGGCAGGTCACCACGCTGCGCCGGACCGTGCGCGTGTTCAACACCAAGAAGAGGAAGCGCTAGCCGCGAGCGGCCCGCGAGCCGGTCTAAACTCGGCCGGCCCCCTGGGGCACACGCGGACGTAGCTCAGTTGGTAGAGCGTCGGCTTCCCAAGCCGAAGGTCGCGGGTTCGAGACCCGTCGTCCGCTTGGCAGCGTTCATTTCGTCAATTCCCTCCACCCAATCGGCGCCGGACTGCACCCGCCGCCCCCGGCGTCCGGTACGTTCATCTCTCCTCGTGCGAGTGGCGGGGACAGGGTCATGCGGGGAACAGCCAAGCAGCGGGTGCGACGTCTAATAGTGATCGTGGCGGCGAGCGCCGCCGCCCTCGCGCTGCCGTCCGTCGCCCACGCCGAGACCATGAAGGCCATGAGCGCCGCGGACTTCCGCGACTCGATCGGCATCAACACCCACGCCTCCTACTTCGACACGGCCTATGGCGACTGGCCGCGGGTCGTGGACAAGCTCGAGTCGCTCGGCATCGAGCACCTGCACGACGCGGCGTTCGCGAACCCGGACTGGGGCGACTGGAACGAGCGCTACTACCAGGCGGTCGAGCTCGCGGCCGCGCACGGCATGCGGTTCACGGTTGTGATGGGCGAGCCGAACAACCCGGGTGGCACGCTCGATCAGCTGATCGCCATCGCGGCGGGCCGCCTGCACAACGCCATCGACGGGCTCGAGGGCCCCAACGAGTACGACCTCTTCCACGACAGCCCGAACTGGCCCAACGAGCTGCGCGACTACCAGCGCGCTCTCTACGCCAAGGCGAAGGCCGACCCGGTCCTGAGGCATCTGCCCCTCCTCGGGCCGAGCCTGGTCTTCCCGGACAGCGACCCCAAGCTGGGGCCGCTCCCCGACGCCCTCGACGCGGGCAACATTCACCCGTACACGGGCGGGGACCAGCCCTCGGCCGGGCACACGAACTTCCAGGCGGACGAGGCGCGCCGCGTGTCCGGCACCAAGCCGATGTGGGCCACCGAGGCCGGCTATCACAACGCGCTCGCGGCGTCGCAGGGCCAGCCGCCCGTGTCCGAGGACGTGGCAGCGTCGTATGTGCTCCGGGTCTACCTCGAGCACTTCAAGGCAGGGCTCGTTCGCACCTACATGTACGAGGCGGTCGACGAGAAGCCGGACCCTGCGCTGATCGAGCCCGAGAGCCACTTCGGCCTGCTGCGCAACGACTTCTCCGAGAAGCCGGCGTTCACGTCGCTCAAGCGCATGCTGCAGCTCATCGGGCACCCGGCCGAGACGACGCCGGGCACCCTCGACCTCGGGCTCGGCGGCGACACGACCAGCGTCCAGCACCTCCTGCTCAAGCGCAGCGACAACCGCTACGTGCTCGCGTTCTGGCAGGGGGAGAAGGAATGGGACCCGCAGCTGCGCCACCCGCTCTTCCCGCCCGACCGCAGCGTGCGACTGACGCTACCCACCACGGCTCAGGTGAGCGTCACCCGACCCACCCACGGCGCCGGCGCGACATCGCTTGGGAACCTGCGCGAGGTGCCCCTGAGCGTGCCCGCCGACCCCACTTTCGTGGAGCTCGAGTTCCCGCCGGGGGCCAAGCTGCCCACCGGGAAGCCCGTGGTGCCGGGGACCGGCGGCGGCGGAACCCCCGGCACCGGCGTGCCCGGGACCGCCTGCCCCAGCCTCAAGCCGGGCGGGCTGGTGCTCGAGAAGGCGGGTGTGAAGGCGCGGGTCAGGCCGGACCGGTCGCGACGGCGGACGGTCCGCTTCGAGCTCTGTGCGAACAATGGCGGCAATGCGATGGTGGAGGTGCGCGGCGCCCACGGACGCCTGCTGGCGAAGCGAACGCTGAGCACGACGGGAGGCCGCGAGGCCACCGTCAAGGTCGGGTGGACCAAGAAGTCCGCGCGCGCCGGGCTGCTCAAGGGGCGGGCCGTGACCGCGCGCCTGCGCTACCTCCCCGAGGGCGCCACCAGCGCGATCGTGCTCGCGGGCCGCGTCGCCGGCCTGCGCTGAGCCCGAGCGCCATACCCGAGGGCGTGCGATGATCCGATCCGATGGACCTCTTGCTGGAGATCGTCGAGGGCCCGCAGGCCGGGCGCCAGATTTCGCTGACCAACCCGGTCGAGCTCGGCCGTGATGCCTCGGCGTCGGTCCAGCTCGACGACGGTCAGGTCTCCCGCCGTCACGCGCGAGTCGAGCTGGACGCGCACGGAGCCGTGGCCCACGACCTCGGCTCCACCAACGGCACGTACGTGAACGACCAGCCGATGGGCGCCTCGCAGCGACTGGTTCCGGGCGACCGGATCCGCGTGGGGCTCACGGTGCTCGAGCTTCGCAGCGCCGAGCAGGTCGCCCGCCGCGCTTCCGCCGTGATGGCCACGCCGGACATCACCCAGCTGGATCGCGACATCCTCCAGCCGGTCCCCGCCCAGCAGCTGGTGGCCGTCGACCAGGCCCCCGGGGTTCCCGGCTTCCTGGTGGAGGAGAGCGAGCCGGCCTTCGTGTCCCGATCGATCGCCGACTCCGGCGGCGCCGCCCCGGGCACGGGCCCGGACGCGCGGGGTCAGGACTACGCTGCTCTGGCCCGCCTGGTCGACGGGCGGGTGAAGTCGCAGACCAACACGGCCGCCTTCGCGGTGCTGGCGATCGTGGGCCTCGCGGTGCTCGTGTACTTCGGCGCGCGCTAGCGGCTCGCGAAGTACACGATCAGAGCCGCCGCCGTGAGCAGCACCACCGCGTAGGACGCCGCCACGGCGGCCCCGCTGCGCGCCGCGGACCCGCCGATTCGCCGTGCGGGGGCGGCAGAGAAGCTGGGCGGAGCGAGCGCGGCGGCCGGCGGAGCGGCCGGCGCGGGCGCCGCCGGGGGCGCGGGCGGCGGCGCCTGCGGCGGGGGCGGCGGGGGCGGCGGGGCGGGCACGTCGCCGCGCGGCTGCGCTGCCACGTGAGCGGGGGCTGGAGGCGGTGCGTCGATCACCGTCTCGCCCCCGGCGGAGCTCTGAAGCTGCCAGCTGGTCGAGCCGATTCGAACCGTGTCGCCGGCCCGCAGCGCCTGGACCCCGTCCACGCGGCGCTCGTTCACGTAGGTCCCGTTCCGCGAGCCGAGGTCCTCGACGGCGATTGCCTGCTCGCTCATCCGGAACGCCGCGTGCCGGCGCGACACCATCACGTCGGAGAGCACGATGTCGCAGCCCTCGCGGCCGATCGTGGTGCCCGGCGCGATCTGGTGGCGGGCCCCGGCCCTCGGCTCGACCTCGATGAGCGCGAACTCGCTCACTGGGCCACCCCGGCGCCGGCCTGGATCATGCGCGCGTAGGCGGTCGCCGTCGGCGGCCTCGACCCCGGCTCCTTCTGCAGCGCCATCCGGACAGCCAGACCCAGCCGGAGAGGCAGGTCCGGGCGGGCCGAGCACGGGTCCGGTGCCTCATCCTGGAGGTGCGCCCACATGATCCGCATCCCCTGCCGGTCGGCGAACGGCGGCGAGCCGACCAGGCACTCGTAGGCCACGCAGCCCAGGGCGTAGGTGTCCGTGGCCGCCGTCACCTCCTCGCCGCGAATCTGCTCGGGCGCCATGTAGTCGACCGAGCCGACGGTCTGACCCGGCTTGGTCAGCACGCTGCCCTCGCGGTTCTTCACCAGCCCGAAGTCGGCGACGTGCGCACTACCGGCCTCGTCGAGCAGGATGTTCTCGGGCTTCACGTCGCGGTGCACCATCCCCGCGCGGTGGAGGGCGTCGAGCCCGCTGGCGACCTGGAGGCAGAGCGTGACGAACGCCCCCACCTCGAGCCGTCCGGTCGCGCGCAGTCGCGCCGCGAGCGAGCCGCCGCGGATGAGCTCCTGGACGAGATACGGCACGCCGTCGTGCAGGCCCTCGTCGATCACCGACACCACGTGCGAGTCGTGCACCGTGGCCGCCGCGCGCGCCTCGCGCCGGAAGCGCCGGCGGAACTCCTCGTCGGTGGCCAGGTCGGGCTTGACCAGCTTGAGGGCCACCTCGCGCTCACCGGGCCCGACCGCCCTGTAGACATGCGCCATCCCGCCCTCGCCGAGCAGCGCGTCGATGCGGTACGGACCGACCCGCTCGCCGGCTGCGATGTGCGTGCCCTGGCTCATCGTGACGGGATCGAGTGGACCCCGGACGGGCTGGGCTTGAGCTCGAGCGGGATCGCGTGCACCCCGGAGGCGGACTCCACCACCTGGCCGGGCCCGCTGCGCGCATCCGCCGGTGCGGCCATCACGGGGAGCGAGGCCTGGGCGGCCGGTACCGACCACTCGATCCTCCGGAACTCGAGCGCCGACTCGATGTAGGTCAGCGACGCGATCGGGAGGATCACGATCTTGGTCAGCGCCGCCAGCACCCACGATCCCCAGTAGAGGAGGATCGCCTCGATCGGCGAGAGGTCGAGCTTGAGAACGTCCGCCAGGATGTAGAGCAGCCCGAACTCGGCGAGCGCCAGGACCCCGGTCATCCATGGCGGCTGGTACTTGATCAGCCTCGAGTACACGCCGGAGTCGAGCGCCACGCCCATGAGCAGGTAGACGCCGATCAGCACGATCCAGTCGGGCCTTCCGTCGACGAGGGAGATCAGGGTGGCCAGCAGCGCGGGCAGGATCAGCGTGGCCACGCGGGTCTCGACTCGGCCTATTGGTGTGGGGCACATGGGCTAGGCGAGCTGCTCGCTCTTGCGGACCTCGCGGACCGCCTTCACCGTCTCCCGGGCCAGGCCGAGCTGCATCGACAGCCGCGAGCCGAACGGGCGCACCCTCAGCTCCTCGGCGCGAACCACATCCCCGACGAAGCGCCGCGCCGTGTACTTGAGCCCGGCGATCGTGTCCCCGTTCGGAACGACGGTGTTGGCGTTGATGCCCATCATGCAGAGGCGCGAGTCGTCCCGGTCGAGCGGCGGCACGCCGCAGTTGGTCTTCAGCTTGATCCGCTCCCGCTCGACCGGCACGCCGTAGGTCTGCGCCAGCCTGCGCAGCAGCGGCAGCGAGAACGCCGACTTGACGAATCCCGTGCCGCAGACGATCCCCGTGAGGTCGATCTCGGACTCGAACCCGGTGTTCAGCCGCAGCCGCGCGCGAAGCCCCGCCGGGCCGGGGGTGATCTCCGTGACCTCGCCGATGGTCTCTTCGAACAGTCCCTTCTGCTCGGCCTCCCGTACCCGCTGGGCCCAGGTCCGTCGCGAGGGGGCGGTACCGCGCAGGACCTGGCCCAGGAACTCGACCCGCTGGTCGAACGAGAGGCCCTGGAAGGCGTCGATCCCGCTGCCGTCGAACAGGCAGCGCGGCACGTTCAGGTCCTGCTCGTCGGGCTGGGGGTTGCGGCGCAGCGCGATGCACTGAGCACCGGCGTCCGTGGCGTTCACCCATTCGTTCACCGAGGCGATGCCCGAGCCGAGCACGAGGTAGCGGCCGCCCTGCACGTACTGCTTGGGCTCGTACGCCTGCACGACCCGGTCCCTCATCCGCGGGTCCTCCCTCGCCTTCCCGTACACGCCCGGGAACGACAGCGGGCCGTGGCCGACCGCGATCATCGCGTGCTTGCAGCGCCCGAGCAGGTTGGCCTCCTCGTCGTAGAGCGAGAAGTGCGGCGGCGGGCCCGGCTCGCGCACGATCCAGCCCACCTTCCTGCCGCCGAGCACGCGCTGCTCGTAGCCGAGGCGCTTGGTCACGATCATCGCCTCGGTCAGGATCTCCGGCACTCCCGGGTTGAACTTGCGCCCGACCGATCGAAGCAGGGGGGACGGATCCCGTCGCGCCGCGGCGTCGATCTGCGAGAACGTGGGCCAATCGGCGGGCAGGAAGTGCGATTCGGATTCCGAGCGCAGCACCGTCTGCCCGAGGTTCCAGGCGAACTGCTGGTAGGTGCCGACCGGATTGGTGCCCTCGCCGAAGATCCCGATCTGCTCCGGCTTGAAGCCGAGGTACACAGCCGTCGTGTAGACCAGCAGCGCCCCGAAGCCGTCCCCGATCACCCCGATCGTCACGTCCGAAGCGCCGGCGGAGCTGGGGCTGGAGATCGGTGTCGTCATCCGTAGGCGGAACCTAACCCATTCGCGGCGTGGACCACGTAAATCGCGTCACGTCGCGTTCCGGCGCGAGCGCGCCGGGCCGGGTGCCCCGCCGTACGAACAGGACCGGCGCCGGGGCGGTCTTGGCGAGCCGGGAGCGGACCGGGCCGAGGCCCTCCTCCCGCCAGCGCTGAGAAAGGCCGACCACCAGCAGCCCGGCATCCGATGCGGCCTCGATTATGCCGGCGTCCGGCTGGGCGACGAGGGGCTCGGCCACCACGCCCGCGTAGGTCTGGACGAGCAGGCCGGCGTCCGAGAGGAGCCGCGTCACGCGTGAGGTCTCCTCGGTCGTGCCGGCCGCGCCGAGCAGCTTCAGCCGAGCGCCGGTGGCCGACGCGAGCCAGGCGCCGAGCTCGAGCGCCGCCCAGTCGTGCTCGGCGCCGCCGAACGGGACCACGATCGCGGAGTCCGCGCCCACGGACACATGCGTGTCGTCCCTGGCCACGAGCACGGCCACGTCGCACGGCACGCTGTCCAGCACCGCGCCCACCTCGCCGCGCGGAACGCCCTCGCCCAGCAGGGGGCGCCGTCCATCCATCAGCACCAGGTCCACGTCCTCGCGCGCAGCCACGCGGCTGAGGTCGCCGCCGGGGTCGGGTGAGATGAACGCGACCGCTCGCGCGGCGATTCGCCGCTCGACCAGCTGGTCGCGCGCGGCCCGCATCTCGCCCGTGGCCTCCAGGAGCAGCCGGTTCTCGGTCTGAAGGCCGCCCCGGACCCCCGCGGCGGCGCCGCGCGGCGGCCTCACCAGCTTCGTGAGGATCAACTCCCGCGGCGGCTCCGCGGCCGCGAGTGGCTCGGCGAGCGCGCGGAGCTGTGCCAGTCCCGACTTCGATTGCGGCGCCAGCAGGATCGCGCGGTCGGGTATCTCGAGGGTGGGGAACGCGACGCTCGACTCGCGGCGCGCCTGATCGAACTCCTCCTCGACGGGTGCGCCGAAGCTGTTCTTCGGGTCGAGCAGCCGAAGCACGGGCCCGGCCATCAGCGTGGTCACGAGCGCCATGATCACCAGGCTCGCGAAGAGCGCCTGCGAGATGATGCCCTTCTCGAGCGCGATGTTGAGCACGATCAGCTCGGTGAGCCCGCGGGTGTTCATCAGCGTCCCGATCACGGCCGCCGCCCGCCAGCCGAAGCCTGTCGCGCGCGCCACCAGCATCGCGCCGAGCAGCTTTCCGGTGATCGCGACGACGATGAGCGCCACGGTGAGCAGCCAGAGCTCCGGGCGATCGAGCAGGCCCACGTCGGTTCGAAGCCCGGTGTACACGAAGAACAGCGGGAGCAGGAGGGTGACCACGAAGTCCTCGATCCGGCCGGTCACGTCCTCGGTCAGGCCGGTGTGGCGTGGCATCGCCAGGCCCATCACGAACGCACCGAAGATGAGCGCCACCCCGATCGTCTCGGTGGTCCACGCCGACAGCAGCACCCCGATGAAGATCGCCGCGATCCAGCCCGTGGGCACCCGCCCGGCCTCGTCGTAGGCGTCCGACGCGCGGGCCAGGACCGGGCGGACCACGAACAGCATCGCGAGGCAGAACGCGATCGCGAGGCCCACCGTGACCACGACCTCGCTGCTCGATCCGGCCGATGCCACGGCGATCGCCAGCGCGATCAGGAACCACGCGGTCACGTCGTCGATCGCCGCAGCGGCCATGGCCAGCGCGCCCACCGGCTGCTTGAGCATTCGCCGCTCGACCAGGATCCGGGCCAGCACGGGGAACGCCGTGATGGACATCGCCACGCCCATGAACAGGGCGAACGGGGCGAAGTCCTTGTCGGGTGCGACGAGGCCGTAGATGGGGATGGCCGACGCGACCCCCAGCACCATCGGAAGGGCGACGCTCGTGTTGGAGATGGCCGCCGCCTGCGCCACCCTCCCCTTGAGCTGTCCCAGGTCGAGCTCGAGCCCGACCAGGAACATGTAGAAGATCAGCCCGAGGTTGGCCACCACCCCCAGGAGCGGGATCACATCCGTGGGGAAGATGTCCACCTGGAGCCCCGGCGCGAGCGCCCCGAACACGGTCGGCCCGAGCGCGATCCCCGCAATCACCTCGCCCATCACCCGCGGCTGGGCGACCCGGACCGCGAGCGCGCCCACCAGCCGCGCGATCAGGATCACGACCGCGATCGCCACGAAGAACGCCGCGAGCGTCTTGCCGAACTCGCGCTGCTTCTGCGCGATCACGTGCTCGGGCCCGATCTGGACGTCGAGCTTTCGGTCGGCCGCCGTGCCGCTGAGCGGGGCACTCCCCGTGTGCGTGCAGGCGACGGCTCCCGTGAGCCGCCCTCCGGCATACGCGAGCTCGCCCCTCGGCTTGCCGCCGGCGACCAGGCGTGGATGGCCCGTGGCCCCGTCGAGGGTGACCTTTCCTCCGAGGCACTGCGACGGCGGGGACAGCACGTAGTCGCCGTTCACCGAGCCCGGTGCGCGGCTCGCGCGCGCGCCGGGGTCGGGCGGCTCGCGCTTGCGGACCGCGGTGAGCGGTGCTCCGCCCAGGGAGCCGCTGAGCGTCTCAGCGCTCACGCGCAGGTGCGCGTCCCGTTTCGCCCCGCCGGTGCAGTCGATCGTGCCCGTGAGGTCGTGGCCGTGGAGCCGGAGCTTGCCGCTGAGCGTCTGCTCGGCGTTCGACACGTCCACGAACTGGCCCGACTGCGCGATGTCGAAGCTGCGCCCGAGACAGGGATCTGTTTGCCCCTGCGTGTCGTAGCCGCCGGCGATCGACGGCTGGGCGTGCTTCTTCGTACCGGCGGCGATGCTCAGCGGGATGCACACGGCGACAGCCACCGCGAGGGCCGCGTAGATCGCCAGGAAGCGGCGAGTGCTGGTGGACCTGGGTGTGTCTGGCGCGGGCGGCATCGGCGCGCGCAGACCCTACCCCTCCATGGGCGGATCCGGGCGGCTGGGGACCTGTACCGTTCACCGGTGCGCAGGGGTCTCGCAGCGCTGCTCGTCGTTCTCGCCTGCTCGGCGGCGCTGCCCGCCGCCGCCGCGGCGGGGCCGTGCCGGCTCACCACCGACCTCAACGATCTGAGCGAGGGGCGGACGGATCCGACCGCGCACTTCCCGCGGGGGTCCCACATCAAGGTCCTGTTCCTGTACGCGGACTTCGCCGCTGGGGCGGGCGATCCGGCGGTGCCCAGCGCGATCACCAGCGAGGTGGGGGACGTGGTGTCGCGCTACTACTCGGCGCAGTCCTACGGCCGGACGCAGGTGACGATCTCCTCGGTGGACCACTGGCTGCGCATGCCGCGGTCGGCCGCGGACTACGGGCTCGACGAGGGGGTGGACGACGACCAGTACCGGCGCTACCTGAAGGACGTGGTGGCCGCGGCGGACCCCGAGGTGGACTTCTCCGCCTACGATGCCGTGGAGGTGTTCAACCCCGAGGGCGTGGGCCTGCTCCGGGCCCAGGCCTACGTGGAGTACCCCGGCCACGGGATCAAGGTGGATGGCGGCGAGCTCCGCTACGCAGCCGCGAGCGCCGACAAGGCCGACCGCGCCCAGCTGGGCCGCACGATGGCGCACGAGCTCGGCCATGACATCGGGCTCCCGGACCTCTACGACGTGGGCGCGTCCTACGTGCCTCCGGGCAAGCCCGCCCCGGATGCGTTCCGCTTCTCCGGCGACTGGGATCTGATGGGCTCGATCGGCGAGAGCGTGGACATGTACGCGTGGCACCGGCTCAAGCTCGGCTGGCTGCGCTCCAGCGAGGTCCGCTGCATCGTGCGCGGATCGTCGACCGCAACGATCGCGCCGATCAACTCGCCCGGCGGCGTGAAGGCGATCGTCGCGCGCCTGTCGGACTCGCGGGCTTGGGTGGCAGAGGTCCGTTCAGAGGGCCCGCGGGGTTGCGGGCTCGGCGTCCTGCTCTACCGCGTGGATGCGAACGTGGAGTCGGGCTCGGGCCCGATCCGGGTCGTCACGACCAGGAGGGGGCCGGAGACCGGCTACTGCGGCGCCCTTGCGCACGCCCCCTTCAGCACGGGCGACCCGCGCAGCTACACGACCAGCGACGGCGTGCGCCTCGACGTGCTGTCGTCCGGCGCGAACGGCTACCGGGCGAGGCTGAGCATCGCCAAGCGCGGCCCGACCTTCGGCGAGACTCCGCCGCCGCAGGACAACCGGCCCACGCACGTCTTCCCGTAGCGTCCGGGCCGCCTGGCGCAACGATTCGCTTGACATGCGCGCTCGCGTCGAACATGTTTGACGAGACTTGGCGGACCTGACTCTCATCGTTACGCGGGGCGACGCCGTCGGCAGCGAGATGCGCGTGGACGGCGAGTTGCTGATCGGGCGGGCCGTCAACGGCCCCGGCGGCCTGGGCGGCGACCCCAAGCTCTCGCGCCAGCACGCACGCATCGTCACCGAGAACGGCGGGCTCGTGGTGGAGGACCTCGGCTCCACGAACGGGACGGTCGTGAACGGCACTCCGGTCGTGGGCCGCCACCCTCTCAGAGAGGGCGACGAGATCGGCCTCGGCCGCACCACGCTCCAGGTCAGAGCCGTCACGGCCAACGGGGGTCACGCCGGCCCCGCCCTCGCCAAGGGCGGCGCCCTGACCGACGCCCCGGGCAAGTTCGCCCCGCACCCGCGCACCGAGCCGCTCACGCCCGCGGAGTCCGGCCGCCCGGCCGAGCCCCCGGTGGCGGCGCGGATGGCCCCGCCGCAGGACGTGGCGATGCCGATCGAGCAGATCGGATCGCCATCGGCCCTCGGGTACATCCCCACGGCGGGCCCGCCCCGCGGCCAGTCACCCGCGGCCCCCGAGGCCCACGTGCTCTACGCCGGCCAGCGCATCGAGGTACCGCCGGCCGGCCTCACGATCGGCCGCGAGCAGGGCAACGACCTGATCGTCGCCTCCGAGCAGGCCTCGCGCCGGCACGCGAGCATCCTGGCCGCCGAGGGGCGCCACTTCGTGGCCGACCTCGGCACGGTCAACGGCACCGAGCTGAACGGCGAGCGCCTGCGCGGCGAGTCGCGCTTCCTGAACGCCGGCGACACGATCGTGGTGGCGGGCGAGGTGCTGCGCTTCGTGAGCGGCGCCGAGACCACCTTCGGCGCGGCCCCGGCCGCTCCGCGCGCGGCCCAGGCCGTGAGCTTCAACGGCACCCGGCTTGCCATCGGCCGCCACGACTCCAACGACCTCGCCCTCTCCGACCCGAACGTCTCGCGCTTCCACGCCGAGGTCGTCTCGACGCCGGCCGGGATCGAGCTGCGCGACCTCGGCTCGCGCAACGGCACGCGGCTCAACGGCCAGCCGGTCAGCCGCGCGGCGCTCACCACCGGCTCCGAGATCGGCATCGGGCCGTTCCGGCTCGTCTTCGACGGAACCAGCTTCCTCCGCCGCGACGATCGCGGCGCGCTGCGGATGGACGCCGAAGCGGTCACGATGACCGTGCGCGGCAAGACGATCCTCAACGCCGCCTCGATCAGCCTCCAGCCCGGCGAGCTGACCGTGATCATCGGCGAGAGCGGGTCGGGCAAGAGCACGATGATCAAGGCGCTCGCGGGGGTCACGCGGCCCACGTCCGGAACCGTCTCGGTCAACGGCGAGCCGGTGGCCGCGCGGCTCACCGACCTCGGCTACGTCCCGCAGGACGAGATCGTGCACCGCTACCTGACGGTCGACGAGGCGCTGCGCTACTCGGCCAAGCTGCGCCTGCCGCCGGACTCCTCGCGGGCGGACATCGACGCGGCCGTCGGGCGCGTGCTCGAGGAGCTGTCGCTGACCGAGCACGCCAACACGCTGATCGGCTCGCTCTCCGGCGGCCAGCGCAAGCGCGCGGGGCTCGCCGTGGAGCTCTTGAACCGCCCGAGCCTCCTGTTCCTCGACGAGCCGACCACCGGCCTCGACCCCGGCCTCGAGACGCGCATGATGGAGCTGTTCCGCGCCCTCGCCGCCGATGGCACGCGCGCGGTCACGGTGGTCACCCACGCCACGAAGAACCTCGCGCTCGCGGACAAGATCTGCGTGATGGGCCGCGGCGGCGAGCTCACCTTCTTCGGCACCCCGGAGGAGGCCAAGGGGTTCTTCCGCGCCGACACGTTCGACGGCATCTATCAGGCGCTCGAGGACCGCCCGGCCACCGACTGGCGGCGGGAGTACGAGACGCGGCATGCGCGGCCGGCCCACGACACCGCGGCGCCGGCTCCGGTCCGGCGCGCGGCGGCCGGACGCGTGGGCAGGAACCCCGCGCCGAGGCAGGCCGGCATCCTCGCCCGCCGCTACGCGCGCCTGATGATGCGGGACACCCGCAACATGATGATCCTGCTCGGCCAGGTGCCGGTGATCGCGCTTGGCATCGCGCTGCTCTTCACCGGCGACGTGTTCAAGAACCCCGGCCCGCGGCCGGCCGACGGCGCCACGCTGCTCTTCCTCCTGTCGACCACCGCGATCTGGCTCGGGTCGATCGACGGCTCACGCGAGATCATCAAGGAGCGCAGCGTGGCCGACCGCGAGAGCGCGATCGGGGTGCGCACGTCGGCCTATCTCTTCTCGAAGACCGTGGTGCTGTTCACGCTGTCGATGGTGCAGACGCTGCTGCTCGCCGGCATCGTGCTCGCGCTGCGGCCACTCCACGAGCCGATCGGGACCTACGCCCTGCTGCTGGGCGTGCTCACGGTCACGAGCTTCGTGGCGGTGGGGATGGGGCTGCTGATCTCGGCGGCGGTGAGCTCGGAGGACCAGGCCACGAGCTTCATCCCGCTGGCCCTGATCCCGCAGCTCCTGTTCGCCGGCGCGATCGTCACGGTCGCGCGGATGTCGGACGCGATGTCATACATCTCCAACGTGGTCTTCGCCCGCTGGTCGTTCGCCGACGCCGGCAGCGCGATCCACATGCACGGGCGCCTGGCCGCCAACCCGCAGCAGGCCCAGGCCACCGGCTACGGGTCGGACTTCTTCAGCGTGCACGCGCCGGTGGGGTTCCTCATCCTCGCAGGGTTCCTCGCGGTCTTCCTCGGCGCGACCGCCTGGAAGATGTCGCAGCGCCGGGCCTGATCAGCCGCTCGGCACCAGCGCGTCGGACACGCGCTTGGCGATCACCTGCGTCCGGCCGGGATCGCTGCCGCCGCCGACGAGCACCGCGTAGCCCGGCCCGCTGCTCGTGGAGTTGAGGAGATAGTCCACGCACGTCGAGCTCTGGCACTGCGGGTACTTGCCGCCGCGGAAGACGCATTTCTCGGCGGAGGGGAACGCCGGGTGGTCGATCGCGGTGCAGCTGCTCGCGGGCTTGAAGACGGCCGGCAGCGCTGGTGTGTAGTCCACGATCACCACGGTCCCGTCGGGTCCGGCGGTCTTCGTCTGGTAGATCGCGTTGTTCACCACGCTCTCCCTCCGCGGCGACCATCCGTCGCCGGCCGGCAGGACCGTCGCGTAACCGGTGGTCGCGTAGGGCGAGTAGGTGAGCGGAGCGGCGGGCGGCGTCTGACTGCCGGGCGGGGTCTTGGTCGGCGTGTCGGCTGTGCTGGTTATGCCGCCGCCCTTCTTCTTCGTCCGTGCACGCGTGTCCGTCGTCGACTTGTCCTTCGACTTCGAGCCGCCGGAGGCGAGCAGCACGCCGGCGCCCACGCCCGCCGCAAGCAGCACCACGGCCAGCACGGCGATCAGCGGGCCGGTCCGGCTGCGCTCGGGCGGCGGCGCCGGAGCCCACCGCGGAGTGGGCGGAAGCGGGGTGGTGGGCGAGGTGGGCGGCCCCGGCCGCTGTGGGGGCGGCGGCGGCGCGGCCACCGTGGGCCTCGGCGGGGGCGCGGGGAAGCCCGCGGCGGCCGCGCCAGGCGCCGCCGCTCCGGGCGCCGCCGCGCCGGTGGCCACGCTGCGCTCGGCGAGCGTGGGCTCCCGCCCGTGCACGGCGGCCGCGGCGGCGCGGGCAAGGTCGCCCGCGGATGCGTAGCGATCGTCCGGCCGCTTGGCCATCCCGCGCCGGATCACCTCGTCGAACGCCGGGCCCACGTGCGGCGCCGCCTCGAGCAGCGCGGGCGGCGGCAGGTTGGCGTGCGCGTGCATCTTCGCGATCTCGTCGTCGCGCTCGTAGGGCACCCGGCCGGTGAGGGCGTGGTAGAGCACGCATGCGAGCGCGTACACGTCCGTGCGGGCGTCCACGGCGCCGCCCTGGAGCTGCTCGGGCGCGATGTAGTCGATCGTGCCCACGAACACGCCCGACTGGGTCACGCCGCTGGCGGACGAGATCCGCTTGGTCAGGCCGAAGTCGGTCAGGTACGCGCGCTCGCCGCCGGGGGCCTGCTCGAGCAGGATGTTGGCCGGCTTCACGTCGCGGTGCACGAGCCCGTTCGCGTGCGCGGCGTCGAGGGCGCCGGCCACCTGCCCGATCACGCCGGTCACCCGGGCCGGGTCGAGCCCGCCGTGGGCCAGCTCCTGCTTCAGGTCGCTGCCGCGCACGTAGCGCATCGCGATGTAGAGCAGGCCGTCGCGCTCGCCGGCCTCGTGGATCGGCACCACGTTGGGATGGTCGATCGACGCCGCGAGCCGCGACTCGCGCTCGAACCGGCTGCGGAAGCCCACGTCGTCCGCCAGTGCGGGCGTGATGACCTTGAGCGCCACCTTACGCTCCAGCCGGATCTGCTCGGCGAGGTAGACGATGCCCATCCCGCCGCGGCCGATCTCGGCCTCGATGCGGTAGCCGCCCAGCTCCGATCCCACGTCCATGCCGCGGACGCTACCGCCTGCGTCCGCCGCCGCGCTTGTGCTCCCGGCCCGTAGCGGTTAGCGTCGGCCCATGACCACTCGCGCAGCCCTGCCCCTCGTCATCGGCATCGCCGCGCTGGCCGCCGCACCGGCCGCCGGCGCCTCGCTCCCCAAGCCCAAGACCACGGAGATCAAGGTCGGCAGCTCGATCGCCGGGGTCAAGGTCGGGATGGACGCCAAGAAGGCGGTCGCGGTCTGGGGCGACGGCAGCAACTGCGTCGTCGATCCGAATGCCCCGCTGCCCGACATGCGCTGCACCTGGGCCGGCACGGCCAAGCAGGCCAAGGCCTACTTCGAGGTGCGCGACGGCAAGGTCTACCAGGTGGCAATCGACGCCGGCTTCGCCAAGGGCGACAACTCCTACAGCGGTCCCGTGGCCAAGTGGAAGGACAAGAAGGGGATCGGGCTGGGCTCGTACCAGTACAAGACCGCCAAGGCCTACCCGAAGGCGTTCGGCAACGGCAGCGGGCTCCAGCTCAACTCGGGCAAGCGGGCCACGCTCTGGGGCAGCTCCGGCGGGCGCAACTACACGATCATCATCGGCTCCGTGGAGAGCTTCAGCCGCTAGCTCCGCCGGCCGGAGGTGGAAGACTGCCCGGCGGTGGCCGAGCCGCTCTCCCCGTCCGACCTCTCCGCGATCCAGGCCGAGCGCGGCCCGGTGCACATGCACGTGGGCGGTGTGCTGGTCTTCGACGGTCAGGTCACGCGCGAGGCCGTGGTCGAGCGCCTCGAGCAGCGGCTGCACCTGATCCCGCGCTACCGGATGCGGCTCGACTCGCCGCCGCTCGGGCTGGCCAGCCCGGTGTGGGTGGAGGACGAGTCGTTCGACGCCGGCCGCCACGTGCGGCGGGCGGCGCTGCCGGCGCCCGGCGGCGAGGCCGAGCTGCTCGAGCTGGTCGGGCACGTGCTCTCCGAGCGCCTGGACCGCACGCGGCCGCTCTGGCAGCTCGTGGTGGTGGAGGGGCTCGAGGGCGGCCGCTCGGCGATCGTGGCCAAGATGCACCACGCGCTCGTGGACGGCGTCGCGGCCGTGGACGTGAGCACGGTCGTCCTGGACCCCACGCCGGAGGGCCTCGACCTCCCCCCGCCCGGCGAGCCCGCGGCCGAGCCGGCGCCCGGCGCCATGGAGCAGCTCGCACGCAGCGCGCGCGTGGACCAGCTCGCCCGGATCGCGGCGGCGCAGCTGGCCGTGCCGCGCAAGCTCGCGCGCGAGACCGTCTCGCGCGCGTTCACCACCGATCCCCGCGACGCGGCCCGGCAGGCGCGCGAGGCCGCCGGCGTGCTCGCCGAGCTCACCCGCGTGCGGCCCGCGGCGCCGGACACCCGGCTGAACCAGGCGATTGGCGCCGAGCGGCTGTTCGCCGTGGCACGCGGCCGCCTCGACCACGTGAAGGCCGTGCGCCGCGCCGCCGACGCGACCGTGAACGACGTGCTGCTGGGAGTCGTGTCGCTGGCGCTGTCCGAGTTCCTCGGCGACGAGGCACCGGACCGAGCGGTGGCGCTCGTGCCGGTCTCGGTGCGCGCGGAGGGCGAGGGCAACGAGGTGGGCAACCGGATCTCCACGGTGTTCTGCGACCTGCCGCTGCACGGCGAGCCACTCGACCGCGTGCGCCGGATCTCGGCCGAGATGGACCGCGTGAAGGACTCCGCCCAGGTGCGCGCCGGGGCGCTGATCGCGGGCGCCACCGGCCTGGCGCCGCCGATCGTCTCGTCGCTCGCGGTGCGCGCGATGAGCGGGCCGCGGATCTTCAACCTGGTCGTTTCGAACGTGCCCGGCCCGCAGCAGACCTTCTACCTCGCCGGCGTGCCGATGTGCGAGGTCTTCCCGGCCGTGCCGCTCAACCCGCGCAACCAGGCGCTGTCGATCGGGATCATCAGCTACGACGGCGGCGTGCACTTCGGCCTGCTGGCCGA
>JAXDJC010000094.1:0-17711 GCA_034663685.1 Thermoleophilaceae bacterium
CTCCACTACGACTTCCGGCTCGAGGTGGACGGAGCGATGCGCTCGTGGGCGATCCCGAAGGGGCCGTCCACCGACCCGCGCGAGAAGCGGCTGGCGATGCAGGTGGAGGACCACCCGATGTCCTGGAACGACTTCGAGGGCGTGATCGGGAGCGGGTACGGCGCCGGCACGGTGATCGTGTGGGACCGCGGCACCTACCGGAACACGGGCGACGTGCCGATGGCCGAGGCGCTCGACCGCGGGCACGCGTCGTTCTGGCTCGAGGGGAGGAAGCTGCGCGGGGGCTGGTCGCTGCGGCGCACGCACGCGGGTGCAAAGCCCAAGTGGCTGCTGATCAAGAAGCGCGACGACGAGGCCGACGCGCGCCGCAACCCCGTGAGCACCCAACCCGAGTCCGTGGTCAGCGGGCGGACCATCGAGCAGGTGGCGGAGCGCGGTTGAAGGCCATGGCCGCAACCCTCACGGACGAGCGCTTCGACGACCCGGCATGGATCTACGAGCGCAAGCTCGACGGGATCCGCTGCCTGGCCACGCGCTCGGGCTCCGGCGTGCGGCTGCGCTCGCGCAACGACCTGGACCTGAACTCGCGCTTCCCGGAGGTGGCCGAGGCCCTCGCCGAGCAGCCCGTCACGGAGTTCGTGCTCGACGGCGAGGTGGTGGCGTTCTCCGGCTCGCGAACGAGCTTCCAGCGCCTGGGGGAGCGGGGGAGGCGCGTGTTCTTCTACGTGTTCGACGTGCTGGAGGCCGAGGGGCGCGACGTGCGCGATCTGCCGCTGCTCGAGCGCAAGGCCGTGCTCCGGCGGCTGGTCCGGCCGGGCGGCCCGGTGCGGCTCACCCCGTACCGCCGCGGGTCCGGGATCGCGCTGTACGAGGAGGCCTGCCGGCGCGGCTGGGAGGGGCTGATCGCCAAGCGCGCGGACTCCCCGTACGTGGGAAAGCGCTCGCGCGACTGGCTCAAGTGGAAGTGCGACCAGGCGCAGGAGATGGTGATCGGCGGCTACACGGAGCCGAAGGGGTCGCGGATCGAGCTGGGTGCGCTGCTGGTGGGCCACTGGAAGGACGGCCGGTTGCGCTACGCCGGGAAGGTGGGCACCGGCTTCGGGCGCGAGACGCTGCGCGACCTGGCCGCGCGGCTGGCGCCGCTCCGCCGCGAGGACCCGCCGTTCGCGGACGCGCCGCGGCTGCGCAGCGCCACCTGGGTCGAGCCGCGGCTGGTGGCGCAGGTGGGCTTCACGGAGTGGACGCGCGACGGGCGGCTGCGCCACCCGCGCTTCCTCGGGCTGCGCGAGGACAAGGACCCCGGGGACGTGGTGCGTGAGCGTCCAGATAAGTAGCCCCGACAAGCGGCTGTTTCCCTGCGGCATCACCAAGCGGGAGCTGGCCGGCTACTACGAGCGGGTGGGGGAGGTGATGGTCCCCCACGTGCGCGACTGCCCGCTCACGCTGCACGTCTTCCCCAAGGGCATCACGCAGGACGGCATCTACATCAAGCAGGCCCCGAAGCACTTCCCCGCGTGGATCAAGCGCGTGACGGTGCGCAAGCGCGGCGGCACCGTGGACCACGCCGTGGCCAACCGGACCGACACGCTCGTGTACCTCGCCGGCCAGAACGTGATCACGCCCCACGTCTGGCTCTCGCGCGCGGACATCATCGAGAAGCCGGACCGCCTGATCTTCGACTTCGACCCGGAGCACACGCGCTTCGCCGAGGTGCGCGCCGCGGCCCGCGAGCTGGGCCACGTGCTCCGCGACCTGGGCCTCGCGCCGCACGCCATGACCTCGGGCTCGCGCGGCATCCACGTGACCGTGCCGCTGCGGCGCACGCGCACGTTCGACGAGGTGCGGGCGTTCGCCGACGCGATCGGCGACCGGATGGTGGCGGCGGACCCCAAGCACCTCACCCGCGAGTGGAGCAAGGCCAAGCGCGGCGACCGCATCTACGTGGACACCGGCCGCAACGCTTACGCGCAGCACGCGGTGGCGCCCTACGCGGTGCGCGCCAAGCCCGGGGCACCGGTGGCCGCGCCGCTGCACTGGGAGGAGCTGGACGACCGTGCGCTGCGGCCCGACTCGTGGACGCTGCGCACGATGGGGGAGAGGCTGGCCGGCGAGGGCGACGCGTGGGCCGGCATCGCGAAGCAGGCAAAGCCGCTCCCGCCGCCGCCCTGACCGCGCGGCCCGGTCCCTACCCGATCCGGATCACGTGCTCGCAGTCGCCGGCCACCCGGTCGGCGTGGTCCACCTTCGCCACGTCGTTCCCGGGGCCGCAGTTGACGGTGTCGCGCTGGCCGTCGCGGCTGTAGATCTCGTCGTTGCCCGCGCCGCCGCTGAACACGTCGGCGTCCTGGTGGCTGCGCGGTGCGTCGTCGAGCAGGTCGTTGCCGCTGCCGCCCTCGAGCGTGTCGCGGCCGTCGCCGCCGTGGATCACGTCGTTGCCGGAGTCCCCGCGCACGGTGTCGTTGCCGGCCAGGCCGAACACGCGGTCGTCGCCGGCGCCGCCCGATACGAGGTCGGCGCCGCCGGAGCCGGCCTCGTCGCCGAGCACGGTGTCGCGCCCGGCCTGGCCGTAGAGGCGGTCGGCGCCGGTGCCGCCGTGGATGGTGTCGTCGCCGGCGCCGCCGTACGCCAGGTCGGATCCGCCGCGGGCGTTCAGCCGGTCGCCGCCGCCCGCGCCGTCGAGCGTGTCGTCACCGTCGCCGGTGGTCATCCACTCGGCGCCGCTCGTACCCGTGCAGGTCATGTCCGCGTTCGTGACCGGCCGGCAGTAGTTGGGCGGGCCGGCGATCGCGGGCGCGGCCGCGAGGGCTGCGAGGACGACGAGCACCGGGAGGATGCGGCGGGCCATGCTCCGATCATCGTAGTTTCCAGCGAAAGGTTGACTGCACGCGCGCGCCGGGTAGGCGGACGCATGGGCTGGGAGGGAGGAGCCGGGCTCGCGCTCGCGTCGGCGTTCGTCACGAACCTGGGGTTCCTGTGGCGCCATCGCGGCGCCGCCGCGGCAGCGGACGTGGACGTGCGGCGCCCGCTGCACAGCGCCGCCTGGCTGTTCCGCTCGCGCTGGTGGACGATCGGCTACGCGGCGGCCGGCGTGGCATGGGCCCTCCACGTGGGAGCCATGGCCGTCGCCCCGCTGTCGATCGTCCAGTCGGCCCTCGCGGCCGGCTTCGTGTTCCTCGCGGTGCTCGCCGACCGCTACTTCGGCTTCAAGCTCGGCCGGCGCGAGTGGTCCGGCGTGCTGCTGGCCGCCGCGGGCCTGGCCTTCCTCGCATTCACGGCGGGGCAGGTCAAGGGCGAGCAGGCCCAGTACGGCACCGTCGCGATCGTCGCGTTCGAGCTCGGGATGGTGGCGGTCGGGGCGCTGCTGATCGTGGGCCAGCGCGGCCGGCTGGGCTCGGGCGCTCGTGCCGGGGTGCTCCTGGGCGCGGGGGCGGGCGCTTTGTTCACCGTCACGCACGTGGCGATGAAGGCGCTGACCGGCGACATATCCGGGCCGATCGGCCTGCTCAGCCCGTGGACGCTCGTGATCGTGATCGGCGGCGTGGTGGCCTTCTTCGCCTCCGCGCGCTCGCTCCAGCTCGGCAAGGCGGTGCCCGTGATCGCGGCCACCGCGATCTCCGGCAACGCCACCTCGATCCTCGCCGGCGTGGTGGTGTTCGGCGATCCCGTGGGCAGCAGCCCGCTCATCGCGGCGCTCCGCATCGTCGCCTTCGTGCTGATCTTGATCGCGGCCGCCCTAATCCCGGGTCCGGTGCGCGCGGCGGGCGAGAGTCGCGAGGAGCCGCGGCGCTCGGCGCAGCGCGCGGCGGCGACCGCGTAGCCGCCGCCGGGCCCGCTTGAGCGCCGCCGCGTGCGCGGCGCGCAAGAATGCGCGTGGTGCTCGCCACAGACCGCATAGAGAACTGGTTCGCCGCGGGCGAGCGGGTCGAGGCCGGCGGCTTCCACCTCTTCACGCGCGTGGCCGGTCACGAGGGCGCCCCGTGGCTCACGCTCGTGCACGGCTTCCCCACCTGCTCCTGGGACTGGGCGCAGGTGGCGGACGGGCTCGCCCGCGACCGGCGGCTGCTGATGTTCGACTTCCTCGGCTTCGGCGATTCCGACAAGCCCGCGGACCACGTCTACTCGATCGAGGAGCAGGCCGACCTGACCGAGGCGCTGTGGCGCCGCCACGGCATCGAGCGCACCGCGCTGATCGTGCACGACTACGGCGTGAGCGTGGGCCAGGAGCTGCTGGCCCGCCGCGCCGACGGCAGGCTCGAGGTGGAGATCGAGCGGATCGCCTTCCTCAACGGCGGCCTCTACCCGGACGTTCACCGGGCGCTGCTCGTGCAGAAGGCCCTGCTCCACCCCCGACTCGGCCCGTTCCTCTCCAAGCACACGAACGAGCGCGTGCTCGCGCGCGGGCTCAGGCGCGTATTCGCACCGGAGCACGCGCCGGAGGACCATGAGCTGCACCAGCACTGGCTGGGCATCGAGCGCCGCGGCGGCTCCCGCATCCAGCACCGCCTGATCCGCTACATCGAGGATCGCCGCCGCAACGAGCAGCGCTGGACCGGCGCGCTCGAGCGCACCGACGTGCCGCGCGCGTTCGTGTGGGGCATGCTCGACCCGGTCTCCGGCGCGCACATGGCCGAGCGGATCACATCCCGCGTGCCGGCGCGCGAGCTGCACGCGCTCGGCGACGTGGGCCACTACCCGCAGCTCGAGGCGCCGCTGCGCACCGGCCTGCTCCTGCGCGAGATCGTCTCGGCGTGAGCCGGGGCCCGCTGTGCTGACCGGCGCGGCTAGCGCCTGAAGCGATCGAGGAAGCGGCGGCCCGCCCCGCGTCCGAAGCTGCTCGCGTCCAACCGGATCGCGCCGGGGTTGGCCTCCGGCTTGGGCAACTCGGCGGCCTCCGCGCCGTCGATCTTGAGCGTGACGAGCCGCTCGTAGATCTCGTCCACCTCGGGCGCGTCCACGAAGCGGTCGCCTGCGGGAGTCCTGATCACGATCCCGTCGAACAGGTGCTTCTCGTGCACGATCATCACGCGCTTGACGTGCCCGACCTCGGTGCCGTCGGAGGCCTCCACGCGAGCGCCGCTCTCGAGCGCCTCGAAGGCGATCCGCTCGCCGCGGCCGGTGGGCTCCTCAGCTCGTGCCATACACCGAGGATACGCGCGAGCGCAGGCGCCGACGGCCGGATCCCGCTCCGGCCGTCGGGCCTTGCGCGCTTGCGCGCGCAGGCTCTGAATTGGACCCGGCGGGGCTAGCCGGAGCGGTCGTCGCCACCGGGCGCGCCGGTGACCGACGGGAACGGAGCGGGGGGCGACCCGCCCTGGCCGCTCGCGCCGGTGGCGCCCAGCGGGGCGGGCTGGCGGCCCTGCCCGGTCTCGGCCAGCTCGCGCGGGGTGGGCTCGGCCACCTCCGGCTCCTGCTCGGAGTTGAAGCGGCGGGTGACCGGGCGCTCCTCCTGAGCGGCGGGCGGGGGCGTGCCGGCCGGGACCGGCTCGACGGCGGGCGGGGGCGCGGTGGCCGCGGCCGGCCCGGGGCGCGCGGAGCGCTTGGGGGCGGGGCGCTTCTGAGTCCTGGGCCGCGCAGGCGTCTTGGCCACGCGCAGCAGGTTCTCCACCCGGATCACGCCCTCGACGGCCGATGCCCGCGCCTCGACCTCCTCGACCACGGAGCTGGTCTTGACCTCGCCGCGCAGCCACACCACGCCATCGGCCACCTCGATCGCGACCGCGTCCTTGGGCACGCGCCGGGAGCCGAACACGTCGGCCTCCACGCTGCGCTTGACGGTGGCGTCGTCGATCTGGCCGCCGCCTCCGAGGCGGCTCTGCACAAGGCCGAACACCCGGCCTCCGAGGGCGAGTCCGAGACGTGCGGGGGCGGTGATGAGCGAAGTGAGGTCCATGCGTGCTTCCTTAGCCGGGTCGGGTGGAGGGCAAACAGCACTGAGGCTACGACCCGCCCCGCGCCGATCGCAGGTGTAGTGCCGCTAAAGGAGGGGTAGAAGGGTGCCGAAGACCGAATCTGCTTAGATTTAAGTTGCCATACGCCGAGTTCCCGCCGCTCAGGGCGGCGGGGAACGGGGGAACCAATTGGGTCGGACAGTCCGGCCCGTGGGGCGAATCGCCGTCTTTGTGCGGCGTAGCGCGAGTTCTTTCCGCGCGAGCCCGTCAGCTCACCTCGTAGGCGCCAGAGAGAACTGAAAGGCACAATGACCCCACGCTTCCGCATTCCGACGATCGCGCTCGCAGCCTGCGCGGCACTCAGCATCGGCTCCGGCGCCGCCATCGCGGCGTCCTCGAGCGCCGGCCACACCCAGTCCGCGAGCGCGAACACGCTCACCCTCGGCAGCACCGGCTCGGCCGTGAAGGCCGTCCAGCGCCGGCTCCACGTCACGGTCAGCGGCTACTTCGGCCGCCAGACCGAGGCAGCGGTCAAGCGCTTCCAGCGCAGCCGCCGGCTGAAGGCCGACGGCGTCGTGGGCCAGGCCACCGCCCGCGCCCTCGGCGTGAAGGTCGGCAAGGCCTCCTACGCGAGCGGCGGCGCGGCCCCGGGCAACAGCGGCTCGAACAACACCGGGCAGTCGAAGCAGGTCAAGCTCCCGGCCGTGCTCAAGAAGATCGCGCAGTGCGAGTCCGGCGGCAACATCCGCGCCGTATCGCGCGACGGCCGCTACCACGGCAAGTTCCAGTTCGACCTCGGAACCTGGCGCTCGCTGGGCGGCAAGGGCGATCCCGCCGACGCCTCCGAGGCCGAGCAGGATCGGCTGGCGCTCAAGCTCTACCGCGCCCGTGGTACGGCGCCGTGGGCCAACTGCGCGTAGGCCGTGACGCCGCTGCGTTGCGGCGTTAGAGTGGCGCTGCGGCCCCACGGGGCCGGCTGGACTCGCGAAGCAGTGCCTTGAGAAGAGGAGAGATGGCCACGACCGATCGCGCAGGCGATGGCGACTCCGGTACCCCCGCGCCGGTGCAGGCGGCGTGGGCGCGCCAGCGCCGTAACGAGCTCATGTGGACGATCGCGGGCGCGGCGGTCGCGACGGCGATCGCGCTGGCCGACTCGCTGATCAGCCGCAACGCGCTGTTCATCGGCGTGCTCGTGGCAGGGCCGCTGCTCGTGTCGTTCGGCGCCTCGGCGCGCGCCACCGCGGCGGTGTCGATCTACGCGATCGCGCTGGCGCTCCTCGTGGGCCTGGCGCACGACGTATTCCTCAACTTCGACCAGCACGTAACGCGTGTGATGACGGTGGTGGTCGGCGGCGCGATCGCGGTCTGGATCGCCGGTGCACGCCACCGTGAGCGCACCGCCAGGCTGCGCTACACGCTGATCGCCGGGGTGAGTGACGTCGTTCATCGCACGCTCGACCCCGAGGTCATGATGATCGAGGTTGCGCGGCTGCTTGCCCGCGAGCTCGGCGACTGGTGCTTCGTGTTCATCCAGGACGAGCCCGGCGTGATCCGGCAGGTGGCCGCGATGCACCGCGACCCCGAGCGCCAGCGCCTCGCCTGGGAGCTGCTCCAGCGCTACCCGCTCGACCCCGGGCGGGACGAGGGCCCGGCCGCGTCCATGCGCGACGGCGAGCCGCGGCTCTACAGGGAGGTGGACGAGCGGCTGCTCGCCTCCATCTCCGCCGACGAGAAGAACCTGCGCATGCTCGAGGCGCTCGACATGCGGTCGGCGCTGATCGTGCCGCTGACGGCGCACGGGCGGACCTTCGGGTCGATGGCGATCGCGGCCGCCGAGTCCGGCCGGACCTACGACGAGGGCGACCTGATGCTCGCCGGCGAGCTGGCCGACCGGGTGGCCGCGCCGGTGGACAACGCGCGGCTCTACGGCCAGCTCAGCCTCACCGAGACCGACCTGCGGCGCTCGCGCGACGAGCTCCAGGCGATCCTCGACGGCGTGGCCGACGCCGTGACGGCGCAGGGTCGCGGCGATCGCCTCGTGTTCGCCAACCAGGCGGCGGTGGACTCGTTCGGATTCGACTCGCTGGATGAGCTGCTGGCCACGCCGCTCGCCGAGATCGTCGGGCGCTTCGAGTTCCAGGACGAGGACGGCAACCCGTTCCCGCTCGACCAGCTGCCGGGGCGCAAGGCGCTCGCCGGCGAGGCGGCGCCCGAGGCGGCGCTTACGCGCTTCAGCCTGAAGGGCAGCGGCCAGCCGCGCCGCTGGGTGCGGGTCAAGGCGCTGCCGGTCTTCGGCGCCGGGGGCGAGCCCGTGCTGGCGATCAACGTGATGGAGGACGTGACCGAGGAGCGCGAGGCCACGGAGGCGCAGCGCTTCCTGGCCGAGGCGGGCCGCATGCTCTCGTCCTCGCTCGACTACGACACCACGATCACGAACGTGGCTCGCCTGGCGGTTCCACGCGTGGGCGACTGGTGCGGGGTGGACCTGCTCGAGGACGACGGGTCCACGCGCCCGGTCGTGGTGGCCCATGTGGACCCCGCCAAGGTGGAGTGGGCCAAGCAGCTGCGCGAGCTCTACCCGCCCGACCCGAACGAGGACCAGGGCGTGCAGCGCGTCCTGCGCACCGGCGAGTCGGAGCTCTACCCGCACATCCCCCGCGAGCTGCTGGTCGAGACCGCGGTCGACGACGAGCACCTCCGCCTGATCGACGAGATCGGGATGGAGTCGGCGATCATCGCCCCGATGACCGCGCGCGGGCGAACGCTCGGCGCGATCACGTTCGTGTCGGCCGAGTCCGGCCGCGTGTACGACAAGGACGACCTGCTGGTGGCCGAGGAGCTGGCCGCGCGCTGCGGCCTGGCCGTGGACAACGCGCGGCTGTTCAGCGAGCGCGCGCACATCGCGCGCACGCTCCAGGAGAGCCTCCTGCCGCCGGTTCTGCCGCAGCCGCCCGGCCTGGAGGTGGCGGCGCGCTTCCGCGCGGCGGGCGAGGGCTTCGAGGTGGGCGGCGACTTCTACGACGTCTTCGACACGGGCTCGCGGCGCTGGGCGGCCGTGATCGGCGACGTTTGCGGCAAGGGCCCCGAGGCCGCCGCGATCACAGCGCTGGCCCGCTACACGCTGCGCGCCACGGCGATGACCGAGGACGTGCCGAGCCGGATCCTGGGCATCCTCAACGAGGCGATGCTGCGCCAGCGCGACGACCGCCGCTTCTCCACGGTGCTCTACGCGTGCCTCGACCAGCGCGAAGGGCAGCAATCGCTCCGCTTCTCGAGCGGCGGCCATCCGCTCCCGCTGCTGCTCCGCGCCGCCGGCGACACGTGCGAGGTGGGCACCCCGGGCACCCTGCTCGGGATCGTGCCGGACCCGGACCTGAGCGACGAGGAGATCCTGCTGCGCCCGGGCGACGCCGTGGTGCTCTACACCGACGGCGTGACCGACGCCGACGCGCCGGCGCACGTGCACGAGCCCGAGGACCTCGCGCGCGCGCTGCGCGCCAGCCGCTTCGACACGGCGGACTCGATAGCCGAGCAGCTGCTGGAGATCGCGCTCGGGTCGAGCAACGGGGGCATGGTCCCGCGCGACGACATCGCGATCCTCGTGATCAAGGTTCCCGATCAAGCGGTGGCACCCGTGGGAGAATGACCGCCGTGGACGTGCTCGACTCCGACGTCGCGGTCGTGGGAGCGGGGCTGGCGGGGCTGACCGCGGCGCGGCGGCTGTCGGCCGCCGGCGCCTCGGTGACGGTGCTCGAGGCCCGCGACCGGGTGGGCGGGCGGACCCTGAACGAGCCCCTCGGGGACGGCCAGGTGGTGGAGGTGGGCGGCCAGTGGATCGGCCCGACGCAGGACCGCCTGGCGGCGCTCGCGGCGGAGGTCGGGGTGGACACCTACCCCAGCTTCCACACGGGCGATAACCTCGTGGAGTTCGAGGGCAGCCGCCGGCGCTACCGGGGCGACATCCCCCGGATCGGTCCGCACGTGCTCGCCGACGTGGCGCAGGCGCAGGTCAAGCTCGAGCGCCTGGCCAGGCGGGTCCCGCTGGAGGCGCCGTGGGCCGCGCCGGGCGCGGAGCGGCTCGACTCGCAGACGTTCTGGTCCTGGATGCGGCGCAACGTCTACACGCGCGGCGGGCGCGCGATGCTGGAGATCGTGGTCGAGGCGGTCTGGGCCGCGCAGCCCCGGGACCTGTCGCTGCTTCACGTGCTCTTCTACATGCGCTCCGGCGGCGGGCTCGACTCGCTGCTCGGCGTGGAGGGCGGCGCCCAGCAGGACCGCTTCGCGGGCGGCTCGCAGCTGATCTCGATGCGCATGGCGGAGGAGCTGGGCCACGCGGTGCGGCTCGAGAGCCCGGTGCGCCGGATCGAGCACGGGCCGGACGGCGTGACCGTTCAGTCCGACGGCGTGACCGTGCGCGCCAGGCGCGCGATCGTGGCGATTCCGCCGACCCTGGCCGGCCGGATCGCCTACGGCCCCGCGCTCCCCGGCCTGCGCGATCAGCTCACCCAGCGCATGCCGCAGGGGACCGTGATCAAGTGCATGGCGGTCTACGACGAGCCGTTCTGGCGCGCCGAGGGCCTCTCCGGGCAGGGGCTGAGCGACCACGGCCCGGCCAAGATCGTGTTCGACAACTCGCCGCAGAGCGGCTCGCCCGGCGTACTGCTCGGGTTCCTCGAGGGCGACCGGGCGCGCGAGTGGGGAGCCCGCCCCGCGCGCGAGCGCCGCGACGCGGTCGTGGCCGGCTTCGCGCGCCTCTTCGGGCCGCGCGCGGCGCGGCCGGAGCGCTTCGTGGAGCGGGTCTGGGCCAACGAGGAGTGGACTCGCGGCTGCTACGGCTGCTACATGCCGCCCGGCGGCTGGACGCGCTTCGGGCACGCGCTGCGCGAGCCGATCGGGCCGATCCACTGGGCCGGCGCGGAGACCGCCACCGTCTGGAGCGGCTACATGGACGGCGCCGTGCGCACGGGCGAGCAGACCGCCGGCGCGGTCCTGCGCGCCATCGGCGGCGAGGCCGGGCGCGAGCCCGCCGGCGCCGGGTTTGCCTCGGCGTCACCGGGTACCTGAACAGGGACCCGCAAACGACTGAGAAGGAGGCCGCGAGATGGGCAAGCTCGACGGCAGGAAGATCGCATTCGTGGCGACCGACGGCGTGGAGCAGGTGGAGCTCACCGAGCCGCGCAAGGCCGTGGAGGCCGAGGGCGCCGAGACGGAGCTGCTCGCGCTCGAGGACGGCGAGATCCAGGGCTTCGAGCACCTCGACAAGGGCGAGACGTTCAAGGTCGATCGCGCCGTGAAGGACGCGGACGCGTCCGACTACGACGGCCTGGTCCTGCCGGGCGGCGTGGCCAACCCGGACGCGCTGCGGACGGACGACGACGTGCGCTCGTTCGTGCGCGCGTTCTTCGAGGCCGGGAAGCCGGTGGGCGCCATCTGCCACGCGCCGTGGACGCTGATCGACGCCGGAGTGGTGGATGGGCTCAAGCTCACCTCGTGGCCGAGCCTCGAGACCGACCTGCGCAACGCCGGCGCCGACTGGGTCGACGAGGAGGTCGTGGTGGACAGGGGCCTGACCACCAGCCGCAAGCCCGACGACCTTCCGGCGTTCAACGAGAAGATCGTCGAGGAGTTCTGCGAGGGCGAGCACGAGGAGCTGGCCGAGGCGACCGCGGGGTCGGCCGGCGCGTAGCCGCGCGCGGTGCTGGGCGGGTGGCTACTCGCCCAGCACCTTGATGATCAGCCGCTTGGGCCGCTGCCCGTCGAACTCGGCGTAGAAGATCGCCTGCCACGGGCCGAGGTCGAGGCGGCCGCCGGTGACCGGCACGATCGCCTGGTGGTGCACGAGCATGTTCTTCAGGTGGGCGTCGCCGTTGTCCTCGCCGCCGCGGTGGTGGCGGTAGTCGCCGCCCTCGGGCAGGAGGTCGCGCGCCACGCCGTTGGCGGGCGGCTGCCAGCTCGGCGGGGCCACCTTGTCGAGCCACTCGAGCGCGTCCGCCTGGATGCCGGGCTCGTCGTCGTTCACCCACACGCCGGCGGTGATGTGCATGGCGGACACGAGGGCCATGCCCTCCGCGATCCCGGCGTCGTCCACGGCGGTCTGCACGTCCTCGGTGATGCGGACGAACTCGCGCCGCCGGTCGGTGTTGAAGGTCCTGTAGACGGTGTGTGAGCGCATGGCTGGGATCATGACGGCATGGACCTGGGGATCGAGGGCCGGGCCGCCGTGGTCACCGGCGCGAGCAGCGGGATCGGCCTGGCCACCGCGCGGGCGCTCGAGGCCGAGGGCGCCCGCGTGCTGGGGGTGGCGAGGGGCGAGGACGCGGCCCTCTCGATCGACGTGACCGAGCCGGACGCGGGGGAGCGCGTGGTGCGGGAGTGCGTCGACCGGTTCGGATCCATCGACATCCTGGTCAACAACGCGGGCACGAGCCGTCTGCGCGGCCTCGACGAGCTGACCGACCGCGAGTGGCAGGAGCAGCTCGACCTCCACGTGATGGCGCCGATGCGGCTGATGCGCGCCGCCGCGCCGCGGATGGCCGAGGCCGGCTGGGGCCGGATCGTGAACGTGTGCTCCTCCTCCGGCAAGCGGCCGTCGCTCTCGAACGCGGCCTACTCGGTGAGCAAGGCGGCCCAGCTCTCCCTCTCGCGCGTGTTCGCCGACGCCTACGCCGGGCGCGGGGTGCTCGTGAACGCCGTGGCGCCGGGCCCGGTCGAATCGCCGCTCTGGCTTGCCGAGGGCGGCCTGGCGGACCAGACGGCGGCCGCGCAGGGCAAGACCCGCGACGAGGCGCTCGAGGCGGCGCGCTCCAAGATCCCGCTCGGCCGCTTCGGCACCGAGGAGGAGATCGCCGCGGTGGCGGCGTTCCTCTGCTCGGAGCTCGCCTCCAACGTGACCGGCGCCGCCTGGTCCGTGGACGGCGGGTCGGTTCCTACGATCGTTTGACGGGCGGCGGCCCGGGCGGCCGTGGCCGGCGCACCCGGATGTGCAGCGAGCGCGCCGTGTCGTTGTCGGCGAGGTCGTAGGCGGTCACGTCCATCTGCACCCGCACCCGTCTGCCGTCGCGCAGCGCGGCGTCGATCAGCCTGTGCGCCCGCCGGGAGACGCGCAGCTCGAACCGCATCCGCGTGCCTCCCTCGCTCGCCTTCATCGGCGTGACCACCCGCAGGTAGTCGAGCGTCGGCACCCCGCGCACGCGCGCCGAGGCCTCGAACTCGCAGCGCTCGCTGCACATCGCGTAAGCCTCGAGCACCGGTGAGAGCGGCTGGGCGCGCCGGCCGCCCAGCACGAGCTCGGGCGGCTTGGTGTCGAGCGCCGGATCCACAGCGCCCGGTGGCAGGCCCGTCACGGGCGGCGGCAGCGGCGGAGGCGGCTCGTCCGCCACGGCGATGGCGGCCGAGAGCGAGGCGGTCAGCGCCAGGGCAAGGGCGATCGTGAGGAGCCTTCGGTCCACATCTCCGGTTATCGACAGCTTCCGCCGGTACTCGAACCGAAACTCAAGGCGCGTGCGCGCTCGTCCGATGGTTAGTCCGTCTACTCCGTTTTGTGGACCCCCGGTCGGGGGTCATGGAAAGGAAATCCAAATGCGCAAGCGAGTGAGCAAGAAGCTGGCCGTCGTGACGACCGTTGCGGCTCTTGCCGTGGTTGGACTCGTCTACGCGGCATGGACCACGACCGGGAGCGGCTCGGGCTACGCCAAGGCGGGCACCGCGCAGGCTCTCACCACCGTCGACGTCTCGGCGAGCACCAGCGCCACGCTCTACCCGGGCGGCCCCGCCGGCGACGTGACGATCAAGATCGACAACCCGAACACCTATCCCGTCACGGTCACCACCGTCACCGGCAGCGGCTCGATCACCGCGGACGCCGGTCACCCGACCTGCACCACCACCGGCGTGTCGTTCACGAACCAGAGCAGCCTCACGATCAGCGTCCCGGCGAAGGTCGGGGCCGTGGACGGCTCCACGCAGACCACGCTCACCGGCGCGGCCAGCATGTCGAACGCCTCGGTCAACGGCTGTCAGGGCGCGACGTTCACGATCCCCGTCACGCTGAGCGGCAACTCCGGCTAGTCGGCACGGTTTGGGCCGGCTGCTCCCAGCAGCAGTGGTACTCCTCGCGGTCCTCGGCGCGCCTGACGCGTCGAGGGCCGCCTGGCTTTCCCCGGGCGCGGGCGGGCATTACGCCCGCGCGATCACGCTCGCGGCGGGCAACGCTCCGTCGGGGTCGGTGGCCAACCGAGCCGTCACGCTCAGCTGGACGGCCACCAACCTGCCGGGCGGCTCGCCCGTTGCCGGCTACACCGTCCGGCGCTACACGACCGGCGGCACGCTCCAGGCGATCGGGTCGGCCTGCTCGACCACGATCGTGACCACGAGCTGCACGGAGTCGGCGACCCCGCCGGGCACCTGGCGCTACACCGTCCAGCCGCTCCAGGGCAACTGGGCCGGCGCCGAGAGCGCAGTCAGCTCGAACGTGACCGTGGCCGGGCCCAGCCTGGCGATCGCGTCGGGCAGCCCGGTCGCGGTCCCGCCCGCCACCGTGACCGCCACGCTCGCGGGCTACGCGCCCGGGCAGACCCTCACCTACCGGCTCGACAACGCCTCGACGGGCACGCTGCTCGCGGCCGCCACGGCGCCCACCACGATCCCGGCCGGCGGCGGAGCCACCGCCACGATCACGATCCCGGCGGGCACGGTCGGCGGCTCCCACACGATCTACGCGATCGGCAGCGCGGGGGACACCGCCAGCGCCGCGATCACCGTGGACTACACGGTCACGACCGGCGCGTGGAAGATCAGCGACCTGTCGAGCGGCAGCGCGGTGGACGCGTCGGGCGAGACATCGGTCGCGGCAGACGCGCGCACGCTCGTGACCGGCCGCTGGTCGAGCGCCTTCGCCGCCACCCGCTACGCCGACTTCGACATGGCGAACCCGCTCTCGCTCGGGCAGTCCGTGACCGGCGCCAACTTCAACTTCCGCTTCGCGGCCGAGGCCGCCGCGCAGACGGCCTGCTTCTACTTCGACGTCCGGCGCATCTCCACGGGCGCAGTCCTCGCCACCCACGGCAGCGCCGCCAGCCCGCTCGGCTGCGTGACCGGCACCACGCTCCAGAGCTTCACCACCGCCGTGGCGGAGCTCACGACCAGCGACCTGGCCGACGACGCGCGGGTGCGGGTGTACGTGAGCCAGACGAACAACAGGTCGATCACGGTGGACCTTGCCACGCTCACCGGCACGGTCGCGCTGACCGCATTCACCCTCCACGCGGCCGACTGGACCGACGCCTCCACCGGAACCGCCGCCAACGCCGCGTTCCCGCTCGCCGTCGCGGACGGCACCGAGTACCAGATCGGCACCGCCTGGGCGACCACCTTCAACACGGCCCGTTATCTCGACGTCACGTTCCCCGCGTACGTGCCCGCGGCGGCCACGGTGCGCGCGGTCACGCTGCGGCACGTCCAGCGGCCGAGCAGCTCCGGTGCCACAGCCTGCTGGTACGCGGAGGTGTGGTCCGGTGGCGTCCTGATCGGCAGCCACGGCAGCTCCGCCACTCCGATCTCCTGCCCGACCGGGGCCGGGTCCACCACGGACTCGGTGTCGCTGCCGGAGGTCAACACCCCGGCGCGGGCCGACGACGTGACCGTCCGGATCTTCGAGAAGGTCAACGGCTCGCCCAACCGCCGCACCCAGCACGACATCGTCGAGCTGTCCGTCCGCTACGGCTGAGCCCCCGCTAGGGTCGCCGCCGTGGGCGACCGCCGCGTGGTCATGGCGCTGATGTTCTTCCCGCGCGGCGGCTCGTCGCAGGTGGCGCGCTATGTCGCGCGCGGGCTGCCCAGCGCCGGCTGGGACGTGACGCTCGTGGCCGGATCGCTGGGCGAGCCGGGCGAGCAGTCGCATGCCGAGACGTTCTTCTCCGGGCTCGAGGTGCAGTCGCTCGACTACTCGGAGGCGGCGCGGGCGGAGGACCCGCTGGCCGCCGAGATCCCGTTCCAGCCGTCGTTCGAGGATCGCGAGGACGCCCCGGACCGCGTGTTCGCCGACGTGGACGACGAGACCTACGAGCGGCTCGTGGCGGTGTGGGAGCGCGAGCTCGAGCGTGCCGGCGCGGCCGGCGCCGACGTGCTCCACCTCAACCACCTGACGCCGATGAACGAGGCCGCGGCGCGCTCGTTCCCGGACGTGCCGGTGGTTGGGCACCTGCACGGCACCGAGCTGCTGATGCTCAAGGCGATCGAGGACGGGCCCCCGGACGGGTGGGAGCACGCGGCCGAGTGGGGGGAGCGGCTGCGCCGCTGGGCGCAGGGCTGCGAGCGGCTGCTGGTGCTCTCGCCGGACGCCGTGGAGCGCGTGCCGGGCCTGCTCGACGTGGAGCCCGAGCGCGTGGTGTGGGCGCCCAACGGCTTCGAGCCGGAGAGCTTCGACCGGCGCCCGAAGACGGGGGAGGAGCGCGTCGCACTCTGGCGCGAGTGGCTCGTGGAGGAGCCGCGCGGGTGGGAGCCGGGCGGTGACGCCGGCAGCGTGTCCTACCACGAGTCCGACCTCGACGCCTTCCGCGACGGGCCCGTGCTCCTCTACGTGGGCCGCTACACCGAGGTCAAGCGGATCGGGCTCATGATCCGCGCCTACGCGCGGGCGCAGGAGCGCTTCGGGCGCCGCGCGCCGCTGGTGCTGCTCGGCGGCTATCCGGGCGAGTGGGAGGGGGAGCACCCCCTCGAGGTGGTGCGCGATACGGGCGCGCGCGACGTCTTCCTCGCCGGCTGGCGCGGCCACGAGGAGCTGCCGGACGGCCTCAACGCCGCGGATGCCGTGGTGCTGGCCTCGGTCCACGAGCAGTTCGGGCAGGTGCTGGTGGAGGGGATGGCCTGCGGGCTGCCGGCCGTGGCGGTGGACGCTCACGGGCCCTCGACGATCGTGGAGGACGGGGAGACCGGCTGGCTCGTGCCGCCCGACGACGAGGACGCGCTCTGTGAGGCGCTGGTCGAGCTCGTGGCCGACGACGGCGAGCGCCGGCGCCGGGGCGAGGCCGCGTACGGCGCCGCGCGCGAGCGCTATTCGTGGCCCGCGCTGATCGAGGGGCTCGCGCGGGTCTACGACGAGGTCCGGGAAGGACGCCGACCGGATGGCGGCGTATCTTCGCTCGCATGAGCTCGCCCTACCGCAATTCGGGGATCCCCTACAACATCCGCCGCAGCGACCGTGCGCGCCGCGCGCGCATCGTCGTGGACCGCGACGGGGTGGAGGTGGTGGTGCCGCGGCGCATGGCGCTGCGCGAGGTGGCGCCGTTCGTGGCCGAGAAGCAGGACTGGATCGAGCGCACCCGGCGCCGCTACGAGAAGGCGCAGGAGCACGGGCCTCAGGTGGACCTGCGCGACGGCGGGAGCGTGCCGCTGCTGGGCCGCGACCTGGCGCTGCGGGTGCGCGTGGAGCCCGGGCGGGTGCGGGCGCACGTGGCGCTGCGCGAGGTGGCCGCGCCAATCCCGGAGCCCGCCCGCGCGGGCGAGTCGCCCCAGCCGGAGCTCCCCGGCCTCGGCGAGCCGGCCCCGCCGCCGGCGCCCACCCACGAGCTCCACGTGGCCGTCGGCGAGGCGGGCCCCGCCGCCATCCGCCACGCGCTCGAGCGCTGGTACCGGCGCCGGGCGCGCGACGAGGTGGCGCCGCGGCTCGACGCCGCCACCGCCCGCGCCGGCACCGCATACACCAACCTCACGATCCGCGGCCAGCGCACCCGCTGGGCCAGCTGCTCGGACGGCGGCGCGATGAACTTCAACTGGCGCCTGCTGCTCGCGCCCGCCGAGATCCTCGACTACGTGGTCGAGCACGAG
>JAXDJC010000124.1:0-7360 GCA_034663685.1 Thermoleophilaceae bacterium
CCGCGCTCGCGCGCCATCCGGCCGGCGAGCATGTTGGCCGCGTACGACAGCGACTTGATGCCGTCGAGCAGCCGCGTGGGGGCAAAGGTCACGAAGCCGAGCCGCGCGTGCTCGGGCGCCTCCGGGAGCGGCTCGGTGAGCAGCAGCCGCCGCCCGCCCCGTGTGAGCACGATTCGCAGGCAGCCGTCGAAGGCGCCGCCGCCGCGCTCCGAGAGCAGCCGGGCGGCGTCGGACTCGAGCTCGTCACGCGGCACCGCGTAGCCGAGCTTGAGGTTGGCGGCCGAGTGCTCGATCCGGTCGAGGTGCTCGGCGAGCGCGAACGCCCGGCCGCCGTAGATCCGGATCACCTCGAAGACGCCGTCGCCACGCAGGAAGCCGGCGTCGGTGGCGGGGATCATGGCCTCCTCCGCGGGGGTGAGGCGGCCGTCGAGGCAGGCGAGCTCCACGCCGGAGAGACTAGATGCCCGGCCGGGCCGGCTGCTAGCTGTAGTCGGCGGCGACGACGTTGATCTCGACGTCGGAGCGCAGCCGCTCCTGGATCGCGTCGTCGGCGGAGAAGAAGGTCACCGCGCGGTCGCCGCCGAGACCGCGCGCCTCACCGAGCGCGTGGCGGGCAGCGAGCATCAGGGCCTCGGACGAGGTGCCGTGCTTGGGGTAGCTGGCGATGCCGAAGCTGATCGTCCGCGCCTCGGCCGTCTCGCGCTCGCGCACGATCGCGCCGGCGCGCTCGGCCATGATCGTGGCGCCGCGCTCGTCGGTGTAGGGGCACACGACGGCGAACTGCTCACCGTCCACGCGAGCCGCCTCGTCGTTCAGCCGGATCGTCTTGCCCAGCAGAGCGCCCATCTCGGAGAGAAGATCGTCGGCGCGGCGCTCGCCGAGGTGCCCGCGCAGCGGTGCCTCGCCGTCGATCTGGCCGACCACGATGCCCACCCGGTTGCCGCTGCGCCGGGCCCGCTCGAGCTCCTTGTGGAGCAGCTCGTCCCAGCCCCGCTCGTCGAGCAGGCCGGTCAGCATGTCGGTCCGCGACGCGTTGTCCAGCTCGGCCAGCAGGAGGTCGATCCGCTCGCGCAGCATGCGCACCAGGAGACCGGCCACGATCATCGCGATCGTGAACACGATCCAGCGCAGCGCGGAGGTCTGGAACGGCTCGGTGTCGCGCTGGAGCACCACTCCGTAGGCGAAGCCCACGAACGCCATCTGCAGGATCGCCTGCGTGCGGCTGAGGAAGTAAAAGGCGTAGAAGGCGATCCAGAGGTAGAAGAGGAGGAACGGGCTCTGGGGATCGTTGCTCGCGTACACGGCCCACTCGATCAGCAGCGAGCCCATCAGCAGGAACAGCGACAGCGCCCAGCGCGGGGTCGCGTCGTAGGCGAAGAAGAGGGCCACCGCGATCACGCCGGCGCTGCCCGCCGTCACGGCGATCCGCGCCTGGTCCACCGTGGGCGAGAGCTGAGCCGCCAGCGCCGAGCCGGCCACGATCGCGCCCACGAGGAACAGGTACATCAGCGAGCGGGCGGCCACGGCGCGCTCCGCCCGGTCGCGGCCCTGGGGCCGTGCGGACGGGCGCAGCCCGAGCCTTACGAGAACGGAGGGATCCATGCGATCCGGGTTCTTATCGGCAGCTAAGTGCCGAACTTGCAGTCAAGAACCCCCCGATGGGGTGCTGGAGCGATGGGCCGTGCAGGAATCGAACCTGCAACCTTGGGATTAAGAGTCCCCTGCTCTGCCAATTGAGCTAACGGCCCCGGGACCTGAATCGGCCCGCTGCGGGCGGGCCTTGAAGCCATGATAGGAGCCTCGCCGCCGGCGGGCGAGCGCGGCTCCGACCGCCGCGAGACCTACGCGCTCTCGGCCGGCGAGCCCTCGCCCGCGGCCACGGCCTGGAGGGCCTCCTCGCGCGACGCGTGGATCGGGAACACGCGGTCGAGGCCGGTGATCTCGAAGATCTTCGTGATGTTCTGGTCGGTGCAGACCAGCGCGAGCGATCCGCCGCTCGGGCGCAGCCGCTTGACGCCTCCGACAAGCACGCCGAGGGTGGTGGAGTCGATGAAGGTGGCCTTCGAGAGGTCGACGACGAGCTGCTTCTTGCCGTCCTCGATCACCTGCACGAGGCGCTCCTTGAACTCGGGCGCTGTGTAGAGGTCGACCTCACCACCGAGCTCGATGACGTGAGTCTCGGCGTCGATCGATTCGTCGTCGATGTGGAAGTTCACCTGGCTCCTACGTTCGGGTTGCGGGATTGTGACGGGTTTCTACCAGGCTTGGCGCTTCGGCCTAGCCGCCGGCCGGTTTGGGGACCGGCGTGGGCGTCGGTGTGCCACTCGGATTGGGCGCCTGCCCGGTGCCCCCGGCGCCGGTCGCCGGCTGGGTCGCCTTGGCCTGATCGAGGGCCGCCTTTACGGCCGCGCGCTGGCCCTTCGGGGCCAGCTCCAGCGCCTTCGCGGCGGCCAGGTCGGCCTTGCGCTTCTGCCCGGCGAGCGTGGCGTACTGGACGAGCTGGATGTAGGAGCTCGCGTCGTTGCGCTGCTGCGCCACGATCTCCGCCGCCTCGGTCGCGTTGGCCGGCTGGTTGACTCCGAGCGGCCCGTAGGTGGTGGCCATCAGCGCGGCAAGCGCGGGATCGACCTTCGCCGGCTTGGTCGCCAGGTAGCGCTTCCAGGCGAGCCCCGACTGCGCCAGCTCGGCCTTGCCCTTCTTGCCGAAGGCCCCGGTGTTCGAGTCGGTGTCGGCCGTGGCGAGCGTGTAGTGCCCGCGCACCAGCTGGATCAGCGCGGCCGTGTCGCGCGGGTTGATTTTGAGCCTGGCGTTCGCCTGATCGATCTTCTTCTTGACCGGCTTGTTCGCGTCACCGAGGCTGGTGCCGTTGTTGCCCGTGAAGATGTCGAAGATGCCGCCGGAGACGCCGCTGCCCACGCCGGCGCCGAGCAGGCCGATGGCCATCAGGGCCGCGAGCCCCGCGTAGGTGAACTGGACGGCACGCCGCCGCTTGCCTCTGAGGTCGAAGATCATCTGAGTGGTCGCGCGGCGGCTACGAGCCCTCAGCGGACGCGAGCCGCTCTGCGACCTCCGCCGACGGCCTGCCCCACGCCGATGCGAGCAGGATACTCACCTCGTACAGCACCACGAGAGGCACCATCTCGAGCAGCATGGTCACCGGATCGATGGTGGGCAGCAGCGCCGCGATCACGGCGCATCCGAGGATCGCGTAGCGCCGGTTCTTGCGCAGCTTCTCCGGCGTTGTGAGGCCGAGCCGCGTGAGACCGAGGATCCCCACCGGGATCTGGAACAGGATCCCGATCGAGAGCAGCGTGAGCGAGACGAAGCTGTAGTAGTCGCGCGCACGTATCTGCGTGTTGAAGTCGCTCGCGTTGAAGCTCAGCAGGAACCGGATGGCCGGCTTGAGCACCACGAAGTACCCGAACACGACCCCGGCCATGAACAGGAACGGGACCATCAGCAGGAGCGGCAGGGCCACGCGCCGCTCGGTCGGGCTGAACGCGGGCAGCACGAACGCATAGAGCTGGTAGAGGATCACCGGCATCGAGAGCAGGATCGCGCCGTACATGCACAGCGTGATCGTGGTCAGGAAGGGCTCGGTGGGGCTGAGGGTTATCGGCTGCTGGTGGCCCGGCAGCGGCCCGTTCGCGATGTCGAGCAGGACGTGGTTCTGCCAGAACGCGAGGCCGAAGGCCACGCCGAACGCTGCGAGGGCGACCATGATCCGCGAGCGCAGCTCGTCGAGGTGGTCGACGAGGCTGAGGCGGTCCTCATGCGCGACTGGCCGGATCTTCCGGGGCACGGCGGCGGCGGCGCTGCCGGGCTAGGAGACGTCGGCCGGCTTGACCGGGCGCGGCGCGGCTTCGTCCTCGACCGTGGTCGTCTTGACCGTGGTCACGGTCTCGCCGGGCTCGATCGCCTTCTCCTCGTCCTTGCCGGTCACGGAGTCCTTGAACTCACGCATCCCGCGGCCCATGGAGCGCCCCAGGTCCGGCAGCCGCTTCGGTCCGAAGATGAGCAGAACGATGACGAGAATGACGGCAATTTCGAGTGGTCCGATGTTGGGCATCAGGTCCTCCAGTGCGGGAGATAGACCATGGTAGTTCCTAGGTCGTCTCGCGCTCGAAGTTTTGGTAGAAGCGGCTCGGGGTCGGCTCGTCCTGCCCCTGGTACTTGCTGGCGGTGTTCTGCGACCCGTAGGGGCTGTCGACGGGGCCGTCCATCCGCATGAACGAGATCTGCCCGATCGGCATTCCGAAGTAGATGGTTATGGGCAGGTTGGCCACGTTGGAGAGCTCGAGGGTGAGATTTCCCGAGAAGCCACTGTCTACGAAGCCCGCGGTCGAATGGATCAGAAGGCCGAGGCGGCCGAGGGAGCTCTTGCCCTCCAGGCGGGCGACCAGATCGTCGGGGAGCGAGACCCTCTCAAGCGTCTGACCGAGCACGAACTCGCCGGGGTGGAGGATGAACGGCCGGTCGCCCTCGGCGATCACCAGCTCGGTCAGGTCCTCCATCGGCTTGCGCACGTCGATGAACGGGTGCCGCGCGTTGTGGAAGACCCGGAACTTCCGGTCCACGCGCAGATCCACGCTCGACGGCTGCACGCGCGAGTCGTCGAACGGATCGATCTCGATCCGCCCCGCCTCGATCTCCGCGCGGATCGTCCGGTCGCTCAGAACCACGCCTCGCACTGTAACGGCGTGGTCGTACGTACCGCGTTCGGGACTCAAGTGGGCGGCGCCCGTGCCGATACGTGCCCGACAGGTGGATGAAATGGCCAACGAAGAGCATCAGATGAAGCGCATCGTCCTGCCAAGCGGCAAGACGATCGAGGTCGTCTACTTCGACCATTCCACCTTCGAGGAGCCGCGCACCGCTCCGGAGGCCCCGTCGACTCGGCCCAAGGAGGGCGAGCGCGACCTCCACGTGTGCATCAACTGCGACTCGCACCTCGTCTACCCGGTGCAGTGGGAGGAGGCGGACCAGAAGAGCTGGCACGTCACGATCCGCTGCCCGGACTGCGAGTGGACCGAGGCGGGCGTCTTCCCGCAGGGCCAGTGCGACCGCTTCGACGACCAGCTCGAGGCCGGGACCGACGCGCTCGGCCGCGACTACAAGCGGCTGGTCACGGCGAACATGTCGGAGGAGATCGACCGCTTTGCGGAGGCCCTCCGTGTGGACGCCATCCTCCCGAGCGACTTCTAGGCCCGCCCGCGCGCTCCGCCGCTAGGCGTAGCGCTCGGTCACGCTGTCGGCCACCAGCTCGAGCAGGTCGCGCTGCCTGGCACCCAGCTCGAGCTCGCCCAGCAGCGCCTTCGCGGCCGCCACGTGCTCGGCGGCCTCCGCGCGCGTGTCCTCGAGGGCGCCGGTCGCCGCGATCCGGTCGCAGAGAGCCTCGGCGCCGTCCGCGTCGCGCGCGGCGGCCCGCAGGTCCAGCGCCGCAAGGTGGGAGTCGCGCTCGCGGGCGAGGATCAGCGGAAGCGTGACCGTGCCGTCGAGCAGGTCGGTGCCGCGCTGCTTGCCGGTCCGCTCGCTCGGGCCGCTCACGTCCAGCACGTCGTCGAAGAGCTGGAAGGCCAGGCCGATGCGCTCGCCGAAGCGCGCCAGCGCATCCGCGTGCCCGGCGCCCGGCTCGCCCAGCACCGCGCCCAGCCGGCAGGCGGCCTCGAACAGGCGGGCGGTCTTGAGGCGGCAGCGCTCGAGGTAGCGCTCGCGCGAGACCGACGTGTCCCAGGCGTCGTCGCGCTGCATCAGCTCGCCGCGGGCGAGCGCCGAGGACGCGCTCGACAGCGCGCGCACCGCGCCGGCGTCGCCCGTGGCCGCCAGCAGCGCGAACGCACGCGAGAAGAGCAGGTCGCCGGTGGCCGTGGCGGCCCCTCGGCCGTGGCTCGCGAAGACCGTCCGGCGGCCGCGCCGCAGCTCGGCCCGGTCCAGCACGTCGTCGTGCACGAGGGTGGCCATGTGCAGCAGCTCCACGGCGGCGCCGGCCTCCACGAGACGCCCGCCGCCGGCCTCGCCCGCGGCGATGAACACGAGGATCGGCCGCAGCCGCTTGCCGCCGGCGGCAAGCGTGTCCGACACGTGCGCGCTCAGCTTGTCGCCCCAGCCCTCGGCCACCTCGCCGAGCCGCCGTTCGGTGGCCTCGAGCAGCCCGCGCAGCCGCGGCCCGCCCCGCTCGAGCACCTCGCCGAGCTGGGCGGCGGAGGCGTTGGCGCTCACGCCTCCACCGTGCCGGCGTGGATGGCGATGATCCCTCCCGCGGTGAGGAGCCAGCGCACGTCCACGAGGCCCACGGCGGTCATTGCGGCGCCCAGGCCGCGCGCGTCCGGGACGCGCCGCACCGAGCTGGGGAGGTAGGAGTAGGCGTCGGGGTCGCCGGCCACGCGGCCGATCAGCGGAACCACTCGGTCGAACCACACGCGGAAGAACCACGACAGCGGCGGGCGCTGCGGCGTGGTGATCTCGAGCACCACCACGCGGCCGCCGGGCCGCACCACGCGGGTCATCTCGCGGAGCCCCTGGGGCAGGTCGGAGAAGTTGCGCGCGCCGAAGCCGACCGTGGCCGCGTCGAACGAGTCGTCGTCGTAGGGCAGGTCGAGCGCGTTGGCCGTCTCGAAGCGGATCTGCGGCGCCTTCGCCCGGGCCAGCTCGAGCATCCGCTCGGAGAAGTCGGACCCGATCACCTCCCCGGAGGGCCCCACCCGCTCGCTCAACTCGAGCGCCAGGTCGCCGGTGCCGGTGGCCACGTCCAGCGCGCGGCCCCCGGGCGCGAGCGCCGCCATGTCGGCCGCCCGCTCGCGCCAGCGGTGGTGGAGCCCGGCGGTCATGACCGAGTTCACGAGGTCGTACACGCCCGCGATGCGGTCGAACATCGCCCGCACCTGCTCCTCGGGCAGGGTCCCGCCGGCCGCGGGTTGGGCCACCGGGCCTACTCCCTGAGCGAGCTCAGGAACTCGACGAGCTGGTTGAACTGATTGGGCTGGTTCTGGCGCAGCCGCGAGTAGGACGGCATCGGAGCGGTGGGGTTCACGAGCGTGCGCGCGATCGCCTGGCGGGGCAGCCGCGAGCCGACGTTGGTGAGGGGCGGCCCCGGCCCCGTGTTCCCGTTCTCGCCGATGCGGTGGCAGCCGAGGCAGCCGGAGGAGGCGGCCACGTCCTTGCCCGGCTCCAGCTGCTTGGCGACCTTCATGTCGATCTGGGTGGGCGAGCCGGCCAGCGCGCCCTCCACCGTGAGGTAGGCCATCGTGATGATCGTGAGGATCCCGGCGGTGGTGGCGATCGGCCGCTTGAGCGGATGGCGCTCCGGGTTGCGGTCGTAGAACGGCAGCATGAGGAGCAGAACGAGCCAGATCGTGGGGAT
>JAXDJC010000224.1:0-4146 GCA_034663685.1 Thermoleophilaceae bacterium
CCTTCTACCTCGCCGGCGTGCCGATGTGCGAGGTCTTCCCGGCCGTGCCGCTCAACCCGCGCAACCAGGCGCTGTCGATCGGGATCATCAGCTACGACGGCGGCGTGCACTTCGGCCTGCTGGCCGATCGCGACGCGATCCCGGACGTGGCTGATGCGGCGGCTGCGCTGGAGCGGGCGCTGGGGCGGCTCGTGGAGGCTGCGGCGGGTTAGCCGGCGCGTTGCGCGGCGCGGGTTTGGACGGGCGCGGCTAGGCCGGAGGAGGCGGGCCGTCGTTGGCCCGGGCGCCCGCGTCCGGGGGCGGCGGCGCCGAGCCGGAGTCGGCTGCCTCGGAGGCGGTCGCCGCTCGCTCACGCTCACGCTCGCGCTTGGCGCCGCCCGGCAGCCGTCCCGCCAGCCGCCCGAGCGGGCCCACGGAGCCCTCGAGGCTGCCGAGCGTGTTGTTGAGCTCGTCCATCGAGACCAGCAGCCGCTCGAGGATCCCGGCCATCTCCGTCACGCCCGCGTCGAGGCGCTCCATCGTCTGGGGCAGCTGTGCGAGGTGCTGCTGGACCTCCACGAGCACGGGCATCGCGCCGGCGATCGTCTCCATTCGCCTGTCCATGGGCGGGAGCACGGCGGTGGCGTCGCCGAGCTTCTGGAGCGCGTCGATCACCTCGGGGAGCACGCTTGTGTGGCGCTCCATCGCCGCGGTCGATTGCTCCACGTCGGAGAGGTTGCGCGTGGCCTGCTCCACCTTCTCCATGTCACGCGCGAGCTTGGGCAGCACGCGGAGGCCGGCGATCACGTCGGCGGGCATCCCGAACACGCGGCCGAGCGGGTTCACTCGGGCTCGTCCTCCGCCTCGGTCTCGCCGGGGTTGCCGAACAGCGCGAGCACCGCGAAGGCGGCGACCGAGGTGGCGATCGACGCCGCCACGAGCGGGAAGTCGGGCGTGTGCGCCTCACCGTTGGCGAGCGCGCGGAACGAGAAGAACAGTCCTATGCCCACGGACACGAGCACGGTCACGAGGTTGAGGATCGCGTACGCGTCGGTCGCGCTCCCCGTCACGTGCGGCCGCAGCCGGAAGAAGCGCCCCTGGATCGCCAGGCCGATGCCGCCGAGCGCGATCACGTGGGCGGACGCGGAGAAGAACTGGGTCTCGGCGTGCTGGTTCCAGAGCGGGATCGCGGTGGCCACGCCCGCCACCGGCGGGATCACCGTCAGGGCCACGCGGTAGCGCACGCGGAAGGCGCCGTGGCGAGCGGGCGCCTTCACCACCGCCACTACCTGCCGGCCCCCCGCCGCCGCCGCCCGGAGTGACGGCGCGAGGACCCGGACGCACGCGGCGCGCGCCCGTCGCGCGCGCGCGAGGACCGGCCGGACTCGAACCCCTCGCCGCCCAGCACGCGGCCGTAGGTCTCCTCCGCGGCAGCGGTCATCTGGAGCGCGAATGCGGCAGACACGGCCTGGCCCGCCACGGGCCGCAGGCGCTCGAGCGCCTGCCTCACGGCCGGCCACTCGTCGTGCGGGGATCCGCGCTCCTGAAACGGGCGCAGCACGTTGTCGAGGAAGAGCTGCGTGAACGCCCGCGCCACGGCGTCGGTGTGGCGCACGATCTTTGCGAGCACGTCCATCATGATCGCCAGCGGCACGCCGGCCGCCACGACCTCCTCGCCCGCCTTGATGAGCGCCGGGCTCGGCAGCTCGAGCCGGCCGCCGCCGAGCGGCACCACCGCACCCATCTCGATCGCCCGCTGGAGCGGCCGCGGGTCGTCCTCCACCGTCACCCCGAAGCGCTTGGCGATCTCCTCGACCGTGGTCACCTCCGGCTCCTCGATCTCCCAGCCCGACAGCGCGATGCGCTTGAAGCCGAGCATGTCCTCCCACTCGCCGCCGGATCCGTCGATGAGGCGCTTGATCGCGGTGAGGTTGAAGCCGTCGGCCTGCATCTCCCGGATCAGGTCCAGCCGCTCGACGTGCTCCTCGGCGTAGTAGCCGGTGCGGCCGTGCACCTCGGGCGGGGGGAGCAGGCCGCGCGACTGGTAGGCGCGGATGTTCCGGGTGGTCAGCCCGGTGCGCTGCCCCAGCTCGTCGATTGTCAGCAGGTCGCCGTTTACCTCGGCCACGTGGCGGATACTAAGTATCAGACCGTGACACCATTCTGTGTCACATCACACCGCGTAACCCAGAGCTGACCACCGACCGCAGGAGGGGTAACAAGATGCGCCACACGCGTTACATCACCGCGGCCGGGCTGGCTGCCCTCACGGCCCTCGCCCTCGCGCCCGACGCGCTCGCCCACGGCAACCCGAACGAGAACGTCTCGGCCGGCGGCGGCGCGATCCTCCAGATCGTCTTCGGCACCCTCGCCGGCATCGTGGCCGCGGGCATCGCGACCTGGGTCATCGTCGGCCACCGCGAGGGGCGGATCAGCCTGCTGCGCAACCTGGGCGCGTTCGGCGAGCGCGTCTCCGGCCTGCCGGGCTGGGTGGCAGTTCCGATGGCCACGCACGCCGCCGGGCTGATGATCGCGGTCTTCGGCATGTACTGGGACATCGCGATCCACATCGACAACGGCCGCGACCCGGGCCCGTTCGCCAACGCCGCGCACTACTTCATCCTCGTGGGCCTCGGCACGATCTTCCTGGCCGGCGCGCTTGCGTGCACGATGCCGGATCGCAGGCCGAGCGATACCGCAGTCCGGCTCCCGCGCGGCCTCCAGGCTCCGCTCGGCGGCGTTCTCATCCTCGTCTGCGCGGCGGTTGCGCTCTCGGCGTTCCCGCTCGACGACATGTGGCACCGGATCTTCGGCCAGGACGTGACGCTCTGGGGCCCGACGCACCTGCTGCTCTTCGGCGGCGCCGCCCTCACGGTGATCGGCGGCTTCGTGCTGCTGATCGAGGGGCGCCGCGCGATGCCACTCGAGCAGGTCACCTCCAGGAGCGCGAGGCGCCTGCGGCGCGTCCAGGTCGTCGGGTTCGCCGGCGCGTTCCTGATCGCGCTCTCCACGTTCCAGGGCGAGTTCGACTACGCGGTCCCTCAGTTCCGGCTGGTCTTCCACCCGATCCTGCTCATGCTCGCGGCGGCCGGCGCACTCACCGCGGTGCGTGTGCACCTCGGGCGCGGCGGCGCGCTGATGGCAGTCGCGTTCTTCCTCGTGGTCCGCGGCCTGCTGAGCCTCTTCGTCTCACCGGTCTTCGGCCACACCACGCTGCACTTCCCGCTCTACATCGTCGAGGCGGTCATGGTCGAGCTCGTCGCGCTCAGGATCGACCCCAGGCGCACCGTCGCCTTCGGCGTGGCCGCCGGCGCGGCGGTGGGCACGTTCGGCCTGGCGGCGGAGTGGGCGTGGTCGCACATCTGGTGGACGGTCGAGTGGCCATCCACGCTCCTGCCCGAGGCAGCCATCGCCGGCTTCATCGCCGCCGTCGGCGCCGGGGTGATAGGAGCGCGAGCGGGGAGAGCCGTCACAGCGGAGCCGGGCCTCCCACCGGTGTCGCGCTGGGCCACCCCGCTCGCGGCACTTGCCGTGATCGGCGTGATCGCCTACGCCACGCCGGTGAGCGAGGGCAAGCCCAAGGTCATCGCCGACGTGACCACGCGCGACCTGATCGCGGGCAAGGAGCGCGCGGTCGAGGTGACCGCGCGGCTGCACCCGGCCAACGCCGCCGACGACGCGACCTGGTTCGTGATCACCGCCTGGCAGGGGAAGGAGGGGCGCTCGGTCGTCTCACCGATGAAGAAGATCGCGCCCGGCGTCTGGCGCTCGCAGGAGCCGCTGCCGGTGCACGGCACCTGGAAGTCCACGCTGCGGCTCGCGCGCGGCAGCGCCATCGACGGGATGGCGGTCTACTTCCCGCCGGACAGGGCGATCCCGGTCAAGGGCGTGCCGGCGAGCGCGCATTTCACGCGCCCGTTCGTGCGCGACAAGAAGCTGCTCCAGCGCGAGCAGAAGCCGAACGCGCCGGCGGTGCTCTCCCTGCTCGCCTACGTGATCGTGCTGCTGATCGCGCTGGCTCTGATCGGCTCGATCGTGGCCGGCCTGGCCCGCTTGGAGCGGATCACGTCGCAGCCCGGGGCGAAGCCGGTCGAGCGCGAGCCGCTGCTGGCCGGGGCCGGTGCGGCCGGTGAGGAGGAGCCGGGCCGGTTCGTCTCGCCGTAGGGC
>JAXDJC010000244.1:0-10778 GCA_034663685.1 Thermoleophilaceae bacterium
CGCTCTACATGCGAAGCGACATCAGCGGCGCGGCGGGCGACGACTCCGCGACCAGCGGGCACACCCTCTGGTGGCCCCCGGGCAAGGTGGCGGGTGCGTACCTCGCGCCGTACCTGGCGGCGCGCGCTGCGAAGGGGGCCTACGGCGAGCTGCCCCGGATCCACCAGCAGCACCTGGTGCTCGAGTCGGCACGGGACGCTCACGGGATCGAGCTGCTGGGGATCGACGTGGCAGCCCCGCAGGCCTGGTGACCTACAGGGCGTCGGGGCCATGCTCGCTTGTATGCCCTCCGTGATCGGGACAGCCGGCCGGAGAGCGCAGACGCCGTGACGGTTGCATCCTCAGACGACCTGCTCACCATCCCCGGCCTCGATCCTGAGGAGGATGTCTCGCGGCTGCTCGCCCACCTGCGCACGCAGGTCGACGGGCTGGACGAGCGCGAGGCCTCGCGCCGGCTGCAGCAGTTCGGTCCGAACGAGATCCGCCGGGAGAGCGGCCCGCGCTGGTGGCGCAGCCTGCTCGACCAGTTCATCCACCCGCTTGCGCTGCTGCTGTGGTTCGCGGCGGGACTGTCACTGGCCACCGGCGTGTTGGCGCTCGCCGTGGCGATCGTGGTGGTGATCATCCTGAACGCCGCGTTCGCCTTCGCGCAGGAGCGGCAGGCGCAGCATGCGACCGAGGCGCTTCGCGACCTGCTGCCCCCCCACGCACGCGTGCGGCGCAGCGGCGCGCTCGTGGAGATCGAGGCCACGGCGCTCGTGCCCGGCGACCTGCTGCTGCTCGCCGAGGGCGACCGGCTCTCGGCCGACGCGCGCCTGATCGCCGGCGCCGTGGAGATCGACATGTCGCCGCTGACCGGCGAGTCCCAGCCCGTCACGCGCAGCGCCGAGCGCTCGCACCCGGCGGCCGCGCCGCTGGAGGCCGAGGACCTCGCGTTCGCGGGCACGCTGTGCACGGGTGGCGATGCGCAGGCCGTGGTCTACGGCACCGGGATGCACACCCAGCTCGGGCGGATCGCGGCGCTGTCGCAAACGGTGGTCGACGAGCCATCGCCGCTCCAGCGCCAGGTCAACCGGGCCGCCCAGCTGATCGCGCTGGTGGCCATCGGTCTCGGCGTGGCGCTCTTCGTTGTCGGGCATCTGGTGGCCGGGCTGAGCCTCACCGATGCGGGCGTCTTCGCCATCGGCCTGCTCGTGGCCAACGTGCCCGAGGGACTGCTGCCCACCATCACGCTTGCGCTGGCGGTCGGCGTGCGCCGGATGGCCAAGCGCCAGGCACTCGTGAAGAAGCTCACGGCGGTGGAGACGCTCGGCTCGACCGACGTGATCTGCACCGACAAGACCGGGACTCTGACCGAGGGACGTATGACCGCCACATCGCTGTGGCACGACGGTGGCGATCGCCGACGGCGTGCCGGCGGCGACCGGCGCGGTCGCGGAGCTGATCGACGCCGCGGTGCGCTGCAACAACGCGACGCTGAGCCCCACCGAGGACGGAGCCTGGTCGCGCAGCGGCGACCCGAGCGAGAGCGCGCTGCTGCTGGCCGCCGTGAAGCTCGGCGCCGACGTGGAGGCCGTGCAGGCCGGGCGCGACGCCGGACGGCTGCGGCTGTTCGCCTTCAACGCCCGCCTGAAGCGCATGGCCACGCTCGATCGGGGCTCCGGCGGCCCTCGGATCCACGTGAAGGGAGCGCCGCTGGAGCTGCTCGAGCGCTGCACGTCGCTGCGCGCCGCCGACGGCAGCGAGCGCCGGCTCGACGCCGACGGCACGGCCGCGGTGCATGCCTCGTTCGAACGCTACGCCACCGATGGCCTGCGGGTCTTCGGCTTCGCGGCCCGCCCGGCGCCCGACATCTCCGAGCACCGCGCCGACGACCGCGACGCCGCGGAGTCCGGCCTGTGCTTTCTCGGCCTGATCGCGATGCGCGACCCTCTGCGCGCGCAGGTGCCGGCCGCCGTGGCCGACTGCCACCGCGCCGGCATTCGCATCATCGTGATCAGCGGCGACGACGGGCTCACCGCGGGGGCCGTGGCCCGGGAGGCCGGGATCGTCGACGGGCAGGCGCAGATCGTGACCGGGCCCGAGCTCGATGCGCTGAGCGACGGCGGCCTGGACGAGATCCTGCGCAGCTCACCGCATCTGATCGTGGCCCGCAGCTCACCCGAGGCCAAGCTGCGGATAGTGGACGCGCTCCGGGCCGAGGGCCACACCGTCGCGATGACCGGCGACGGAGTGAACGACGCGCCGGCGCTGCGCCGCGCGGACATCGGCATCGCGATGGGCGCGTCGGGCACCGACGTGGCGCGCGAGGCGGCGAACATGGTGCTCAAGGACGACGACTTCGCCTCGATCGTGGCGGCGATCAGGGAGGGCCGCACGGTCTACGGCAACATCCAGAAGTTCGTCACCTACATCTTCGCTCACGCCACGCCGGAGGTGGTGCCGTTTCTGCTCTACGCGCTCTCGGGCGGCAGCATCCCGTTGCCGCTCACGGCGCTGCAGATCCTCGCGATCGACCTCGGCACCGAGACGTTGCCCGCGCTCGCGCTCGGTCGCGAGCCCGCCGAGCCGGGGCTCATGAACAAGCCCCCACGGCCGCGCTCGACCGGCATCCTCACGCGGCCGATGCTGATGCGGGCATGGCTGTGGCTGGGGCTGCTGGAGGCTGCGCTCGTGGCCAGCGGGTTCTTCTTCGTGCTGCTGAATGCCGGCTGGTCGCCGGGCGATGCCACCGGCCCGGGCGCGCCGCTGCACCACGCCTACCTGATGGCCACCACGATGTCGTTCGCCGGCATCACCGCGTGCCAGGTGGGCACCGCGTTCGCGTCGCGCACGGACCGGGCGTCGCTGCGTGAGATCGGCGTGCTCTCCAACCCTCTGCTGCTCGGCGGCCTCGCGTTCATGCTCGTGTTCGCCGGGTCTCTGATCTACCTGCCGCCGCTCCAGGGCATCTTCCACACGGCTGCGCTTGGCCTCCCCGAGCTTGCGCTGCTGGCGTGCTTCCCCGTGATCGTCTGGGGCAGCGACGAACTGCGCCGTGCCTGGCGCCGGGGCCATCACTCGATCCAGATTGGAACCCCATGACCGTCTCACTCACCACGCCTGTGCACGAGGCGCCGCTCTCCGACTCGAACCTGGATCTGCTGCACGCCTACTGGCGGGCGGCCAACTACCTCTCGGTCGGGCAGATCTACCTGCTCGACAATCCGCTGCTGCGGGAGCCGCTCACGCTCGAGCACATCAAGCCACGGCTGCTGGGCCACTGGGGCACGACCCCGGGCCTGAACTTCGTCTACGCGCATCTCAACCGGCTCATCCGCGCCCGGAGCCTGGATGTGCTCTACGTCGCCGGCCCCGGGCACGGCGGACCGGCGCTCGTGGCCAACTCGTATCTGGAGGGGACCTACTCGGAGGTCTACCCGCACATCGCGCGAAGCGAGGACGGCATGCGGCGCCTGTTCCGGCAGTTCTCCTTCCCGGGCGGCGTGCCCAGTCACGTGGCCCCGCAGACGCCCGGGTCGATCCACGAGGGCGGCGAGCTGGGCTATTCGCTGGCCCACGCCTTCGGGGCGGCCTTCGACAATCCCGAGCTGCTGGTGTGCTGCGTGGTGGGCGACGGGGAGGCGGAGACCGGTCCGCTGGCCGCCGGCTGGCACTCCAACAAGTTCCTGAACGCCGCCCGCGATGGCGCGGTGCTCCCGATCCTGCACCTCAACGGGTACAAGATCGCCAGCCCCACCGTCCTGGCGCGGATCCCCGAGCACGAGTTGCGCAGCCTGCTCGAGGGCTACGGCTACGCGCCGCACTTCGTGTCGGGCCACGAGCCCGAGGCGATGCACCAGCTCATGGCGGCCACGCTGGATCGGGTGGCGGACGAGATCGCCGAGATCCAGCGCGCCGCGCGGTGCGACGGTGTGACCGAGCGCCCGCGCTGGCCGCTCATCGTGCTGCGCAGCCCCAAGGGCTGGACGGGGCCGGAGATCGTCGACGGCCTGCCCGCCGAGAACTCCTTCCGCTCGCACCAGGTCCCGCTGAAGGACCTCGCGACCAGCCCCGAGCACGTGGCGCAGCTGGAGACCTGGATGCGCTCCTACCGGCCGGAGGAGCTCTTCGACGAGCAGGGCGCGCTGCGCGACGAGCTTGCCGCGCTGGCACCTCTCGGCACCCGCCGCATGAGCGCGATCCCGCACGCCAACGGCGGGCTGCTCACCCGCGACCTGGAGCTGCCGGACTTCCGCGACTACGCGGTCCCGGTGGAGGCGCCGGCCACGGGCACGAGCGCGGCGACGACCGTCCTCGGCGGCTTCCTTCGCGACGTGCTGACGCGGAACTCCCGCACGGCCAACTTCCGGATCTTCGGCCCGGACGAGACCGCCTCCAACCGCCTCAGCGCGGTGTTCGAGGCCACGGATCGGACCTGGGAGGCCGAGCGCCTCCCGACCGACGACCACCTGGCCACCGACGGCCGCGTGATGGAGGTGCTGAGCGAGCACCTATGCGAGGGATGGCTCGAGGGCTACCTGCTGACCGGCCGGCACGGGCTGTTCAACTGCTACGAGGCGTTCATCCACATCGTCGACTCGATGGTCAACCAGCACGCCAAATGGCTGAAGGTGAGCGCCGAGATCCCGTGGCGGCGCCCGGTTCCGTCGCTGAACATCCTTCTGAGCTCCCTCGTGTGGCATCAGGATCACAACGGCTTCAGCCACCAGGACCCCGGGTTCATCGACAACGTGGCCAACAAGAAGGCGGAGGTGGCGCGCGTGTACCTCCCGCCCGACGCCAACTGCCTGCTGTCGGTGGCCGACCACTGCCTGCGCTCGCGGCACTACATCAACGTGATCGTGGCCGGCAAGCAGCCCGCCCTGGACTACCTGAGCATGGACGAGGCGGTCGTGCACTGCGCGCGCGGCCTCGGGATCTGGCCCTGGGCGAGCAACGACGACGGGGGCGAGCCCGACGTGGTGATGGCGTGTGCGGGTGACACGGCGACGGTCGAGGCGCTGGCCGCCACCGCGCTTCTGCGCGAGCATCTGCCCGACCTTCGGGTGCGCTTCGTGAACGTCGTCGACCTCATGCGGCTGCAGCCCGAGAGCGAGCATCCGCACGGGTTGTCGGACGCCGAGTTCGACGCGCTGTTCACCTCCGACAGGCCCGTGATCTTCGCCTACCACGGCTACCCCACGCTGATCCACCGCCTGACCTACCGGCGCGCGAACCACCGGGGGATACACGTGCGCGGATACAAGGAGGAGGGCACGACCACCACGCCGTTCGACATGCTGATGCTCAACGACATGGACCGCTTTCACCTGGTCATGGACGTGATCGACCGGGTGCCCAGCCTCGGCTCCCGCGTCTCGGGGCTGCGCCAGGAGATGGTCGACGAGCGCCTGCGCCACCGCGCCTACACGCGCGAGGTGGGAGACGACTCGCCGGACGTGCGCGATTGGACGTGGACCTGAGCTTGCGCGTCCTGGTGGTGAATGCCGGCTCGAGCAGCCTCAAGCTCAGCGTGCTCGACCAGGATCGGCTCGCCGGCTCCGAGGAGCTGCCGGCGCCGGGCGCCGCGATCGACCCGGGGCAGGTCTCGGTCGCGGTGCGCGGGCTGGGTGAGGTCGACGCGGTCGGACATCGAATCGTGCACGGCGGCGAGCGGCACGTGGAGGCGGTGCGCGTGGACGCCGGCGTGCTCTCCGAGTTGCGGGAGCTGGCCGACCTGGCTCCGCTGCACCAGGCCAAGTCGCTGGCGGCACTCGACGCGGTGACCGGCGCCCGGCCGGACTGCCCGGCGGTGGCCTGCTTCGACACGGCCTTCCACGCCACGCTCTCCCAGGGAGCCGCCACCTACGCGCTGCCACGCGCCTGGCGGGAGCGCTGGGGGCTGCGGCGCTTCGGCTTCCACGGCCTCTCCCATGCCTATGCTGCGCGCCGCGCCGCCGAGCTCCTGGGACGCTCGCCCGGCGGGCTGCGCGTGGTCACCTGCCACCTCGGGGCCGGCGCGTCGCTGGCCGCGGTCGAGTCCGGGCGCTCGGTCGACACCACGATGGGATTCACGCCGCTCGAGGGCCTGGCCATGGCCACGCGGTCGGGGTCCGTGGATCCGGGGCTGCTCCTATGGCTGCTCGAGCGCACGGAGCTGAGTGAGCGGCAGATGGCCCACGCACTGGAATACGAGTCGGGAATGCTCGGGCTCGCCGGCACGGCGGACATGCGCACGGTGGTCGGCGCCGCGGCGGGCGGCGACCCGCACGCGAGCCTCGCCCTCGACGTCTACCTGCATCGCCTCCGCGCCGGCATTGCCGCCATGGCGGCCGCGATGGACGGCCTGGACGCCGTCGTGTGGACCGGCGGCGTGGGGGAGCATTCCCCCGAGATCCGCGCGGCGGCGGCCGGGGGGCTGGGCTTCCTCGGCGTGCGCGTGGACGAGGACCGGAACCGGGCCGCCACGGGCGACGGGGACCTGACCGCCGAGGGGGCAGCGGTCCACACGCTCGTGGTCAGCGCCCGCGAGGACCTCGAGATCGCCGGCCAGGTCCGCCGGCTGCTCGCCTGAGCGCGAGGCTATACCTCGACCGCGACGATCTCCCTGCGGTGGATCCACCCGCGTCGCTCGTCGGCGACGGCGGGCGAGGGGACGACGATCACGGAGCGGTCGGCGTGCTGGAGGAGGTGATGCGACACGCTCCCGAGCAGCATCGATCGCAGCCCGGTGAGACCTCGGGTCCCGACGACGATCGCCTCCGCGTCCAACTCGTCGGACACCGCCAGAATCGTGGCCGCCACGCTGTCCACGCAGACGGCGATTCGCGGCTCGGCATCCAGCCCGGCCGCCGTCGCGCGGTCGGCGCCCTCGGTGGCCTGAGCCTCGGCCGCCGCCTGGTTGGCCGCGTCTATCGCGCCGTTGTCGGGGTAGGGGGCGATCATTCCCATGCCCATTCCGCCCCCGCTCGGCGCCAGCTGGAACGGCTCCCAGACCGTGAGCACGGTCGCCTCGGCGCCGGGCATGAGTAGCGCGGCGCGGTCGATGGCCGACTGGGCATCTGCAGACCCGTCATAGGACGCGAGGATCATCGTTGTCTCCTTCTTGGTGGTCGAGTCCCCCAAGCTAGGCGCGCCGCCGACTCCGCACATCCGCAATCCATCGCGTCTGCAAGGGGCAAACTACGCAGGTGCGACGTGCTTCGCGGGGACCACGATGGTCACCGTGGTTCCCTCGCCGGGGATCGAGTCCACGGCCAACCTGCCGTCCACGAGATCCGCGCGCTCCGTCATCCCGATGAGGCCGAACCCGTGGGTGATCTCGTCGATGTCGAACCCAGCGCCCTCGTCGCGCACCTCGACCCGGACGCTGCCGTTCGTCTCCCGGACCGACACGGTGGCGCGTCCTGCGCCGGCGTGCTTGGACGCGTTCGTGAGCGTCTCCTGCACGAGGCGGTAGATCGCGTTCTCGATCTCGGGGGTCAGCCGCGTGGGCGACTCCTCTCGCTCGAACGCCAGATCCACGTCGAGCTCGACGGTCAGACCGGCCGTGGAGGCCATGCGGTCGGCCAGCGCCTCGAGCGCCGGCGCCACGCCGAGCTCGTCGAGCACCGCCGGCCTGAGATCTGAGATCAGGGAGCGCAGCGACGCGATCTGCTCCGCGATGAAGACGAGCGATTCGCGCACCGCATTCTCGAGGTCGCCCGCCAGTCCCGCGCCCAGCAGCACGTTGAGCGCGCCGAGCCCCTGGAGCGTCTCGTCGTGCAGCTCGCGGGCCCATCGGCGTCGCTCGAGCTCGGCCGCCTGGATGCTGTGGCGCAGGTGCTCCCGTGCGACGGTCTTCGCCGTGCCGACCGCTATCGCCGCGCTTGCGGCGAAGGAGACCAGCAGCTGCTGCTCCGACGGCATGAACGCGTTCGACCCGTGCTCGTGGTCATACGCCACGAGCACCCCGAGCGCCCTGCCCTTGAACACGAGCGGGACGATGAGGGCGACGTCCGCCTCCACGCCGATCGCGTGCTTGACCGCGCGCAGGCGAGATGGCAGGTCGGCGATCGTTTCCGGCCGCCGGGATTGCAGCACCTCGCCGTAGAGCGACTCGGCCACCGGCAACCGGCGGCCGACCACCGCGTCGTCGATCTCTCCCGCGACGGTGACCACGTTCAGCTTGCCCGTGTCCTCGAGCAGGATCACGACCGCCCGGGCGTTCACGAGCGCGCGGCCACGCTCGGCGATCAGCTCGAGGATGCGGTCGAGGTCGGTCTCTCCGCCCACGGCGCTGGCGATCTCGGTGGTTGCCTCCAGGCCGACGACGGCCCGTTCGAGCTCGTCCCGGCGGCTCTCGACGCGCTGAAGGAGGCGCGCGTTGTCGATGGCGACCCCCGCGATATCGGCCAGCAGGCCAACCGCCTCCTCATCCAGCTCGCCGAAGTCCCGCCCGCGGGCCTTCCCGGTGAGGTGGAGGTTGCCGTACGCCTCGCCGCGGATGAGGATCGGCACGTCGAGGACGGTGCTCTTCGTCTCCCGGTCGGTGCCGGTCGTGATCAGCCGGTCGAGGCCGTCGCGACGGTCGTTCATGACGCCGAGCTCGCCGTAGCTCGCCCCGGTTATCCCACGCGCCTCCTCAACGACCCGGCGAAGCACCGCCTCGAGATCGTGCTCGGACGCCACCGAACGGCAGACGTCCAGCAGCCGGCGCAGCATTGCCGGGTCGGTGAGGCCGGGGTTGGCCATGCACCCGACAGGCTAGGCGCGCGAAGCGCTCATCGCCGGGCGGCTCGGGGTCGCAGCCGAACATCGTCGCGTCCGGTGCGGGTCCCTGCTCGGGATGATCGTGGTCGTAGGGCATGGCCCATGTTCCCCACCGTGAGGGGCCCCCGCCATCCGCGGCGCACCGTCGATCGGATCCGTAGTTATCCGCTCGGGACAGCGGCGTGCGCCGGATTACCGAGGGACGACCGACGCCTACCTTGAACCTATGCCCACGCCGTCCGCCGCGAGCGACACCAGGCCACTCCATGTGCTGATCGCGGGAGGCGGTGTGGCCGCGGCCGAGACGCTGATCGCTCTGCGCGCACTCGCCTCCGAGCGTGTCTCGATCACGCTCCTCAGCCCCGAAGCCGACCTGGTCTACCGGCCGATGAGCGTGGTCGCTCCGTTCAGCGACGAAGGCGCACACGGCCGCCCGCTCACCGATCTCGCGCGTGATTTCGACGCCGGCCTCGAGAGGGGGGCGCTTGCCTGGGTCGCGCCGTCCGCCCACGCGGCCTTCACGGCCGACGGCCGCGAGCTTGGGTATGACGTGCTGGTGGTCGCCACCGGTGCGCGGCGGACCGCGGCCTTTCCCCACGCGCTGACCTTCCGGGGCCACGAGGATGCCGCCGAGATGCGTGCGCTCGTGAACGCCGTGCACGACGGCACGGTGCGGCGGGTGGCCTTCGTGATCCCGCCCGGCACTTCCTGGACGCTCCCCCTCTACGAGCTCGCCCTCATGACCGCGGCTCGCGCGGACGCGGGCGGCTCGCCGGCCGCGCTCACGATCGCGACCCCGGAGGAGCGGCCGCTGGCGATCTTCGGGGCTGACGCGAGCGCCGAGACCGAGAGGCTGCTCGAGGCGGCCGGCATCGAGTGCCTGTGCGGGGTCAGCGCCGCGGTTCCCGACGCACGCACCCTGGTCGTGCAGGGCGGCCGCGAGCTCTCCTGCGATCGCGTCGTGGCACTCCCCAGGCTCAGCGGCCCGGCGATCAGGGGACTCCCGGCCGATGGCGGGGGCTTCCTCCGCGTCATGCCGTTCGGCCGCGTGCGCGGTGTCAGCGACGTGTACGGCGCCGGCGACGGGACCTCATTCCCGATCAAGCAGGGCGGCGTGGCGTGCCAGCAGGCCGACGTGGTCGCGGAGGCGATCGCGCGGCGTGCCGGAGCCGACGTCACGCCGACGGGTCAACGGCCCGTACTGCGCGGCGAGCTCCTCACCGGCTCGAAGCCCAGGTGGCTCCGCAGCGACCCGGGCGACAGGCGGGGCCGCGGGGCCGGCTCGGAGGTCGCCGACCACTTGCTCTGGTGGCCGCCGGGCAAGGTTGCCGGCAAGTACCTGGCCCCGTACCTCGGGGAGCACGCTGCGTTCGCCTCCCACGACGGGCAACTACCGACGGGCATGGGGAAAGCACCGGCCGCAGAGCCCGTAGACCGGGCGGATGCGCGGCGCAAGCCGCGGATCGAGACTGAGACTCGGAAACTGAGACAGGAGCCCTCATGCCGATGACAACGGAAACCACGGAGAACGGTGCGAAGCCGACCCTCATCCAGGGGGAGGTCGATGAGCTGCGGAGCGAGGACCACGCCCTCGGGGAGCGAACCGACCGGCTGTCGCGCGCCAGCAACATCAACCTCGTGCTGTCGACCGCGGCGCTGGTCGTCGGGGTCTCGGCGCTGACCGTGGCCCTCATCACCGGCACGTCCCGCAGCGACAACTCCTCGCCGGTCGCCGCACAGGCCCCCGGCGCCTCACATGCGGCTGCGACCAAGCCCGCCGCCGCACCGGCCGCCGCCGGCACCGTGGACGTCAAGCTCGGCGAGATGTTCGTGCGGCCCAACGCCCAGGTCGTGCGCGCCGGGAGCGTGACCTTCACGGTCGCCAACACCGGCACGCTCGTCCACGAGATGATCGTCGAGCGGGTGCCCGTCACGGTCGACCCCTCCGGGAAGGCCAACGAGGGACATTCGTCGGGCGAGGTGGCGGAGCTCCAGCCCGGTACGAACGGGAAGGTCATCCTGAAGCTGAAGGCGGGGACCTACCA